>DBBT01000081.1:5754-12032 GCA_002292345.1 Opitutia bacterium UBA977 | reverse complement strand
ATCGACTGTCATGAATCATTATAAATCTTTCTTCGTTATATTCCTAGCATGTGCCTCGGTCTTGAAGGCCACAGTTCAGGTTGGCGCCGCAGCACCCGACTTTGCCTTAACCGATAGCGCTGGGGTGGAGCGTCAAATCTTCGATTTTAAAGGGCAGTATGTTGTCCTCGAGTGGACGCGGCACAACTGCCCGTTCGTGATAAAGTATTATGAAAACGGCGATATGCAGGCTCTGCAGCGGGAGCTGACAGATGCCGGTGTCGTATGGCTGCAGATCGCCTCGTCTGCTCCGGGTAAGACTGGCTATCTTACAGCAGGCCAAGCAGAGGCTGTGCGTAAAGCGACTGAGACGCACTCGACAGCCTTACTACTTGATACTGCAGGTCAAGTCGGCCGTACCTATGGCGCTCGTACCACGCCGCATATGTTTCTGATCAACCCCGAGGGTGTCGTGATTTATCAAGGAGCGATTGATAGTATTAAATCTGCCAAGTCTGAGGATATTGCAAAGGCTACCAATTATGTGAAGGCTGCGTATGCCAGCGCAATTGCCGGCGAGCCAGTTGAAAAGTCAACCACCACGCCATATGGCTGTGGGGTGAAGTATTAGTCAGTGCGCTGGCTTTGGGAGGAAGTAGGCCACTCCAAAAAGCGTCGATAGCTATGCCATTTGTAATATACGATACTGGCAATGATGGCGCCGAGGGTATCGGCGATCCAGTCGCCAAGCTCGACGGAGCGACCGGCTGTAAAGGACTGTCGATATTCATCAAGTGCGCCGTAGAGTGAGACCAGTGCGATGACCATAAAGACGCCGCGCCAGCCTAAGTTAAAAATGCGCGGGATGCGCAGCACCGCGGTGGCGAGTAGGCCAAAGACTAGGAGGTGTGCGAGCTTGTCGTAAGAGAAGTCAATGCTCGGCGCAGCGAGATCCTTGCTGCTTGAGGCCATGAAGATGGCCAAGACTATTGCGAGTGGCCAGATGTGGTGACGTTGAATTTTGAGTTTCAAAGTAAAATCAGCGCTTAGTTATTCGTAATCTTTGTGGCAGACTCGACGAGTTAGTGCGTGGGTAGCCAGAAGCGGAAAGTACTGCCTGCGGAAGAGGATTTGACTAGCTCAATGTCGCCATGATGGTCGCGTAATATGCGCTTACTGATGGAGAGTCCGAGGCCAGTTCCCCCTAGGCGATGGGTGAGGAAGGATTCGAAGATGTCGGGCTGTATACGCTCTGGAATCCCCGGGCCGTTGTCGCAGATGATGAAGGCTGCCTCCTCGGCGGGATCGCCTACACAGGTAATCTCGATTCGGCCGCCTGCTGGCATCACTTGAGTGGCATTGAGGATTAAGTTAAGCATAACTTGTTGAATCTGGCCTTTGTTGACTTCAACTAGAAGGGGCTGCGGAGCTGGGTGGTAGGTAATCTCGATTTTACTTTGATGTAGTTTGAGGCGTACCAGCCGCAGGGTATCTTTGATCAGATCGTTGAGATCAAAGTGTGCGTGGGCGCCTTGACGGTTGCGCCCGAAGTCGAGCACGCGGCTGACGATTTCTTCCAGCTGGTTAAGTTTGTCGCCGATTACACCGATGTCGGTTTGGCGATCGTCGCCTGTTGTGAATTGTAGGTCGAGAGACTCGAAGAGTAGTTTAATCACCGTCAGTGGATTGCGAATTTCATGCGCGATCTCGGCGCTGAGCATCCCAAGTGTGGTGAGCTTTTCGTTCTGTCGCAGTGAATCCTCAGAGCTAAAAATACGTGAGTAGAGGCGAGCATTTTGAATCGCGATGGCACCGAGTTGTGCGAGTGTGGCAAAGACTTTTTTCTCGTCGTTGTTGAAGCGATGCTGGTGGGTGGTGTAGGCGTTGAGTAGGCCGATTGCTTTGTTGTTAAACACAATCGGTGTGGCGAGCATCGAGACGAGGCCTTCGCTTTGCACGATGTGGATGAAATCGTTTTCGACGGTAAAGGGCAGGTCGGCGACTTCGACTTGTTTGTATCGGTGGATGGCGGCACCAAAGGAACTTTCCTCGATGGGGAAGCTGACTTGCGCGTCGATTTCACCTTGGGGGCCAGCCATGGAGTGGAGTTTAAGCTGCTTCTGGTCGGGTGTGAGAAGAAACAGCGCGCAACTGTGGCAGTTCATTAGTTGGCGACCTTCTCGAGCGAGGCCGCGGAGCACTTCGTCTTGTTCGAGTTCGCCGACGAGCCTTTGCCCCATATTAATCAGTGACTCGAGTTGGTGTGCTTTGACGCGGAGTTGCTGAATCAGCCATAGCCTAGAAACCACACGGCTTGCTTCGTTGGTCAACAGGGTGAGGATTTTGAGCGATTGCTCATCAAAGGCATTTAGTCGTTCGCTATCGATATTGACTACCCCGATCACGACTCCGTGGTCTTCCATCGGCACAGCCATTTCGGAGCGGACGCTTGAACGGACAGAGATGTAGCGCGGCTCTTGACTGACATCAGGTACGATAATGGAGCGAGCATGTAGTGCACACCATCCGGTGATGCCTTGACCGAGCGCGAGGTCCAGATCGTTCCAGTCTTCGGCGAGCCCATGCGAGACTTCCAATTCAAGTCGATGCGTGTCGGGGTTGATCAAAGAGATCGAGGCGCTGCTGGGTTGCAGAACGTTGATGATCTCTTGAAGGATCAAGGCTAGGGCTTCTTTGGGCTCCTCGGTATCAGATACCAAGCTACTGATTCGGTAAAGTGAATCGATTGCAGTGCGCTCGGTCTTATCGGCTTTCATCGTAATGGTTGGTTCGACGGTCGCGAATGTCTATTCGTTGATGATGGCATTTAATTTTACGCGTAATTCCGATAGGTTTTTGGCGCTGATCGGCTCTTGGCGATTAATCTTATCGATATAGAAGGTGTCGATGGCGAGGCCTCGCTCTGTCGCAATTCGTGCGAAGCTGATATCGAATCCTCTGGAATAAATATGCCGTGCGAGTCCGTACAGAAGCCCGGCCCGGTCTTCTGCTTGCACTTCAATAATGGTGTGGTTGAGCGAAGGCTCATGATAAATGTCGAGTGTTGGCGGAAGCGGGGCTGGAAGAATGCCGCCCAGCTTCTTTTTCTGGCTTTTCACCTTGGCTTCCATGCGCTCGATTTCGCTGGTGAGTCGTCGCCCATGCATGAGGGCGTCTTCGATGTGTGTTTGGAAAATTGTATGGGCTTTTTCGTTGGAGACGGCTCCGCCTTCTAAGTCCATAATGTAGAAGGTGTCGATGGAGATATTATCAGAGCGGGAGATCGCTTTAGTGCTGACGATATTTACGCCAGCCAGAGTCAGTGCGCCTGCCAGTTTGTAGAAGAGCCCCGCACGATCCCACGTAACAATATTGACGACAGTCATATTGAGATCGATGTCGTTACTCCAGTCAATAATGGGCGCGAGTGTGCCAGTCGGATCAGCCTGTTGAATTTGAGTGAGCAACTGATTGACCATGCGCAGGTGGAGCTCGATTTCATTGGGCTTGGTGTTTATGAAATAGCGCTCTGGCAAACGGTCGAAATGAGCTTCGATCTCATCCTTGGCGACGCCTTCGATCTCGCGGGCAAGCATCAGTTGATGGCGACTTGCCTTCAGATTCTTGCGCTTCTGTTCGACCACGGCTTTATTTTCGAATTGCTCTAGAGTACGCTGATACAATGTCCGATGCATCGTGTCTTTATAGTCGTTCCATAGAGTCGGCGCCGTGCCGCGGGCATCACAGTAGGTATGAACATAAAGAAAGCGGAGTTTCTCTGGGCCCTCGATGAACTCGGCAAAAGTGTGTGCGGTCTTTGGGTCATCGAGATCAAAACGCTGCCAGATGCGAGACATGGCCAAGTGGTGGCGGATGATAAATAGAATTTGCTCCTGCTGCTCGTCGCTAATGTCGAAGCGTGTGAGGATTGGCTGAGCGATGCGGACGCCGTTGACATCGTGACCTTTAACGCCTTCTGCCTTGCCGATATCGTGTAGTAGAAGAATCAGATAGAGCAGCAGCGGGTCGTCATTTTTACGGAGTGCGGTCTCGTAGGCAGTGTCGACGGAAGTGTTTTTTTGGAAGACAGCATCGAGATGCTTGATTGTACGCAAGACGTGCTCATCCGCAGTATAGCGATG
Organism: Opitutia bacterium UBA977; assembly: GCA_002292345.1. Lineage (GTDB taxonomy): Bacteria > Verrucomicrobiota > Verrucomicrobiia > Opitutales > Coraliomargaritaceae > Lentimonas. The sequence goes on along the minus strand of DBBT01000081.1, from coordinate 7,911 downwards.
GTAGTATTCATGCTGAACCATGCAAGTGAGCTGGCCAAACTCAGGCAAATAGCGACCCAGCACGCCGAGCTCATGCATTAGTTTTAGGATCGGATAGACTTCGCCAGGACTTCTGAGGATCGAGCAAAAGCTCTTTGCTGCTGAAGGATGATTGATAATATCATGGTCAATCAGTGGCAGCGAGCGTGAGATGCGAAACTTGAGGTCGGGGTGTAGTTTGGCCCCGAACTGTTGCATTAAGTGGAAGACTCGGATCAGGCGTAAGGGGTCTTCGGTGAAGACGGATTTCTGCTCAGGAGAAAGCACCTTGTCCTGTAAGATGAAGCCGTCGACGCGTTTGAGTGGCAGATGTTGATGCGCGCGCAGGGCTTCGCGGAAGCTAATGCCGCCCGAGCTGCGCGGGTCATCTTCGCTGGAGAGAGCGAGTCGTTCTTTGAGGAGCTCGCTGGTATGGTAGATCGTGCGCGCGGCGGTGTAGTAGTCTTTCATGAACGCCTCAACGCGCTCGAATATATCTTCTTGCGGATAGCCTAGACCCGCAGCGATGGTGGGTTGTTGCTCGAGGTCGATCTTGTCTGTGGGGCGTCGATTCTGCAGGTGCAGTTCGGTGCGTGTGCGCAGTAGAAAATCGTAGGCGGCTTCCATTTCGTCGCGTAGGTGCTGCCGCAATAATTTAGCTTTGTTGATCTCTCTAAATGAACCATAGCCGAACTTGATGTTGGCCATCCATAGGATGTTTTGATAATCGCGCAGGCCACCGACGCCATTCTTGATGTCGGGTTCTTGTAGATAGACGGTATTGCCAAACTTCGCGTGGCGGCCGCGTTCGTCTGCGAGGCGTTGCTGAATGTAGGCCTTGGAGTTTTCCTTTTTACAGTAGCTGGCGAAGCGCCTCTGCATGTCGAGATAGAGTGGCTCGGAGCCGCAGATAATGCGTGATTCGAGAATCGCGTTTTTAGATTGGATTTCGCTCTTCGCCTCTTCGATGGCTTCCTTGGCGTTGCGCGAGGCGTGCCCGACTTTCCAGCCTAAGTCCCAGAGCGGGTAGAGAATCTCTTCGGCGAGAACTTCCTGAAACTTGGCAAAGTGCTTCCCCGAAATTTTCTCGGGGTAGAGAAACATAATGTCGATGTCGCTGTGTGGGTTGAGCTCTTGGCGCCCGTAACCGCCCGTCGCGAGCACTGCCATCTTGCAGGGCAGCGGGCCATGCTCGGTGGCATACAGATCGAGCGCGGCGAGGAATAGATTCTCGATCACCACGTCGACCATCGCGGCACGCGCTTGACACACCTCTAAGCCAGGAGTGCCTTTTTGGTGGTAGCGCTTGAGCATTTCGCTCTCCAGCTCGATGTAGCGCTTATAAGCGGGGAGTTGCTTGCTTCGTGAAACCCCGGGATCAAACACCAGACGCTTTTGCGCATGCTTATGGAGGCGTCGGAACAGAGGATTGTCTTGAATGGGCATAGGCCGAAAATGCAGGAAGGCATCAAAAGTATGGCTGCGTACGTGCGACTGCATAGAAACCCCATTTTTAGGACATTCGTCAAGTGAGTTTGCGTACAGAAGCACTCGAAATCAGTTAGTCCGCTCAATCGTTTGGCGAAATATGTCCCTTTCTTTTTGACGGCACGCGGATATTGACTACTCATTCTGCTCCGCAATCGAGCAGAAACCACAAATATTAAAGATTATGCAAATCGCAGACGGTACAGTAGTCGCAATGGACTACGCCCTTAAAGATGATGAAGGAAATTTGATTGATCAGTCTCAACCGGGACAACCAATGGTCTATCTCCACGGTCATCGTAACATTATTCCAGGCCTCGAGGCTGCCCTCGCAGGTAAGCTCGTTGGCGAGACTGCAGAAGTGCGCGTCGATCCAGAAAATGGCTATGGCGAGGTCAATCCAGCATTGGAGCAAGTCGTGCCCAAGGAGCGTTTTCAAGGTGTTGAAGACCTTCAGGCAGGCATGCAGTTTCAAGCCAACACTGACCAAGGCCCCGTCTCGGTTCGTGTGATTAAAGTCGAAGACGACGATGTCACTGTCGACGGCAATCACCCGCTCGCGGGCAAGCACCTCAACTTCAACGTGACGATCCAAGAAGTTCGCGCGGCGACTGAAGAGGAGATAGCGCATGGCCACATTCACCAAGGTGG
>DBBT01000081.1:2111-5684 GCA_002292345.1 Opitutia bacterium UBA977 | reverse complement strand
AACTTGCCAGCAGGGCGAAGCTTGCGCGCTGAGCGCTAAATTTGCCACAAAGCCCTCGTTTCATGACGGGGGCTTTTTGGTTGAGCACTGCATGGGGTTAAGTGCTCGGCGAGCTTCTGCTCGCCGAGTCGCACTGATAAGCTGTGGGTTGCCGGAGTAAGTTATCGTTTAATAGCCACGATTCGGCGAAAGCCACTTTTCGGTCTTTTCTAGATCGAACCCTTTACGCTGTGCGTAGTTTTCGAACTGGTCTTTGGCCATTGGCCCGACTTGGAAGTATTTGGCTTCAGGGTGACCAAAGTAGAGGCCGCTGACGGCGCTGCCAGGATTCATTGCGAAGTTTTCGGTGAGGCTGGCTCCGCAGTTGGCCTCGGCGTCGAGTAGCTTCCAAATCATTTCCTTTTCGGTGTGGTCAGGCTGGCTCGGGTAGCCGGCAGCTGGACGGATGCCGCGGTATTCTTCTTTGATGAGTTGTTCGTTGCTGAGTGTTTCGTCGGAGGCATAGCCCCAGAGCTCTTTACGCACACGAGCGTGGGTGTATTCAGCGAGCGCTTCGGCAAATCGGTCGCCAATGGCTTTGACCATGATCGAGCTGTAGTCGTCGTGTGCATCTTCGAATTCTTGAGAAAATGTATCCACTCCTTCGATACAGCAAGCGAACGCGCCACAGGTATCGACTTGGCCAGATTCTTTGGGGGCGACAAAGTCGGCCAGTGCGTAGTAGGTGTCACCTTTTACTTTCTTTTTTTGTTGGCGCAAAGTGTAGAAGGTGCCGATGGTTTGACCTGCGTCATCATAGAGTTCGACATCGTCGCCCGCGGAGTTGGCGGGGAACAGACCGACGACGCTGCGGGCGCGGAAGCGTTTCTCGGCGATGATACGTTTGAGTAGGGCTTGAGCATCGGCAAAGATGCCGCGGGCTTGTTCGCCGTATTTCTTATGCTCAAGAATTTTGGGATATACTCCTTTGAGCTCCCAGGTCCAGAAGAGTGGGGAGTAATCGAAGTATTGGCTGAGCTCATTGAGGTCGATATCGTCGGCAACGGTAATGCCTGGCGCGTTGGGTGCCTTGAGTTGCGCGTTGGCCCAGTCGCAAGTAAAGCGCTTGGCTTGTGCCGCCGCGAGTGGCAGGAAGTCAGTCGCCTTGTTGTTGGCAGCAAAGCGGACGCGTTGCGCCTCTTGATCGGCACTGACTTCAGCGGCGAAAGCATCGCGAGTCTTTGGGTTGAGCAGGCTATTACAAACCTCAGTCACGAGAGAAGCATCGCCAACGCGCACCACCGGCTGATTATAATGCGGGGCAATTTTGATCGCAGTGTGCGCTTTGCTCGTCGTGGCTCCGCCGATGAGTAGGGGCTGCGTGAACCCGCGCTTTTTCATTTCATCCGCATTGAAAATCATCTCATCAAGTGAAGGCGTGATGAGGCCAGAGAGGCCAATGATGTCGGCACCCCATTCTTGCGCTTCCTTGAGGATGGCGTCGCAGGAGACCATCACGCCGAGGTCTTTGACTTCGTAATTGTTACAAGCCAAGACCACGCCGACGATATTTTTGCCGATGTCGTGCACGTCGCCCTTAACGGTGGCGATTAGGAATTTACCCGCCGAGGAACTCTCGGTGGAGTCGCCTTTTTCGGCTTCCATGAATGGCAGAAGGTGGGCGACGGCGCGCTTCATCACGCGGGCGCTCTTCACCACTTGTGGAAGGAACATATCGCCGTCGCCAAACAGTTTCCCGACGACCTTCATACCGGCCATTAACGGGCCTTCGATCACGTTCAGTGGCCGCGGGTATTGGAGGCGCGCTTCTTCGGTGTCGGCGTCGATGTGCGCGACGATGCCTTTGACCAATGCGTGGGACAGGCGTTCTTCGACGGTGCCGTTACGCCAGTCGTCCTTTAGCTCAACCGTTTTTTTTTCCGCAATCCCTGGCACTGCGCCACTGCCAGATTTGAGAAAGGTTTCGAGGATCTCTGGATTCTTCTCAGCGGTGGCGCGTTCGAATAGCGCGCGCAACACGTTCATGCCTTCGAGCATGGCGGCGTTGATGCGTTCTTCAGGGCTGCCAGTGCCGAGGATGACGGTACCAGCCTTAATGGCTTCGGCGAAATCGATGAGTTTCTCGGTGGCTTCGTCGTTGCGGTTCAGGAGTACGTCTTCGACCAATACCTTGAAGGCCGGGTCGATCTTATCGTAGTCCATCAGCATGCCTGGGTTGACGATGGCCATGTCGAGACCCTTCGCGATGCCGTGATGCAGGAAAGCCGCGTGCATGGCTTCGCGCACGGGATTGTTGCCGCGGAAGCTAAAGGAAATGTTAGAGAGTCCGCCGCTGGTACGGGCACCTGGGCAGCGTTGCTTGACGACTTCGACGGCTTCGATGAAGTCGACGGCGTAGTTGTTGTGCTCCTCCATGCCAGTAGCGACGGTGAGCATGTTGAGATCGAAGATGATGTCCTGCGGATCCATGCCCACCTCTTCGGTGAGAATTTTATAGGAGCGCTCAGCGATGGCGATTTTGTCGTCTTTGGTCGCGGCTTGGCCCTTTTCGTCGAACGCCATGACGATGGTCGACGCGCCATAGCGCATGATTTTTTCGGCTTGCGCGCGGAACTCGTCTTCACCGCCCTTGAGGCTGATAGAGTTGACGATGCACTTACCCTGCACGCATTTGAGGCCAGCTTCGATGACCGACCACTTGGAGCTGTCGATCATGATCGGCACCTTGCAAATATCGGGCTCGGAGGCCACGAGGTTGAGGAAGCGAGTCATGCAGGCTTCGCCGTCGAGCATGCCTTCGTCGAAATTAATATCGATGATCTGCGCGCCTTTCTCGACTTGCGAGAGCACGATGGCTAGGGCGCCAGTGAAATCGTCGGCTTTAATCAGCTTTTTAAAGCGCGGTGAGCCGGTGACGTTCGAGCGCTCGCCGACATTCACGAACGGTGTTTCGCCCAAGATGATGTTGAAGGCTTCGAGTCCGCTCAAGCGTTGGGCAGGCGCCACCGTTGGGATGGCGCGTGGCGCGTATTGGCTGACTTCTTTGACGATGGCTGCGATGTGATCGGGCGTGGTGCCGCAGCAACCGCCGACCATGTTGACCAGACTGTCCTTGGCAAAGCCACCGACAGCGCTACCAGTGTGGTCGGGAGTTTCGTCGTAACCGGTGGCGGCCAACGGATTCGGCAGGCCGGCATTTGGATAAACGTGCACGTAAGTGTCAGCCACGCGGGAAAGTTCGGTCAGGAACGGACGCATGAGGTCCGCACCGAGAGCACAGTTTAGGCCGACGCACAGCGGCTTGGCGTGGCGGATCGAGTTCCAGCAAGCCTCAACGGTCTGGCCAGAAAGTGTGCGCCCAGAGAGGTCGGTGATAGTGACCGAAATGATCACCGGAAGACGTTCTTCTTGCGTATCAAAAAAATCTTCGATCGCGTGCAGGCAAGCCTTGAGATTAAGCGTATCAAAAACGGTTTCTGGCAGGAGCAGATCGACGCCGCCGGCGACGAGGTCTTCGACTTGTTCGTAGTAGGCTTTGTAAAGTTCGTCGTAGCTAGTCGCGCGGTATTCCGG
>DBBT01000081.1:0-2012 GCA_002292345.1 Opitutia bacterium UBA977 | reverse complement strand
CGCACGCGGTGCTCGAGGCCGTAGTCGGCCTGTGCAATAGTGGTGCCCGAGAAAGTATTGGTCTCGATGATGTCGGCGCCGGCCTCGAGGAACTGGCGGTGGATCGTCTCGATGATGTCGGGGCGGGTGATGCTGAGCAGGTCGTTATTGCCATTGAGGTCGCCTTTGTCGTTGTCGAACGAGGCATTGCGGAAATCCTTTTCCTCCAACTTATATTGTTGGATCATGGTACCCATCGCGCCGTCAAGAAAGACGATCCGCTCGGCAAAGAGATCGGCAAGGAGCTGGCCTTTGGCGGTCAGTGGTTTACTGGAAGTGTTATGGCTCATGGACGTAAATATCAACGTATCATTATATATTGATATGTTTTTGCAAGCTTTGATTATGCACCATTAATTCTCGGGAATCAGCAAAATAATTGAGTTCTGTGGCTCAAACTTAAAATAGTTGCTGGCGTGAATCTAGAGAATGTGCACTGATCTGCGTATGGATGTAGATGCACGGATATCAAAAGAATGGCGTCGCCGAATGCTGTTTATGCTTTTCATGGTTTCGACGATAGCAGCTTGGTTCTTGTGGGACGGCTATGTGGTATGGCCCAACGAGGCGGATCGGCATGCCGAATTTGTCGAGATTGAGACAGCGCTGGTTGAGTCTGGTAAGATTGAAGCAGTCGAGCATCAGGCGCACGGCGCTGAGGTGAATGAATACCTACGCATCGAATGGGAGCGCCATGCCAAGCAGGCCGGGTACAAGCGCGACATGCCAAAGGAGCGCACCGATGCGTCGATTCGTGAGCAGCGGATGATCGGCTGGGTGATGATGACTGGCTCGGTGTTTTTTGGGTTGTGGGTGCTGTGGAACCACAGGTTGTGCGTGCGGGCTGAGGGCGAAGTGGTGATTGGCACGTCCGGGCAACGTGTTGAGTTAGACTCGATCGTGAAAATCGACCGCAAGCAATGGGCCAAAAAAGGCATCGCCTTCGCGATCTACGAGGTCGGTGGCAAGCAGACGCGCCTTACATTGGATGATCACAAATTTTCTGGCTGTGAGGCCATCATTCTTGAGGCTGAGCGCCGCATTAAACAACGAAGCGAGCAGGAAGCCTAATCGCGCAATCGCTCGACATTCGTTTTCAGGCATCTAGTGCTTGATCGATATGAATCATCTCCGCGAACAATTTCCTAATATTCCTGCAGCATCATGGCCGATACTGGAGCGCTGGGCGGTGCTTTTGCGTGAGTGGAATGAGAAGATTAACCTGATCTCGCGTAAGGATATAGAACACCTAGAAGATCGTCACCTGTCGCATTGTTTGGCGATTACCAATCATTTGAAGCTAATGAATGGCACGCGGATCATGGATGTCGGCACGGGCGGTGGCTTTCCTGGCATCATCATGGCGATCTGCTATCCGCAGGCGCATTTCACGTTGATCGATTCGATTGGTAAGAAGATCACGGTGGTGCAGGACTTGGTCGATCAGCTTGGCTTAAAAAATGTTGAGGCCAAGCAGATCCGCGCAGAAGAGGTCAATAAGCAGTTCGATTTCGTGACTGGTCGTGCGGTGAAAAACCTGCCGGAATTTTTCATGTGGATTAAGAACAACGTGCGTCGCGGCGAAAAGAACACGATCCCAAATGGTGTGCTGTACTGGAAGGGCGGCGAAATAGATGACGAGCTAGAAGTGCTCGGTATTTGCCCGCGCAAGGTGATCAATTTAGAAGAGACGTTTACGGATCCTTATTTTGAGCAGAAATATATTCTGCATTTCGACGCCCGAGATGTGCAACGCGCTCGCAAGCCGCCGAGAGTAGAGCGGTAATTGCTGTTGGATATTTAGCTCGTTTCGGATCTTGGGTGCGCGCGTTGGCGACAATTTATTTGATCAGCGCAGCGTTTTATTTGGGTGGCGTTTAATTGGCGGCACATTCCGCAACTGGACGATGACTAAGCTAGAGGCTTTGGGCTCGAGACCAACTAACGCTGCATTTTTAAAAAGTCGCGGCTGG
>DBBT01000089.1:16727-19782 GCA_002292345.1 Opitutia bacterium UBA977 | reverse complement strand
GGGCCTGCGGTGAAGTCTGGGATCTTGATACGATTGCCGGCGCACAGCAGCACGACCATCGTTTCGCCAATGACACGACCGAAGCCGAGCATGACTGCGGAGATGATGCCGGAGAGCGCAGTGGGCACGATGACGCGCATACTGGTTTGCAGGCGCGTGGCACCCATGGCGAAGGAGGCTTCTTTGAAGTGGTTCGGGACGTTGTTAATCGCGTCCTCGGCCAGTGTGAAGATCGTCGGGATCGCCATCAATGCGAGCAGGCAGCCTGCGGTGAATGCGTTGAGTCGCTCTTGCACGGGGAAGAAGGGCACCCATGCGAGTGCATCTATTTGTGAGAGTAGGCGAATCGCCTCGCCGAACACGACCACGCCGAAGAAGCCGATGACGACGGAGGGAATCGCGGAGATAAACTCGATGTAGGGCTTGATAAAGTTACGCTCGGTAGGACCAGCGATTTGGTTGACGTAAATGGCTGCGCCGACGCCGAAGGGAATTGCAAAAAAGAGGGCGATGGAGGAGATGAGTAGTGAGCCAGTGAGTAGGGGGAGTAGGCCATACCAGTCTTGCTGATCGCTGGCGGTGACCCAGTTTTTGCCAGACAGGAATGCGCCGAGTGCGCGCCAGTTGGAGACGGGTTCGTGTTGATCCCAGTTGGCGAGTTTATTGCGATGCGTCGGGATTTGGTCGATGAAGAGCTCATTCAGCTCTTTGAATGTTTCGATACGCTTGCTGAGCGCGGCGTTGTTAAACTCGACGGTATCGGCGCTTTGTAGGACTTTATAGATGGAGAGATCCATCTCTGTGAGTACTTCTGCGTAGCGGTCCTGCTCGTCGGTGACTTCAAGGATCGCGGTGTCGAAATCGACGGGCTGAATGCTGGCAGCGAGTGTCGTGTATTCGGCTTCGAGGAGTGCTAGGTAGTCGGCGCGATCTGCGTCAGAAACTGTGGCGCTGGCTTGGATCGCTGCGCTGCGCTCGGCTTGATCGGAGTTGCGGAGCAGGAGTGTAAACTTGGCGAGGTCTTCGTCGTCGAGCGTGTATCCCGATTTTTTGACGTTGTTGATACGTGCGCCGAAGTTCGTGAGTGTGGTGGTTAAATTCTGGTTGGTGGTATGTTGGTCGCGTATTCCGATGGCGACGTCCATCTTCTGTTTGACGAATTTCTTCAAGTCTGACCCCACGCGCATATAGCCGAGGAAGAGCGCTTTGGCCTCGGGGCTGAAGACGGTTTTAGAAATTTCAGCCTGAGAGAGGCCGTCGGCTTTGAGACCGTTGATCCACTCGGCTTTGACGTCGTTGAGATAGCGATTGAGTTCGGTGTAGTCATCGCGTTGCTCCTTGAGTATATCGACATACTCCAATCCCGACTCACGGTATTCTTCCAGACTTTTGTGATATAGGCCGATGAATCCAGCACCTTCTTTAAACAAGAAGAGGGTGATCAGGGCGAGCACGACGATGGCGACCATGGCATTGCTGCCGAAGAAGGTCTTAATGATGCTATCGGAGTCCTTGCCTAAAAACAGCGCGCGTCGCTTGCTGAATGCCGGGGGCGAATCCTGTGGAGTTGGTGAGGGAGCTTCCATGTGAAAGTGGTAAAATAGGGATGGAATCGATTATGCCAAGGTTACAAAAGGCGAGATTCGTTACAATTGTGTGACGGCGTGAATACCAAAAACGGGCCGTTGCTGAATGCAACGGCCCGTAGGCTACATTGAAATGTGGGTGGCTCTAGTTGATCGAGAGGAAGTGCACGCGCTTGACGATCTCTTGACCCTCAGGGCTGAGGCTGAAGTCGACGAACTTCTGAGCGATCGGGCTAAGTGGCTTGCTCGCGTTGGTCAGGTAGTAGAGCGGGCGAGCCAGCGGGTAGTTCTTTGCGTCCGGTTGGGCGCCATCCACTGGTAGGACTTTGACGCCCGGAGTGTGGATGTAAGCGAGGCCGACGTAGCCGATGCCGTTCGGGTTACTGGCGACTTCGGAAGCAATTTGCTCGTTGCCAGCCATCTTCTGTGTGTCGCTACCATAGTCGCGGGAGTTCATTGCCATCTTTTGGAAGACGGCGTAGGTGCCGGACGATGTGTTGCGGGTGTAAGCCGAGATGCTACCAGTCTGAGCGGTGATGGCTGACCAGTCGGTCACATCGCCGGAGAAGATCATGCCGATTTCCTCGAGTGAGATGGATTCGAGCGGGCTGGCTTCGTTGACGATCAACGCAATGCCATCTTTGGCGACGGTGATCGTGTTCATGTCGACGCCTTTGGACTTTGCTTTCGCGATTTCCTTTTCCTTCGGATCGCGAGAGGACATGCCGATTTCAGCAGTGCCATCGATGACGGAGGCGACGCCAGTGGAGGAGCCTTCAGCTGCGATTTCGAATGCGACTTCGACGCCTTCTTTAGCCATCTTGGCTTTGAATGCTTCTGCGATTTGCGGCACCATTTTTGCGCCGAGAGTGTCGGAGCCTTTGATGACGATTGTTTCAGTCGCTGTTGCCTGAGTGGCGAAGACAATGGCTGCGGCTGCAGTCAGTGTGCGGAGGATGTTAGTTTTCTTCATTAGGTGTGTGTGTTTATGGTTTATAGTTTCAAGTGATTAGTTTCTGGAAAACGTCCAGCCAACTGAGTTGAACTATATCGACCCTTTGTTTCGTTATTGCGGAGGTTGTGTTACAGGATTGTTAAGAAAGCATGTTTTGTGTATTTCTTTAAGCAGTGCCCGTGGGACTTTGGCTCGAGGTGCATTCGGCGAAGCCCGACAATGTAGTCTCAGTAGACCTTCGCAGTGCGGAATCTCGGCAGCAGATGTTTTCGGAGTTATAGAAGCGTCCAAGCAATTTGTTACCAGATGCTGCATGAGCCATGCATCGCTTGTCGGTTACACTGCCTACATGGATCGCTTTTTGAATTCTGGTGAGGATAGACGCAACTCGTCGGAGCAAGGGCTTGAAAGAGCCTTCGTAGTGGCCTTGACGATGAAAGGTGGCGGGTGTCTTAGAGCGGGTTGAGCCTGTCGGAACGGCGAGATTAACAGGCGGAGCTCTAAAGATTCATTT
>DBBT01000089.1:15811-16712 GCA_002292345.1 Opitutia bacterium UBA977 | reverse complement strand
AAAAGCCATATTTTTCGGCGACGCTGCAACAATTCACCTTTCTGTAACATAAAGGCGATAATCCTGTAACATTGATCGGCTATTTTACTGCCGTTGATTACGACAATCAATTTTAAACAAACAACCAAACAAACAATGAAAATACAAAAATTAACACAATTCGCAGCCTCTGCTGCCGTATTCTGCGCAGCCACTAGCTACGCTGTTTCTAACGATGCACTTCTCGACCTCTTGGTTGAGAAGGGTGTTTTAACTGATACTGAAGCAACTTCCGTTGCTGCTGAGCTTAAGGAAGAGAACAAGGGCGTTTCTTTCTCTACCAAGGGTAAGGAAACCGTGAAGCTTCGCTTTAATGGGCGGATGCATTATCAGTATGACAGTTTGGATATGGATGATAATGGGGCGGATCAAGCTTCCACAGATCATTTTTACTTCCGTCGTCTTCGCCTTGGTGCCAAGGCAACGCACGAAAATGGCCTCTTTGCTGAGACTGTAGTTGATTTCGCGGAAAACGACCTGTCTATCGACAAGGCGGTCGCGGGTTATGAGTTTAGTGATGCATTGACTGGTAGCTTCGGTTACCAGAAGGTACCGTTTGGCTTCCAGGAAACCACTTCGTCGTCTAAGATCAAGACTATCGAACGTTCTGCGGCCAACCGCTTCTTCGCAGATGATATCGATTTTGCCGGGCGTCACTCAGGTTTATTTGCCAAGGGTGATCTTGGAGGTGGCCTCAGCTACTCGGCGGCACTGGTAAATTCTGCTCAGGGCGAAGGTTCGAAGCTTATGGGCGCTTCGAATGCCAGTAACGACCTAGCTTACTTTGGACGTCTGCAGTGGAAGAACGATGGCCTGATTATCGGTGTTGATGGTGGGCATCAGTCGAATAACTACGTGGTGG
>DBBT01000089.1:2952-15646 GCA_002292345.1 Opitutia bacterium UBA977 | reverse complement strand
GGAGGGACAGTTACTGGTGGTGACAATGAAATCGATTCCTTCTACGTCGGCCTGAACTACTACCACAACAAGGCGGTTAGCTTCATGGTAGGCTATGAAATGGCAGAGACAGACAGTGACACTGGTGATGAAGTTGACGTGGACGGGGTTCGCGCACGTGTTCAGATCCTCTGGTAGTCCTTTTTCGGCCTAGAGCCGATTCATATATATCGTTTTGTTTTAAGCCCGGGGCGTGTCATGCGTTCCGGGCTTTTTGTGTAAAGTTGCAAAAAGGTTATTTCGCTCAGGTGGGGACGGACTCAGGGGATCAATTGATGCAGAAAGTTATTGGCGAACGATGAGCTGGATTAAAATTGCAGGCGGATGTTAACGCTCGCGCACCAGGTTATACTGGATCCTAAAAACGAAATTCGAAATGAAAAGTCTCCGTAATTGGCATAACCCAGAAATCTGGTTTTATTGAAATAATAAAAACGACTTTGGAAGTACCGGATAATTTGTATCGTGAGGTTAAGTCGCGTGCGGCTTTAAGGCGTCGAAAAATCAAAGACTATGTGGCTGAGGGCTTGCGTTTGGCTTTGGATGCGGATGCTTCTCGTGACGGTAAAAGCTTTGGGCCCTTATCTGTTTTTGACGAAGTTCGCTCAGAACCGCTACATCCGTCGGAGGCGGTGCACCCTATGATCGAGCAAGCTGATTCAGCGCGTAAAGATCCTTGGAGGGATGAGTCTTAATGTATCAACTCTTATTGGATACCAATGCACTGATTGCCCTGAGTGACCCTCATCACGAGATGTTTCAGGCAATTGAAGCGTCGCTACGACGAGGAGCCCGGGCATCGACTTGTTCGGTCGTCTGGCACGAGTATGTGCGAGGGCCGCTGCTCGATAAGGATCGGGCACGCGCCTTGCGGGTGATTGAATCCAGAATGATCGCATTGGAGCGCCGAAACGCTGAAATGGCTGCTGAGCTTTACAATGCGACTGGTCGGCGACGTGGTTCGACGGCCGATTGCTTGCTCGCATCTGTGGCAATCAATACTAAGGCAGAGTTGATGACGCTAAAGATCAGCGACTTCGAATTGTTTGTGCCGTACGGACTTCTTTTGACCGATCTATCCGCAGCGTGACAGGATTATGGCAGAGTTACGTTCGCTCGAAAACGGGTGCAACTTACCGCTTGCGCTTACGCGATGGGCAGGGCAAGTTGCCCCCGTCGACTTCGGCGTGTGGGCGTTCGCTTGTTCCTTCGGGGATGAGAGGAAAGTCCGGACACCGTAGGGCAGGAATCCCTGTGAAAGCGGGGGCGCGTGAGGGCAACCGAGCGTGACGGATAGTGTCACAGAAAATAACCGCCTCGGGCTTGCCTGAGGTAAGGGTGAAAAGGGGAGGTAAGAGCTCACCGCTCCAAAGGTAACAATGGAGGCTAGATAAACCCATTCCGGTGCAAGGCAAAATAGGGAATCTGGCGGCCCGTCTATGATTCCGGGTATGTCGCATCTCGCTTCGGCGGGAACTTCACTTCGGTGGGGTAGATAAATGAACGCACAGCCAAACGCTTCGGCGGGAGGCGGACAAAATCCGGCTTACAGCACGCCGAGGTCGACACCTTTTTGAAAGAGAGCTGAGAGAAAGAGACCTGAGACCTGAGGCTTGAGGGCTGAGACCCGCGATGGGAGGACTGTGGCAATTCTTTCTATCGGTAGCGCGACAGCGTTATTATGCCCTGGGGTACTCCGGTGGGCCCTGCGTCGTGCCAGTTGAGGTTATTGAACTTCAGTGTGGCGCGAGACGGCCAGTTCTATCCTACCATGCAGTTATAATTAAACCATGAGCCGTTTTCTGCTCTTTTCTCACTTGACAGTTCTTTTTCTAGTACGCAATTTCCCGCCTCTTAACTTTTTTATAGACATGGCTAACACTAAATCAGCACTCAAATACATCCGTAAAACGGAGACTCGCACTCTACGTAACCGTCAGGTCAAGACTCGTCTCAAGACACTTGCCAAGAAGGTTCAATCCGCTGTTGAAGCGAAAGATAAGGACGCTCTTGTTGCGATTTCAAAGGAATACATCTCAGCCCTTGATAAGGCTGGTAAGGCTGGTCTTGTCCACCACAACAAGATTGCGCGTCACAAAGCACGTTGTGCTGCGTTGATCGCTGCGTAGTTTTTACTATTTTTTCTAATATGCCCTCGGATTGCTTGTCGATCCGGGGGCATTTTGTATAGTTAGGCCAATAAGTATTATGAGTCAGGCACGTAAGCAGAATTCGATCGGGTTTCCTCCAGGTATGCTGGCGGATGCTCCCTTTCGTATGCCTGTCATCGGTGAGTCAGGTGGCTGGATCGCAGTCGAGAAGCCGACTGGGGTCGGCATGCGTGAGCATCCTTGGGATGCGGGTGTGCCGGATATGGATGCGGCGCTGAATAAGCAGCTCCAAGCTGAAAAGCCAGAGCTCGTGAAGCGCGGAGCGACCCTGTTTGGCTCAGCGTATTACCTCGATCCTGCGATTTCAGGGGTGGCGCTGTTTGCCAAAAATCGCGATAGCCTGAATGAGCTGAAAAACCTAGTGGGCTCTGCCGAACTGCGCTATCGCTTTTTCTTTGTTACCAAGGCGAGGGCTGCGGGCGGCGCGAAGGAGGTCGTTGCAGATGCGCCGTTGCTGCCGCATAATACTAAGCCAAAAATGATTCCTTCCACCGCAAAGGGGAAGAAGTCGACGACTGAGTTTACGTTATTGTCCGAATCGAGCCTAGGCTGGGCCTTGTGGGAGGCGAAAACGTCATTCCTACGCCCGCATCAAGTGCGCGCGCATGCGGCGGTGCAGGAATTGCCTGTGATGGGTGATGTCCTCTACGCTGGTCCAGAAGCGCCACTACTGAGTGAGTTGCTACCGAATAAGCGCACTTCAGGGATCAAGTTCCCCGTGTTGGATGGATTGGCGCTGCATTTGCGTGAGGTTATCTTGCCGGCATTCAGCGAAGAGGCTGCTGCTGTTTCACTGCGAGCCGATCTCCCGCGTCATTTCCGAGTCATGCTGCAGCGCATGCAGCTGGCCCTCCCCGAAGCGGACGCCACTGAGGCCTAGCTCTGCGTTACTCAAAATCTCAGAAAACGCTTTACACTAGTGCATTTATTCGACTTTTTAGCCCTTTTCTAAAATCACACAGCACAAATATTTCCATGGGTAACCTAAAAAAGAAACGTCGTCTCAAGATGAACAACCACAAACGTCGTAAGCGTTTGAAGTCCAATCGCCATAAGAAGAAGGCTTGGTAATTGGTTGGGCGATGTTCGAGTATTTCACTCGGTCATTATTTTTCAAAGCGGCTCTCTGTTGCAGAGAGCCGCTTTTGTGTGTATGAATCACGCGCAGTCTGACTAATGTTTCGGGCATAGCTCTGATCCTGCGACTCTTGGTATACCTGCGATGCGTGCACATATGTGATTGTTCGTGGTTGACGAAAAAGTGCCTGAGGCGACTGCCTATTTTGATTTTTATCGAAGCGTTGTGGCATTTTCTAAGGTAATGCCAGTCCTTAACTCGGTGGCTTCGCGTGCACTGGCTACGTGTATTTACGTGCTGATCTCATGGAGTCTGTTATTTAAGCATACAGTAAATAGCTTACCGTATTGTAAATATCTTTTTAATTAGCGATTTGATGGTAATGAAATGGCTTTTTATACTTGCCCGATGGCTCTACGGGTGGCTGAGTTGTACTTAGTGATATTCCCTGATTCTTTTTTCTACCTTCAGTATGCTTAAGCCAAAGACTAAAGGTCTCTTTATTGATGTCTCCGAGTTTTCCATCCTCGCGGTGAGGACTTCGGGCTATAAGCTTCCGATCGTGGTTGAGGAAGTTGCCGAATTCCGGATTGAGGCAGACTGTAGTGCTGAAGACGTACGTGCCTTTTTAGAGCAGTTCGTCGACTTTAAGGGGGCGAGTTATTTTGTTTCGCGTTGTGGCGTTTACCCGAAGGGTCGGTTTCTTCGCTATTTTGAAGCCGAAACGTCGACCAAGGCGAAAGATCCAAGTTTTCTATCTGAGGTGCTCCAGTCTGAGTTCAATGTCGATCCGGCAGTGAATAGTGTTTCGATCTTAGATGCCCGAAATGGCTCAGACTTTGATTTTGCGAGCGGGCTCTCCAAGCGGCTTGTTTTTTGCGGAGGCCCATCGGCGGCATTTCAAGAGGTGCAGGATCAGTTGTTGTCGTATGGGGTTTATCCTGAGCGCTTGGAACTGTCGACCGCCACCACACTAGGGGGCGTGTGCGATTATGCGCGGTTTAATCAACTCAATGCGCCAATTCTATACGTGGAGCTCACATCACAGACTGCGAATGTGTTTATTTTAAATCGTGGTCAGGTCGAAGTGGCGCGCCCCTTTCCGTTCGGCTTGGATAGTATTTATCCTCTCCTCCAGCGCGAGTTAGGGCTGAAGGATGAGGCATCCGCTAGAAAACTGTTTTACTCTAACACCTTCGACTTTGCAGAAATGGGGCCGAAATTGTTGCGGCGCTTGATCAAGGAGCTACAGGCGACTTCGGGCTTTTATGAAGTGCAAACTGGACTGACGATTGATCGTGTATTCCTGAGTGTGTTGCCGAAAAACCTAAGTTGGATCGCTAAAACCGTATCAGACTCTTTGGGGGTCGAGATTATGCAGCCAAATATTGAGGGCTGGTTGGAGAGTCTCAATGTGAAGCTGGCAGATGAAGTTGAGGTGGCGAATCTGGGGTCTCGGTGGCTCGGTGTATTTAGTCTTATGGGAGAATTTCACTTAAGAGAGGAAGTTGCGGAATGAGCAGACAACGCGATATACAACCCTATTGGCGCCCGGACTTTAAAATTCAGTCGACACTGCCTGATATTAAGATCGTCCGCACCGATTTTACCATTAACGCCATTGCCATCGCGCTGATGTTAATCGCCATATTCACCCTGTTGCAAAGCGAGTACCGAGCTTATACATTACACCGCTCAATTGCTAACATGGAGCAAAACATCGAAGATACGGAAGAGAATAATGATCAAAGTTTAAAGGAAAGTGAGCGCTTTCGCCAGTCTGCTCAGAGTGTGGTGGAGTTGCAGGATTTTTTCCGAGCACCCTTTACGGCGCATGAGTTACTGGCCGAGCTTACACAACTCAAGCCCACGGGTTTGATCTTTTCGCGCGTGATGCTCTCGGATGAGATTATTAAGCAGAAGGGAACAGACCAAACGGAAGCGCAGGCGCAGATGTCATATGAAATTAACATTACAGGCGATGCCCGCGGATTGAAGGTTTTGACTGAATTTAAAGAAGCGTTGCAAGCCTCGCCATCACTAAAACCAGATGGGTTTGAAGTATTTGTCGATGAAAGTATGCAGCAACGCAACGCGAAGACGGGGATTACGCCTTTTCGAATTTCGATCTCATTGACGCCAGCGGCCAGTACAAGTCCAAGCAAAGGAGGTGAGGAATGAACGTAATCATTGATAAATTGAGAGACTACCCCATCGCGGTTGTCGGTGCGTTGGTGTTTATCGTTTGTGTCGCAGTCGTCTTTGTTCGTGGTGATGTGGTTCCCGAGTTGTCGGTGCAGGAGACTGAGCTGATTGCTCGGCTTAGGACGATCAACGACAACGTCATTGACTCGAAAGACCTAGAACAAGATGCGGAGTCTTTGCTTAGTTATGTGGCTTCAATTGATGAGCGTTTATTCAATCGAAATGAGCGTTCGATCAATACCGCTTTCTTTTATTCGTATGAGGATAAGCTCGATATTATCATTTCGAATGTGAGTCAGTTGACAGACGAAGATCCGGCGTTGATTAAAGGCGGGCCGAATGAGCTATCACTGCATTCTGGGATTGTTTACGAGATTAGAGTGGATGGAACCTTTCAAGAAATTCTCGAATTTATGTATGAAATCCAGCAGGCGGACGCTCTTATGCGAATTGCCAATTTTGAGGTATATGCTTCGACGGCCGTAGGAGCGGCGCCCGGGACTCTGTCGGCGAAGTTGCATGTCGTTGTACTGGCTGAAAAGAATTAAATAAAAAACGTTATGAAAAAAACATGCTTTCTGTTATTGTTTGCCGAGCTATTCTTCGGGGCCTATGTATTTGCCGCGACTCCAGAGATTAAGCTTTCGGGGCGTAAGGACCGTGTGCTAGCGTATCAGATGCGTGAGCATGTCTTGGCTGTAGCGGAGACTCATTTAAACCAAGTGGATGAAGGCTTTGGTGCCACCATTGAAACGCTCGATAATCCATATGCCTTTAAAGAGGTGGTTGAATTCGTCCCTCGCGTGATCGAAAAGAAGCCCGACATTATCGACGCTTCCGTGGTGTATGACGATGCTTCGATTCTTAAAGTGATCGGGCTCAACTTGGCGAAGCAAGTGAGCGGCACGCTCGCTCGTGGGACCACACATTATCTTCAACTCCAAGGCGGCGGCATGCTTAAGTCCGGCGCTAGTTTTCCCGCAAAAATACCGCAGGTCGCGGGGCGGTCATTCACCGTGACCCTTATAGATGTCAATTCCCGCGGCTACACCTTAAAAATGGGAGCTGCCAGTTTGACGCTGCCCTTCGACGCCTCTTCTCCGAGGTCTACTGGTGTAACCAAAGATTCCACTCAGTAATTTGCGCCGTCATTGCATTCATATTATATCGTTAAATTTTACTCCATCTAATTCACTCAACCCTCCTGCCTTATGAAAAAGCACAACTTTGTCTCTTTATTGCTCCTTGCGTCAATCGTCCTGTGGGCCCAAGTGGGGCTTGAAGATGATCCCGCGCTCAGCGACATTGATCTATCCGATGTGGTGATCATCGAGGATGTAGCTGAGGCATCCGACTCCGTGGATACACCCGCGCTGGGCGGCCTCGGAGATACTGCAGCAGACAAGGTTGGCGAAGTAGCTGCGGCGCAGCCGACAACTGCGGTGGCCGAGTTTGATACGGAGTTGGATGGTGTTGGCGAAGTCGTAGAGATTCTAGATGCGCCGACTGCAGGTGTCATGGTGGATGTGGAGGCACCCGAGATCATTGACGTGGCTACCACCGCGCTACCGAGCGATTCCAAGGTGGAGCTGGAATTGCCTGGTCAGGAAACCTCCGGCCCTAGTGGGGTGAAAGTGACTGAAGAGGAGACCATTTCGGTTGATTTCCCAGACGAGGAAGTTCGCACGATTCTCCGTAATGTAGCCGACCTTTTTGATTTAAATGTGGTGATTCCTGATACTCTGCAAGGACGCACCTCTGTTAAGCTTCGCAACATTACCTGGCGCCAAGTGTTTGAGGTCGCCTTAGAGCCATTGGGTTTCACGTATGTTGAAGATCGTAATATCATTCGGATTAAGAGTATCGAAGAGCTGACCACCGAACCCGTGGATACCCGCGTCTTTGTTTTGAATTATGCTACTGCCGAAGAGCTGCAAAACTCGATCGCTCCGCTGATCGATACTGCTGCCGGTGGTCGTGTGCAAGTTGACGTTCGCAGTAATGCACTGGTGATTACTGAGCGTCCGTCGCGGATGAACCAGATTCAAGAGATCATTGAAAAACTCGATAAAGCGACTGACCAAGTGATGATTGAAACGAAGTTCATCGAAGTCGAGAATACCGATCAAAAGAACATTGGAGTTAATTGGAGTTCTTTAGAGGGTTACGGTGCCTCCGCGGGGCCATTTCAGCGTGAATGGTCGCGGAATCGGGTTAGCCAAGATGATTCAATACGTAATGACACGAGTAATAATAGCTCTAATTCTAGCAGTAATAATGGCTTTAGTTTGGCGGATGGACCAATATTTGCTTCTGATAATGATGTTTTATCTGGCAATGGCACTGACTTCACTCGCACCATGGAGAGTTTGGCCGGCACCAGTCGTTTGGACACGGCGGTGTTCTCTGCAGACGAGTTTCGAGTCGTGATTTCTGCGCTCGAGCAGAATAATGACACGGAACTAGTCGCGAATCCCACGGTGGTGACCATGAGTAATCAAGAAGCCACCATCGATATTGTAACAGAGATCCCTCAGGTGGAGTTCTCGATTGATGAACAAACAGGTGAGCAACGCGCGGATGGTTTGGCTGAGCCACTGGTATTTGGCACGCAAGTGCGGGTGACACCTCAGGTGAACGATGCGGGATTTATAAATCTATTGGTAATTCCGAGTGTATCGAATCAGATTGGCACCCAGTTCACTGATATTGGACCTCAGCCAATTATATCCAGAAGAAAAGCTGAAACAAATGTGGTGATTAAAGATGGCTACACGCTTGCGATCGGTGGATTGACTCAGAATGAAGAGGTGCTGGGAGGTACGGCAGTCCCAGTTTTGGGAAGCCTGCCTTACATCGGGCGGCTCTTTAGCAGTGAGTCTAACACAATGAGACAGAAGAACCTAATTATCTTCATCACCGCGAAAACGTTGAATCCAGATGGCAGTAGTTACCGAGATATCATCGACCCACGCGTGCTCCACCAAATGGGCGTGGTGCCAGCCGATG
This sequence comes from Opitutia bacterium UBA977, assembly GCA_002292345.1. Lineage (GTDB taxonomy): Bacteria > Verrucomicrobiota > Verrucomicrobiia > Opitutales > Coraliomargaritaceae > Lentimonas. The sequence goes on along the minus strand of DBBT01000089.1, from coordinate 7,144 downwards.
TGCCTGGCTACCAGCTATCGCCAGAAGATTTGAAAACGCTGCAGGACATAGAAGATTTCCGAGCGCAGACACGTCGATCCGAAGCGATGGCGGAGGGGCGCACTGAACTCAAGGCAATCGAGCGCGCGGGCAAGCAGGCCGAAAAAGATGCCAGCAAGCTAGCCGACGAAGCCGCCGCCGCGATTGCCAAGGAGCCCTCTGAGCTCGAGGCAATCGAGCGCACTGTTGAGCAGGATGAAAAAGATACCAGCAAAGTTACCGCCGCCGACGGCGCAGCCTTTGATACGTCAAGTCGCAGTAATCGCCGCCGTCGCTAATTTTAACCCGAGCAAGAGAGATTCCTTATGGATATTATACTTAGACTCAAAAAAGTCCACTGCTTCTCCCGGCCTGCTCTCCTTTCTGTATTATTGTTTTTTGCCGCTGAGATCGGCGCGCAGGCGCAGGATTACAGTATGTCCGTCGGCGACGACTTCGGTGCGGTGGTTGATGCCAATGGCAATCTGTTCGTCTGGGGCGCCATTGCGACCGAGGTTGCAGCGGGCGAAATTCAGCAAATTCTGCCGCCTGAGCAGTGGAGAGAGGTCTCGGTCAGTCGCACGCCCGCAGCGTCGGCTCATGTGCTTGCGATACGCACCGACGGTACTTTGTGGGCTTGGGGCTCGAACACGCGTGGCCAGCTTGGCGATGGAACGACTACGAATCGTGTGGATCCGGTGCAAATCAGCACCGCGATCGATTGGGTCGAAATTGCCGCTGGGGAATTTCACTCGATGGCGCGTAAGAGCAACGGTTTACTTTTCGTCTGGGGCGGCAATAGTTACGGGCAGCTTGGCTTCGGCCCTATTTTTAATGATCCTGATCTGGATATTCGGACGAGTATCCAAACACCTTTTGACGCGAACCCCTATATCGCGATTGCCGCAGGCAAAGCGCACTCGCATGCGATTCGCTCGGATGGCACGCTGTGGGCATGGGGCATCGGTAATTCTGCCCAGAATGGCGGGTATGAGTTGGGCATATTAGTCAATGGCAACCCCCCAATCGGGGTGGTTGCTCCGACTCAAGTCGGCACGGCCGCTGGATGGAGCGATCTTTTCGGTGGTTACAATGCGACCTTTGCCTTGCGCAATACCGCGACTCAAACGGGGCAGTTGTGGGTGTGGGGTAGCGGTGGGAATCTCGGCACCGGCGGTAATGGTTTAGAGAAAATACCGGCTCGGGTTGGCACGGGCGTCGACTGGGTCGATGTTTCAGTTGCATCGACTTCGAGCTCCGCGCATACGCTCGGATTGAAGGACGATGGCACGCTATACGGCTGGGGTAATAATTATCAGGGCGGTCAACTAGGGTTGCCTCTTTACGACGGGCAAGGAAGCTTCCTTTTCCCGAATATCAAAAAAGACTTGCCGACCGCACTCGAGGTGCCGGACACATTTCTCGCCATTGGTGCGGGTGAAGAGTTTTCTGCGGTCGTTGACGCTGACGGATTTCTACTGACTGCGGGTATCAATGATGTGGGCCAGTTGGCGAACGGACAAACCGACCCGTCCCTACCCGGGCAGGATTTCTTTGCGAATTCCAACCTCGGTGTTGCGGATCTCGAAGCAACCAGCCTAACCATCTCGACCCTCACTCCGGCACCGGGCGATACCGTGAATGCTTCCTTCTCACTGCAAAACAGTGGCACCGGCGAAATCTCAACACCCTTCGAATTATCCGCGGTGTTAAGTCCCACCACTTCGTTCAACAGCGCCGACGCGATTCCTCTCGATTTCGGTGGCGGAGGCGGGACGGAGCTGTTGTTTTCGGATCCGATTTCGGCCGGCGAGAGTCTGACCATTCCCTTTACCTTGGATCTGCCGGCCAGTATCGCGCAGGCGAATTACTACATCGTGGTCCGCGCGGACTCCGGTGACGTAATCGAAGAAACCAATGAGACCAATAACGACGCGGGCACCACGTCCAGTTTTGAGTTCTTCCCGGATTTGATTTTCACCGATCCCGATGGGCTTGATGTCGATCCGCTGCAAGCGGATTACGATCCGGGAGATCTCATCGAGATCGATATTGCGTTGGAAAATACGGGCGATGGTTCGATCGCCAGCGGCACTCAATTTGATGTCCGCCTCTTTTTGTCGCCGACTCAAACCACGGACGATTCCGGCTCCATCGAACTCGATTCAGAATTTACCGTGACACTGGCCGCGGATTTGGATTCAGGCGGATCGCTGGCGATCGCGTTTAGCGTGAACCTCCCCGCTGGTCTTGCGACCGGTAATTATTACTTGGGCGGGATCGTCGATGTGAATAACAGCATCACCGAGCAAACCGAACTGCTGTCCGAAACCAACGTGGTGATTCGTGAAGATGGTGAAGCCAATAATGTATTCTTCACGCCGACGGCTGAAGTGGTGGTTCTTGGTATTCCGATTCCAGAGGCGATTGATCAGCCGCTACTTACTTTCACGACATCAGGTGATGCCACCTGGTTTGGTCAAGAGAATGTGTTTACGACTGACGGCGATGCGGTTCAAAGTCCGTCCATTATTGCCGGTGAAAGTGCGGCCTTTAGCACAGTGTTTGCCGATCCTGTCTTGATTACATTTGATTGGCGCGCAGACACGAGCAGTGCCGAGAATAAATTGATTTACCGTGTTGTCGGCGGCGTGACTGGTGGCGGGGTCAATGAGATCTTCGGCGACACCAACGGATGGCTCTCGGTGCAACGCGTGGTCCCTGCCGGGGCCGAAGTCGAGTGGGAATATGTCGAGGGTGTCGATGCCGCAGGCGATGTGGTTTATGTCGATAATCTTGAGGTTTTTACTATTGATAAGCCTGAACTGGTCATCGACGGCGTGAATCTAACTGAAAGCGGTCTGATTGTAAATAGCGGCACGTATGTCCTCAAGCGCGATCAACTGAATATCAACGTCAATAGCCGCAATCAGGGAACATCCACCACGGCTTTGAGTAAGTATGCGATCTCCGTGTATCTTTCCAAGGATCGCACTTTAAATCGACCCGATGGTGTGCTCGGAACACCTGACGATATTCTTGTTCGTCAAGATATCGTCGAGGAACAATTTTTTGCAGGTAGCCCCGCGGTCAATGGTTTCTCTATCAACCTGCCGGAAAACTTGGATCCGGGTAGTTACTATGTGATCGCTTACATCGATGATTTTAGCGATGCGGACGGTGTGCTTCTTCCGGGGGCGATTGATCCCACAGGGCAGATCGACGAATACACGGCCGGCGGATTTCCAGGCGAGACGAACAATCAATTCATCACCGCCGATCCGGTGGTTGAAATCGTGGCACTGCCTGATCTCGTCGTCACTGAAGTGAATCCCGAGCCTGACTATTATTTCATCCGTGATGCCGATGGAAATCCGAACAAGCTGGATTTTGATTTCACGATCGCCAACGAAGGCCTCGCCGCTGTGAATGAGACGATTCGCGTTCGCGTGCTGCTCTCCCGCGATGTCGATCTGGACCCCGCGACTGATTATGTGGTCTTGGATTATGAATACACCGGCGGTCTGGCCGCAAATGGTTCGCCTGCCAGTGAGGTGCTGGTTAATCCCGATGCCGTGGATATCCGTGCGGATCTGGTATCGCTCGGCTATATCGGCGAGCGCTTATTCTTCGGTGTGTATATCGACGCGCTGGAAGCGGTCGAAGAGCTAGACGAAACTAACAACGGCACGATTTTTGCGGATAAAGATTTTATCTTTAGCGAAGTCTCTGTTGCGGAGGCGTTTGAGTTCATCCCCGAAGACGGCGGTGCCGGCAACAGCGTGATCCAAGATACGACTCCATCTTTTGATGGAGAACTCCCATGGGTGGGTCAAACGACGACTACGATTGACGGTGTCGATGCCGCCATGAGTCTTGATATTGGTAATCTGGAAGTGTCTGCTTTCGAAACAAGTATTTTGGCGACGACAGACACCTTTGTGACTTTCCGCTGGAAGGTGAGTAGCCAGAACGACGAGTTCGGCCGCGACGAGCTGAACTTCTATATCGACGATTTGAGCAATCCCGTCGCCAGTATTGCAGGTGAAGAGGACGGTTGGATCCGCGTGAGCCGCTTGGTTGCGGCTGGAAACCACACCTTCCGCTGGGAATACATCAAAGATGCGTTGGATTCGGCAGGCGAAGACCGCGGCTGGGTGGACGACTTCAGTTT
>DBBT01000089.1:0-2851 GCA_002292345.1 Opitutia bacterium UBA977 | reverse complement strand
CAAATCCGGGTTTCCGGAGATAATCTTTGGGGGAATGACGGTGATTTCGTCTTAATGACGATTGCCGATAACGACGGCTTAGCTGTGGGTGAATCCCGGACATACTCGCAAGCAACCGACGGACCTCTGACTATTCCGGCCGAAATTTCATTGGAAGCCTTTTACTACGTCGGTGCCTACGTGGATTGGGACGATGAAGAAAGTGCTACGGGTAGTATTCCCGAATCCAATGAAACCGACAACGATCGGTTTACTGGCGCGGCAGCACTCGAAATTGCCCCGTCGGTGCTCCTCAATGTTGCGATCGACGACGTGCCCGCGACGCTTACGCTGGAAGTCGGTGGCCCAGGTGGCTGGTTCGGCGTGGATGATTCACAGATCATCGGCGGTGCCTCCGATGGTGAAGATGCCGCCAAGTCCGGTCCCACCGGCTCTGGTGAAACTTCTTATTTCCAGACCGTGGTTGAAGGGCCATCGATCCTGGACTTTGATTGGAAAGTCTCTGCCACCAATGGCTCGAACTTCCTGGAGTTCTCGATCAATGGCGTCGTTCAAGATCGAATCACCGGTGAAGTCGATTGGGAGTCGAAGCAATTCTTCATTCCGGCCGGCACGCAGGAACTGCGTTGGGCTTACCGCAAGACCGGCGAGGCCGGCGAATTCGAGGATGCCGGTTGGGTCGATCTGGTGGCATTCACGTCTTTCAGCGATGCCGAACTCGTCTTGACTACGTTGAACTACACCGCCGGTGAGTATGTCTTGGATGTGGCTGGCATTGCGGGGGAACCCGATCAGTTGCTCGGCACGGAATATTTGGATATCACCGTCGAAGCCGAAAATCAGGGCGAAGATGTCACTGCGGTTAACTTCACCTCCGCAGATTTGGAAGTCCGACTGTCGCTGGACCGGACCTGGGGCAATGGAGACGACTTGGTGCTCGGTACGGTCAGTCAAGTCGAGGGCGATCTCACGTCGGGCAACTTGATCCGTTTCCTCGGGCCGATCCAACTGGGCGATTCGATTCCCGAAAATAGCTATTATCTCATGGCTAAGGTCGATTCGAACGATCTGGTGACTGAGTATGACGAGGATAACAACATCGTGATTTCAGAAAACCGGGACATTCAAGTCACGCGCTTGCCTGCCTTGCGGATCGTCAATCCTGATCCTGGCGTCATTACCGAGGCGGTCGACGGAATAAACTTCTATCTGGACCCGCGCGATGGCGCGAGTGTTGCCGTCGATGTCGATGAGGAAATGTTCCACTACACGGAGTCTCCGATGCGCCTGCGCTTTAGCGTGCAGAATGTGGGGCTGGATCGCGTCGAAGGCAGCGAGGTCTGGACGACTCAGATTAGTCTGCGTGGCGCCAAGCGTGAGGAACTGGATGCCGGGGCATTTGTCTCGGTAATTGATACATTCAATGTCACCATTGAGCTCGGCGACTTCACTGTCCAGGAGCTGATGGAAGGGCGCAGCGATGCGAAGCCTAACGGCGACATCCTGGATTTTGATCTGGATCTCGCTCTGCCAAGTGGAGCTAGATTGAATGACATCATCGATCCGGATTTCGCGATCACCGATTACCTGTGGTTGATTGAGATTAAGCTGGATTCGACCGATGTCGTTCGTGAGTCCGAGATCGTCAGAGAGGATCCGGCTCTGGTCGCCCCGACAGGGTTGCCTTGGTGGATCTTCAATCCGGGTGAGGCATTGGGGTCTGATTTCTTCGCTCCCAACACCGATCAGAATGAAGGTCTCTTCGGTATCAGCTTCCAGCCACCGATTGTCAACGAAGCGGATTGGGAATTGCTGTATGGAGTCACTGCGGATGCTGGTGGAGCGCCGGCGGATGTTGCGAACTTCTTGGCCTATGCCTTCAATCGTAACCCAGCGGACGGGGATACTACCGGAAGCCGGTTCCCTGGGACATATGGAGTGACTGATTTTGAGGGAGATGAGTATCTAAGCATCGCCTTCGATATCGTGACGCGTGCGGACGACCTGATTTACACCGTTCAGGCCGATGATAATGTCGGGTTCACTTCGCCCGAGGTCATTGTGGTGATCGATGGTCCGTATAATGAATTAACTGGGGCTACCTCGCTGACTGGCGATGGAGGTTTGTTATTGAGTGAAGGCAACGTGACTAGCGTGCTCGACCAAGGCTACTCGGCACGTGTGACGGTGAAAGACAGCCAGGATGTCACGGTTGATCCGATGCGATTCATCCGGGTTCTCGTTGATTCTGTCCCAGTCAATCCTGTCCCTGATCCTTAATCGATTTATTCAAAAGGCGCGGCTCCATTTTGGGCCGCGCTTTTTTTGTATTGTCACTTGTCGGGAGCGGTACTGATTGATGCTGAGCATAGCCTTAGCGAGCGGAAGCGCGGAGCGTGGGTAGGAGGAAATAGGGCCTTTGCGTTGTGGATAGTTTTGGAGTTTGGGCGACTCGCCCACGTTGAGCCGATGTTGATGCAAACGAGGGCGAGTCGGCCTCACTCCTTAGGTGTTTACAGTAAAGGCTAACATGCACCGCGCCTTTTGATTAAAATGTTGGTGCCGCTGGGTTGTTGCCTAAGCCGCCGCAGTGGGCGGTCTTGGTACAGCTCTATGCGTTGTAAGGTATATTCCACGTTCTAGCTGACGGCTGTGCTACCGGCTAGGATGGTCTGCCCGGCGACGGGTTCACTAAAAAAAGCGACAAGAGTGTCGCTTCCACTTTGAGGATCCCAGTTTCAACTCTTCTCCCACCTAGCGGAAAATCGCCATTGCGGCGGCACTCTCGTAGATCAACCAGCCTAGGGTCAGCACCAGTAGCAACGTGAATGCGATGCGCAACCAGCGTCTG
>DBBT01000138.1:26882-27346 GCA_002292345.1 Opitutia bacterium UBA977 | reverse complement strand
CTACCATCAATTTAAGAGGGGGTGCTCCTCAAATTTGGGCTGCTTCAGCAGCTGGTACCGCCAGCTCACCTCACACCATTAATGCTAATTTAAACAGTAATAGCAACGTTAATATTGGTCGGCAGAACACGGCGTCCGAGATTTACATCATCAATGGTGATATATCTGGTGCCTTCAATTTGAATATGAGGGTGAGAAACAGTTCCTCTTATGTCGCTCTAGATGGGGATAATTCTAGTTTTAATGGTGATATTGCCCAAGTTACAGGTAGTTTAAAATTTGATCAAAATCTAGGCTCTGGCACTAACCTGACTCTGGCTGGCAGTGGCGGGCAAATAAATCATGTGTGGTATTCAGGTAGTGTCGCATACAACATGGGGCGTAATTTGGTATTACAACAAGGTAACTCCGTATTATCCTCCCCATTGGCACCACTCACTATCGGCAACATTACAGCCAACGAT
>DBBT01000138.1:22440-26829 GCA_002292345.1 Opitutia bacterium UBA977 | reverse complement strand
TCAGCCGAATATACCTGGTGCACCCATATCAGACGGACGTTGGCAGCTGGCTGGCACAGGCAGCGCTTTTACTGGGAATGTTCAAGTCGACGTAAATAATGTATTAGAGATTACTGGAGACGTCGCAGTCACTGGTAAACTGCTTGGAGTTGGGACATACAATGTCAACGGCGGCAGTTTGAGTCTGATTGCTTCGCAAAGCCAAACAATTACTCAAGCTGGTACCATCAATATTAGTAATGGGGGTACATTTACCACCACCAACACGGGTGCGACCTGGCCGCGAGTTACTCTGAACATCATTGGATCTGGCAACACGGTCCAAGGAGATGGTTGGAATTATGCTGGAGCCGCCAACCAAGGTAGTATCAACTTCATTGCCGACGCAACTGGCGTGAGTCCAGTTGTGATGACTGCAGGGACCTTTCAATGTGGTAGGACATCTGATGATCAAAGATGTACTATCTCTGCGGACGGCACCAACTACGCAGGCGGGACAGCGGATTTTACTCTCGTCCAAGGCACTATTACAGTTTTAGACACTTTAGATACAGTTGTCACTGGTTTCGACCCTCTCGTGTATACGGCGACAATCACCGCCACCGGTGGTGGAATCGTTTTGTCAGTGGTAAATATTGCCGAGGAAACACCAATCTGGACTGGCGCTGGCGATGCTGTGTGGGTCGAGGGCGATACAACTAACTGGGATGTCTCGTATAATAATGGCGAGGCAGTGAGCTTCACTGATGCCGGCGCAGGCACTGTGACTGTTTCAACTGCGCTCACGCCCCTCAGCGTATTAGTCAATTCCAGCAATGACTACACCTTTACGGGCCTTGGTAGTGTCACTGCACCTTTTACGAAGCAAGGTACAGGTAACCTGACGATCGACACGACCTTTACCCGCTCGGATGGACTCCCACTCGAAGTAACAGCCGGCAACGTGACTGTGGGCTCGAGCGGCACCTTTAACCTAACGAATAACCTCACTCTGGCTGCTGGTAGCGATTTGACTGTGGCTGGCACACTCAATATTGACGGCGGCAGCACTGATTGGGACAGAATTTTTCTTTCAGCAACTAGCACGCTAACTATATCGGGTGCCGTGAACGTGACGACCGCTTACGATCCAAATGGGCAAAAGCATATACTCAACGAAGGCACGGTTAATCTCACTGGCAGCCTGACCTATACTACTACCGCAGGCACCAACAACCGATCCAGATACGATCGCGACCTAAACGTAAGCGGCCCAAATGGTTCATTTAATCACAATGCAGATAAATTTGCTTTCCAAGATGCTTCGGCCACCTTCACTGGTTCTGGCGTTGACAGTACTGTTGGTGGCTACGTTAACGCCTGGTCGGGGAGTCCAAGTACGATTAACTTTATTTTAGATGAGTCAGGAGTGAGAGTATTCGACTGTGGCACGAGACTCAGCTTAGAAACTAACACTGGAGGTACGAATCCGTTGACTGTTACTGTCGATAAGGGTACTTATGCTGGCACAGTAGCAACTGAAATAGTCCTGATGCGTTCTACCGATGCAGGCGCAAAGTTGCCTGAGACCATGACAGTCACTGGTGATTTCAGTCCCTTGACTGCGAGCATTGGCTTTGGGTCAGGCGCTAATGCAACTAGTCTCGTATTAAAACTCTCCGCCCCGACTTCGAACTGGGATGGTGGAGGTGCTGATGGCAATTGGGGCACTGTGGCGAATTGGGATGGCGACGAACTGCCACCCTCAGGTGTAAACGCAGTCATTTTTACTGGAACCGCACAGGCCACCACAACCAATGATCTAGTTGGTTATGTTGCCAACGGCATCCAGTTTAATAATACAGTTGCCGGCGAGAGCTTCTCGCTAGCAGGCAATGCCATCAACTTGACCGGCGATATTACTTCGGCCGATGCTGCTGGCACGATTGATGATAGCATAACGCTCGATCTGCAGTTGACTGGTGGCGACCGCGCTATCAACACCGGCGCCGACCACAACCTGGCGGTCAGTGGCGTCATTTCTGAGGACGGTTCGGCTCGCGGGCTCGATAAGAACGGCACCGGCACACTGACGCTGACCGGTGCCAACACCTACACAGGTGCCACCAACGTCTATGCTGGTACTTTAGCTATCAGTGACGTCGCATCGCTCGGTACTGCCGCAGCCGGCACGACTGTCGAAAGTCCTGGGCAGCTTTCGATCTCTGGTGGCATTACGGTTGCAGATCCGCTTATCCTGAATGGAACTGGCCCGTCTAATTCAGCAGGTGCTCTCCTCAGCGATGGAGCTAACACTGTGAGTGGTCAGATCACGATTAATAATGGTGGTGTCCGTATCAATACCGCAGATGGTTCTGCTCCGCTGACCGTCACAGGCGGTGTGGTTGACGCAGGCACATCTAGTGGTGATTCTACTTTTGCCGGCAACTTTGTATTTAACTCAGCAATTGATGTTGGAGATTTTAATATTAGAGTGGCCGGATCTGGCACCGCAGGGCAAGGCACTGCGAATGATTTTCTACTGAATACCACGGGCAACGTCTGGGGGAATGCAACCGTGTTCTTCGACGGCAGCGTGAAGCTCGGCGTGAGTGATGCGATCGCTGCTACTTCAACCATGGTATTTGGCTGGACCGCACCAGAGTTTTCGACCTCAAAGTTAGACTTGAACGGCTTCGACCAGACGCTGGCATCAATCGCAACCACGGATGTAACCGACGACGGTAGCAACATGAGCATCACCGACAGCACTGGAACCGGTACGCTGACGCTGAATCAAGCGACCGACACGACCTATACAGGTCGCTTTGATGGAGCCATGAATCTAGTCAAGGCCGGCGTTGGCACACTGACCCTGAATAATCGGTCCAGTGCGGCACACTCTATCAGTGGTACCACCACCGTTAGCGCGGGTATCTTGGATATTGATACGGATGATTATACATCGGCTATCACAGTTGCTGCTGCTGGAGCGCTTGAGGTGGACTTAGGTACGACCCTTGCACTGCAGGCTGCCCTGAGCGTCGACGCAGCATCACAGATCGTGATCGTTGGTACACCGACCTTGGCATCGTACACACTGATTTCAGCTACTTCGATAGCGGGCACACCTGTATTGAGTGCTCCGATCGCGAACTATGTACTCGAGGTCAGCGGGAATGAGCTGCAGCTGAACCTAGATTCACAAGTATGGAATGGCGCAGGCGATAGAGTCTGGGCCGACGGCGATGCAACTAACTGGGATGGCTCATATAATAATGGCGCCCCAGTTTCTTTCACAGATGCCGGCGCAGGCACTGTGACCGTTTCAACTGCGCTCACGCCATTGTCGGTGTTTGTGGATTCGACGGCTGGCTACACCTTCACGGGCGCCGGCAGTATCACAGCACCTTTCTCGAAACAAGGTGCAGGTAACCTTACGATCGCCACGACTCTCAACTCGAGCGCTGCGATCACACTCGACGGTGGTACTACAACAATTAACGGAGCAGTGTCCGCCACGATCAGTGGCGGAGGAAGTCTGTCGACTGGTAGTAGTGCGCTCATCATTGATGGTGGCAGCTTTAATATGCTCACTGACGGCGCCGTTCAAACTGGCCTGTTCATTGGTAACGACACGACGCTAAGAAACGGCGGTACCATTACCAGCGGTGCTCGCTTTGGTATGGCCACAGGCAAAACTCTAGTGATCGAAGGTGGTAGTGGCGCAGCGGTGACTGCCACGAACTCAGTAGCGATAACTAATGTATCTACTTACAGGTACGTATTTGATGCAACTGGAGTTGCTTACCTTCAAGCGGGTACCTACGCATCTCTAAGTGAAGCTTCGATTGAAGTGGATCTGACCAACTTCACTGGGTGGGGCAGCATTGCTACGTTCCCACTAGTCGCTTCTAGTAACATCTCCGCGCTTCCTGCAGGGGTTTCCAGTCCAGTTGAGGCTCCGGCTGGATTCACCATCACAGCTCCTGGTAAAACATATGGAGTCGATTACACAATTAATGTTAGCACTACAACGAATGTGTGTGAGGTCGCGATTCTAGAAGTTGCGACCAACGATGTAGCGAGTTGGGCTGCAGGCTTCACTGCGAGTGACGCGTCCTTTACTGGCTCTCCAGCGACTGATCCATTAACAGACTATGATAATGATGGTCTCAGTAACTTGCTCGAATACGTGCTTGGTGGTTCACCAATCGCTAACCAAGACACGGCAGTGCCAACAGTGTCTCAAGATGCGACTCATATGATCTTCACTTATAACCGTAGTGATATCTCGACCGCTACCGGTAATGATGTGACGATCAAGGCTGAATACGCGGCGGATCTGAGTGGTTCGTGGACTGAAGCAGTCAACGGTACCGCTAGTGTGGTTATCGAAGAGGATACCAG
>DBBT01000138.1:20412-22408 GCA_002292345.1 Opitutia bacterium UBA977 | reverse complement strand
GTGGTGACTGGGCAGTAAGCTGTAAACTTTGAGTTCTATTTATAGAATTCACTAAAATTAAGGGCCACACTTTAGGGAGTGTGGTCCTTTTTTGTGCGCGGTTTGCTGCTTGGCTTGGAGGGCGTACTGGCAGGGCGCGGTGGGAGAGCAGGGCACGGCAGCTAAGCCACAGCTGGGCAATGTTTAGCAAGGAGGGCGCGAGGCAGGGTGGATAGCAGGGCGAGGGACAGGGTGAGAGCAGGGCGAGGGCAGGGTGAGAGCAGGGCGAGGGACAAGGCGCGAGAGCGTAGGGAGGCAAGTAGGAGCGCGCGAGCGCAGGGTTGTGGGGCAGTCGCAGTCCGCGATAAGGGTATGCCACTCGGACCACGCCGCTCTAGCGCCCAGCCCGCTGAAATGTCGGCACGCATCGCTGAGATTCGCCGTAGCGCAGCGATCAGCTGGCGGGGTATGCGCTACTTGAGCAGCGCGGGGTCCTGCTTGGGCTCAAACAGCACATCCGGCAACCACTTATCAAACTCGTATTTGCTAAATGTGACTGAGTTGACTTTGTTGCCGTCGAGCCGGCATTCATAGCCACTTGGAAATGCAATAGGCTGCTCCGCGTTAGGCGCGGCAAAAATTAATTCGAGCAGATGCTCGCTGCCGTCCGCCGCGCTAACGGTGGCGCTACGGCCGACTTCCAGTGCAGTGTCGAGATCAATATAATGGAGGATGGGTGCCTCATGCGAGCGATTGCGGATGACTGCAACTGGCTGCTGTTGCCACACCGTAGCCGGCAGCAAATCGAAGTGCTCCTGCAACGGTTGTTTGAGGTCCAACCAGGCCAAGGCGGGAATCGATAATTGCAGCAGCAAAAAGAGCCGATTTTCCCGTGCTAGCCGCGAGTCGCCGACGGTGGGCAGGATCTGCTGGGCATTACTCCAGATCGCACCCTGCGCATAGCCCGAATCGATCTTGCGCACGCCGAGCTCCAAGGACTGTCGATACAGCCCCGGAGCACGAACCATCAGCATGAAGGGCAGTTCCGCAAGCCCTTGCTGATGATACTCGCCGCGGATCAGAAAAGCTGGCAGGTCAGCATAGCCGACAGCTGCGATATGCTTGATCAGTAGCTCTCGTAATGGATCGAACACTTTGACTGGCTCAGATTGCGACAGCTCTTCAGCCGCTAGGTCAATATCGACTGCTGTAGTATGCCTGATCGGTATCTCTCCAAATCGGCCGATCGCTTTGACTGACTTTGACTGCGACAGCTCGTTAGCCGCCAGCAGTTCGAGTGCTTTGGCTTCATCTGCATACTGATCAGATATATAATACAGGCCCGCCGCGCCACACACGCAGACGAGACTCACCAACGAAATAAGCTTCACCGTGCGTTTCTCCACGGGATGCCCCAGGATCATTACCCAACCGCTTCCGACATGATCAGCCATACAGAATAAAAAAGTTAAAACCCAATGCGGGCTAAGAAAGTCAACCGATTAGCCATAGACTAGCGATGAACGCCTCGCGTACGAGAGCTAAAACCAGTCGACAAGTATACGATTAAAATAAAGCAGCGTAGCGCTGCAGGGCACCAAGTTCAAGCTGCTTAACGACGCCGGCGGCGACCAAGCACATACGTGAGTGCCAACAAGCCACCCAACAGCGCGAAAGTTTCTGGCTCCGGTACTGCGGCCGTAGCCACGACTAAATTGCCGGTGACCTGCGAGTAAGTATAGGTCTGATTATCAACAATCGCGTCCCAAACATCCCCGTCTTGAGTAAATGTGTTATTGGCGTAGGCAGTTCCGCTCAATGTGATTGATGAAAAATCACCGCTTTCACTGGTAAAGTCGAACAGGTTATATTCACCGACCCCGATCAAGGTATTCGATGTCAAGGTCAGCCCGCCGCCGTAGGTCAATGCACCGTCCACATCAATACCGTCATAGTCGGTGCCACGTGTGCTGCCGGTGATTTCCATATTGGTAAACGAACCCGAGGCCAGTGTCAG
>DBBT01000138.1:7020-20338 GCA_002292345.1 Opitutia bacterium UBA977 | reverse complement strand
GAGCCAGTGGTGTTGTTAATTAATAAGATGCCGGCACTGACGGTGGTGGCGCCCGTGTAGGTGTTCGCTCCAGAAAGGGTCAAGGTGCCGGCGCCGCTCTGTGTCAGCGCGCCACTACCGCTGATCACGCCACTGAGGGTCTGGTCGGCGCTGCTGTTGTATTTAAAGGTGCCGTCGTTGGTAATAGCTTGCGAGTAATTACCCACATTCAGACGACCCGCACCGCCGATCTCAAGCGTGCCAGCATTGATCGTGACTGTCTGGGTTGCTAGAGTCAACTCGTTGGCCGAGCTGGTCAGAGCCACAGTACCTGCGCCATTCTTGATTAATTTCGCATTAGCTACATTAGTTGATACCAGAAGATCAACCTCGTCCGAACCATCCGCAACATCGAAAGTCATGAATCTCGCCTGGGTGACCGCATTATTTAGATTGTTCTGAACGTTAACGCCAGCAGTGCCGCTAAATGTATTTTGGAGACCTCCGGAGGTCACGATCGTGTTATCACGCCAGAGAAGTGCTGATCCATTGACCTCCAAGGCACCTCCTCCATTGCTGTCGAATGTGAAAGTTTTTCCACCGATCAGGATCCCCTGAGCCCCCCGTTCAAATTGCAGCGTTGAGCCGTTGTTGATTTCAAAGCCCGAGCTTGAAGTGTTTGTATTATTTACTGTGTTGTTGCCCAGCACCAGAGTTCCCCCATCGACCTTGGTGAGGCCGGTATAGCTAGAGCTGTCCAATACCACTGACAGCTCTCCCGCTCCGAGCTTGGTCAGGCCGCCGGTGTTGGTATTGGCAAATTTGGTGGCGAAGGTGACGTTCTGTCCATTGGTATCGAAGGTCATCGCGCTGGTGCTGCTCTTGATGCGAGTACTGTAGTCGCTGCCCGCGCTGTTGGCGGTGTATTGGAGGGTGCCGCCAGTGAAGGTGATGTCACCACCGTTGCCGAGAGCTCCGGAGGTAGCAGCTACGTCCGCTACATCAGCCCGCAGGATACCGGCGTTGATGTTGGTAGCGCCGCTATAGGTGTTCGCACCGGTCAGCGTCAATGTGCTGGTATTATCCTTTGTCAGTACACCTGCGCCACTGATGACGCCACTCAGCTCCTGGTCGGTGGTACTGTTGTAATTGAAGGTGCCGCTGTTGGCGATAGTCTTGTCGAAGGCTGCGCCCAATCCGAGCGAGCCCGCGCCAGTGACGTCCAGGGTGCCAGCGGCGCCGATTGTGAGGGAGGTATCAGTGACAGTCCCTGCGCTGTAGAGGGCACCACTCACCTCGAGGGTGCCACCACTGACGGTGGTGTCTTTGGAGTAGGTGTTGTCCCCAGTGAGGGTTAGCGTGCCGACACCGGCTTTGGTGAAAGCGGTACCGTTTCCATTGGAGATTATACCACCCACGTCCTGTATAACTCCTGCATACGTGGTATCGGTAGCTTGGGTGACAGTCAATCTTCTCCTGGAAACATCAATTAATCCGCCCGTGCCGGAGAGTTCGGATACCAATAAATTATCGTAACTATCGTGAATACTTACTGACACTAGTCCGCCGTTGACGGTCAGGGGGCCATTCTCACCAATGCCGCCACTCTCGAGGCTAAGTGTACCATTATTGACCGTCACGCCTCCGGTGAAGGAATTATTGGCCGAGAGGTTGAGCTGGCCCGTGCCGTTCAAGACTATGGCGCCGGTGCCGCTGATGATGCCGTTGAGCGTTTGGGTAGCGGAGCTGTTGTAATTCAGAATGCCGTCGTTGGCGATCGTCCCTGCGTAGCTGCCGTTGCCAAGCTTGCCGGCGCTGCCGATTTCAAGCGTTCCGTCGCTGATAGTAGTCGCACCAGTGTAGGTATTCAATGCGGAGAGGGTCAGGGTGCTGGTGTTGTCTTTTGTCAGCGCACCTGCGCCGCTGATCACGCCGCTGAGGGTCTGGTCATCCGTACTGTTATATTTGAAAATCCCGGCGTTGGTGATCGCTCCCGCGTAAGAACCACTCTGCAGCCTACCCGCACCCCCGACCTCAAGCGTGCCGGCGTTGATGGTGACCGTGTTGGGTGTGCCAGATACTACCCCCAAGTTATTTGCGCTATTGGTAATGGACACAGTGCCGACACCGTCCTTAATGATATCCCCGTTGCTAATTGTAGCCGAGACCTCGAGGTCGATGCCGTCTACATCCGTGCCTACAGCAGTGTCGAAGGTGATGTTTCTGGTGTTCTGCAAATTGAACCTATCGCCAGTGATGAAGTTCTTTGCTCCGCCAGTGGTCGTGATGGTTTGATTACGAAAGATGGTATTGCCGAACAGTTGGAGGGTGCCGCCGGTAACACTGCTGCCGAATGTGATATCGCCTTTACCAAGGGCCAATACGATATTACTCGCTGTTGTCTCATTGAAAAACAGAGTGGATCCGTTGTTGATCTGGTAGCTGGTATAGCTGAGAGAGTTACCTGTCACAGTTGCGGATATTTCCAAGGTGCCGTCGTTGACCGTGAGGACGCCCGCATTGTTTCCTTTAGCGTCAATAACCAGGGTGCCTACACCGTCTTTGGTCAGACCGCCGGTGTTCGAACCATTGAGTGCGGTGCCCCAGGTGACGTCCTCGCCATTGGTGTCCACACTGATCGCGCTGGTGCTGTTGAGGATACGGGCACTGTAGTCCTGGGTGATGCCGGTGCCGTATTGCAGGGTGCCGCCAGTGAAGCTGATGTTACCGCCGTTGCCGAGGGCGCCAGAGGTAGCTGCTACGTCCGCCACATCAGCCACCAGAGTGCCTGCGTTGATGTTAGTGACACCCGTGTAGGTGTTGGCGCCGGAGAGGGTCAATGTGCCGCTGCCGGTCATGTTGACATCGTTATTTCCGTTGGCGGTTCCGTCGTCGCTGATGATGCCGCTCAGGGTCTGAATGGCGGAGCTGGCGTAGGTGAAGTCCGTGCCTTGGTTCATCGTGATGTTGCCGGCGTAGGAGCCGCTGCCAAGCTGACCGGCACCACTGATGACCAGCTGGGACTGATTGTTTAGTGTGAGAGCTGAAGTGAAGGTGTTGACCCCTGAGAGGTCGAGCGTGCCGCCGGTGCCCACTGAATACGTCCCCCCCCCGCCTGCGATCACGGCACTGATAGACAGGGTCTTGCTGCTGTCGGTGAAGTTGAATTGCCTACTACCATTTAACGTCAATGTTCCTCCCCCCGCGATGTCTGTGATGGTGGCATCCTCGCCAATCAGGAATGTGTTCCCGGACCGTTTAAGCTCCACTTCATTGCCATTCAAGTCGATGGTGTAAGTGCCCGCATTGGTAGCTAAAAACTCGATGGAGCCGTAATCATTACCAGTTTCGGTGAGGGTGACAGTGCCGGCTGTGCCCAAGGTGCCGCCGCCGAAGATCAGGTCTTCATTAAATGGATCGCTGCCAGTTCCACCAACCTCATTGGTGGCTCCCACGTCGGTGGTCCAGTTGGTGGTCGTGGTATCCCAATTGCCGGCACCTTCGGTGGTTGCACTGTCGCTACTGGTAGGGTCCCAGGTGTAGTCAACCGCCTGTGCGGTCCCAGCTGAAAAGATGGTGAGTAAGGTCAGCGCAACCGGCATAACAACCCCGCGCTGCACGCCGCTGGATTTGGTTTGGTCCAAAGCGTTTGCAGTCGGGTGAATGGTGGTTGTCGGAGTCATTACAGGAAAAGAATTTTGGGAGAATATCGTAGATTTAAGGGGAGTATCGTAGATATTTGTAGGGGATTTTGCTAAAAACCATCAAGGAACTATATAATATAGCATAAAAAAAGTATTCATACCATCGGGTCTTTACCCGATGGTAGGCATGTTATTTGGTTGACTTGGGTTGATTCGATCATGCGGGGGGGATCGCCATCGCGGAGTTGTCCGCGGTTGGCATGCCGCAGCGTGCCAAAACCTTCTTCTTGGTGAGAAGACCCCCAAAGCTGGACCAGTCTAAATGTTAGTCTGATAGTGTTGGTGCATGTTGTGATTAATTGTTCAGGATGTCTTTACAAAGAATACCTCTGCCGGTGATTGCTAATCGATGCCGCTGTGAATGCGGCGTTCATTGCAGTGTACACGCCAGTCTTTGATAGCGACCTTTCGTCTAGTTCATTGATCAACCAATCGAGATTAACTACGACCAATCCGTGTCGCCGGAAAAGGTTCGGGCAATCAAAGATTTCGTCAAAGAGCACGGGCTGCCATTCGGCATCGTGATCGACAATGGTGCGTCAGTGCGCTGGATCATCGAAGAGATCGTCGCCGTGCCATTTTTATTTTTGTATCTAATTAAATGACGTGGCAAAGCGTGTGCTGGAAACTTCCGTCTACTTCGTCATTTGTTCGACGTTCAGAATTTCGCCAAACAGGGATTGGCCGTTGCCTTCGATTTTGACGTCGAGCGCGCCATCGGCATCGACGGACAATGTGCGGATGCGTGAGGCACCGCTTTGGTAGTCGAAAGTCGTGGCGTCGTCTTCGTAGAGTTCGCAGCTGCCGGCTGTGTTACCGTAGTGGCGCACGATCATGTCTTGGCCTTTGGCGGCGGTGCTATTGAGCGGCGCTTCGGCGAACATCGGGATAACTGCGCCTTGTTTGACGAACAGTGGGGTGCGATCCTGTAGCTCGGCTGCGGTGACTGTGATCATGCAGTTGTTGCCCGCCAGTACGCCAGTGTAGAAATCATACCAGTTACCGGCAGGCAGTTGCACGCTACGTTCGGTGGCGTGTTCTTGATAGAAGGGCGCCACCATGATGCTCGGGCCGAACATGAATTGATCGTTCTTCTCAATGATCTCGCCGGTCGCATAAGGATTGGTTTCGCTGTCGAGTTCACCTGCGATGATCGTTTGGTCGCCTGCTTCAAAGTCACCTTCGAGGATCATCGCACGCACGGGTGGGATGCCGTCGCGATTATACGCAGCAAAGGCGGAATAGAAGTAGGGCAGTAGGCGCATTCGGAGCTCGATCACATCGCGCACCGCGTCCGTGACTTCGGGGAAGTCCCATGGCTTTACGCCAGAGGCCCAGGCGTTCAGATTTGCCATTGGTGAGAAGCAGACGGTCTGCATGCGGTTGAGCCATTCACGGGCGCTGCCTGCGCTGCGGATTTCGGGCGTCCACAGAATGCCGCAGAGACTGGCGGTGGAGAGACCAGTGATGTATTGCGCGTGATCGTAAGAATCCGAGTAAATGACGAAGGGGTAGCCGGACGCTGCTCCGTTGCTGGCGCGCACCAGACTGTAGGTGCGCTGGTTGTTGGCTTTAAACAGATCTTGGTAGAGTAGCTTCTGCAGTAGCATGCCGTAGGTTTGGCGTAGTGCCTCGGCGGAATTGCCGGACGGGAAGGTGGCATGATCAGGCCACAGCCAGCGGTCGTAGCCATCGACTTCGTCCATCTTATAGCCGCTGATGCCGATGTCGAAATGGTCGGCCTTGTGTTGCGCTGCCAGCAAGTGGCGCGCTGCGGGCAGTGTATAGTCGGGTACGATGCCGAGCCAAACCGTATGCGAGCCAGACAGTGGATACATGTCCTCGTAGAGTTTTGCGTGTTGGGAGAGGTAAGGGTTTTCCCAGAGATTGAGACGAATGCCTTGCTTGAGTAGTCCTTGCGTGAAGGCTTGCGGATCGGGGAAGCGCTTGGTCTGCCACTCAAACGTGCAGGGGTAGGACTTCGTCATCCAGCCAGGTTCGAGGCCAATGACATCCAGCGGAAATTGATGCTCGGTATATTCGGCCACTTCGGCTTCGACTTGCTGTGCATTATGGTGCGCGTGCACACGGTGCCAGAAACCGAGGCCCCAGAGTGGTGGCAATGCGCCGCCGCCAGAGTAGAGATTGTAGCGTTGCACCACTTCCAGCATCGAGTCGCCAGCAAACACCATCAGCTCGAGGCCGTTACCACTGATCGCTGCCTCTACGGAGTCGCCCATCGGGTTGGCCTGCCACGGGCTGGGCTGGCTGGCGACTTCATCCTCGGGCGGATTGCGGTCGACTTCGGGGGGGCGCTGGCTGGCGTCTTTGCGATTGCTGATCTGATTGTAAACTTTAAGAAAGCGCGCGGTGTTGAAGAATACGCCGTAGCCTTTAGAAGAAACATAGAACGGCACTGGTGCATGGGTGCGGCCGCCGCCTTGCCCCCAATGATCCATGTTCAGCTCCAGCACACGGCTGGTCTGATTAACCTTATCGAGCTGTAGACCGTAGCCGTAGAGTTTTTCATCTGGGCCGCAGGGGATGCGCACCATGATGCGGCCATCGGGGTTGATGGAGTAGCGAATCGAATCGGCTTCGAATGGGAAATCTGGATCGCCGAGCGTATTCAAACGGCCGATACGCGGGGGCTCGGCCGCTAGATCGGTATAGCGTAGTTCGTTGGCCATGTCGCCAATGCTGGCACTCCAGACGCCGTTGGCTGGGTGTTGCCAGTCTTGAATCACAGGGAGAGTATCGAGCGTGGTGGCTTGTTTCACAGTGCTGTGCATAAAGTCGGCCTGCTGGGCTTGGGCGTGCGGGGTGAGTGCAATCGAGAGCAGAGCTGTGATGATCGCGGTAGATTTAAGTGGACTGGGTGCTTGGGACATGAGGTGCATCGATTGTTTTTAAAAATAGTGGCATAGTTGTTGAATACTAACATCTTTTTGTAAACCTTGAATTCGTATTTTGCGGGATACTAGGACTTTTCGTCAGGGCATATCTTTATAGATATTCTTTTTCCTTATATAGTTAGCTTATTAATACTGAATGTGGGGCGCCTCTTCGGCAAGGGAAGGTGCCTTAGATTGTGGTTCGACGCTGCGACAGGCTAAGAATTCAAAAACGAGTTCACCACCCAGATCTAACCGAAGGCTGTGGCGGAGAGATTCTAGCTAATCTTTATAACTACAAAAATTATACAAAGGCTGACTTTTAGATGGTTCGATTTCTTGTGGTTTCTTGTGCCTTCTTGTGACCCAACCATCCCGATCAATCGAGCAGTCGAAGCAGTGCTCTTGCCGCTTTGTCCGCCGTAGGGCTAGCTAGCTGGCAAGTCCTGAGTTGGCGGAAAGCAGACGATCTGCACGCTTTGCGTTGACCCCTTCGGTGGCTGTTGAACTTAATGAGCGTCTCATGCGCCTAGATAAATTTGTTAGTAAAAGCACCGAATACAGCAAGGACGAGGCTATTCAATTGATACATGCTGGCCAGCTTAGGGTCAATGGTGCAGCGGTCATGAATGAGGCTATACAGGTGCTTGAGAATAATACGATCACGCTCAATGGCGAATGCTTGCAGGCTCGGGAATTTCGTTACCTGCTGATGCATAAATCCTTGGGCACGACTTGCTCGAATGTCGATGAAGGCTATCCGTCGCTCTTTAATTCCTTGCAGATCGAGAAGGTCTCAGAATTGTATGTGGCAGGGCGCTTGGATGTCGATACCAATGGTTTAGTGCTGATCACTGATGATGGTCGTTGGATCTTTGATACTATACGACCATCAAATAATTGTCAGAAAGTGTATCGTGTCGTTCTATCTCGTAAGCTATGAAATATAAAGTATTAAATCTGTTTCTATCGACGATGACCCTAGGGTTGGTTGCTGCGCCGGTCTGTGTGGATGCCACTCCTCGTCAGGAGATCGATTATAAAGCCTTCCTGGGCAACCACGACATGATGTGGGACCGAATCCCCAATCGCTGGGAAGTGGCGCCCTACACCGGGAATGGTACTGTGGGCTTCACCTTTTATCAGGCAAAGGGCTCGGCGAAGAATGTGATCTCAATCTTTACAGGGCGGCATGATTACTACGACCATCGCCTGCCGCACGAGGGTGCGCAGCATTTATGGATTTACCGCTGCCGTCTACCACTCGGTCATTTCAATGTGACTTCGCAGGGCGATATCACCGAGGTGGATTTACGCTTAGACCTCTGGAATGCAGAACTTGTGGGAACCATCAAGACCACCAAGGGCTCCTATCAGGTACGTGGCTTGACGCAGCGAACCAGCGATGTGATCTACTTTGAAACAGACGCTTCGGCAGGGGAGTCGATTCAAATTTCTTGGCATCCTGAGCAGGCAAAATCATCGGTGCGTAATACCTTGGAACGCGGCGGCGGACCAAAGGGCGGAACTTGGGATGCGATGCGTACCGCGCCGTATCCGCTGCCACCAGAGCCCGTGTTGAGTAAAATCGATGGCATTAATTTCTGCCTGCAAGCGCTGCATGCGCATCGTGGGGAAACGACCACTGGTTGGGAAACATTGGGTGATGCTGGCGGTAAGCAGGTGTTGCTCGCGAGCGTGCATCACAGCTTCCCTGAGAGAAACAGTTTAGCGACGGTGCAGACCAATTTGAATCAGGCAAAAAAATCACTGCAGGCGGGGGAGTTTGTTGCCAGTCATCGCCAGTGGTGGCATGACTATTATCCGCAAAGTTTCCTGACGATTAACGATGCTGAGAAGGAAGCCTTTTATTGGATTCAAATGTACAAGTTGGGCTCGGCGATGAGTCAGGACGGCCCGATTCTCGATGTGATGGGGCCGTGGTATCACTACACTTTCTGGCCAATGGTGTGGGGCGATTTGAACGTGCAGCTGATCTATTGGACGCACCTGACCGCCAACCGTATGTCGGTCGGCGAATCGTTGGTCAATAATCTGGATAAGTATGCGTTTAACTTGAGCAAGAATGTGCCGGAGCGTTGGCAAGACAGCATGGCGCTAGGTGCGCTGTTTCCGCAGGACTGTCTGTCGTTTGATAATGCGAAAACGCCAGACATGTTGGCGTGGGTGTTACATAACTACTGGTTGCATTGCGAATACGCGGGCGATCGTGAACGTATGCGCGACGGACTGTTTCCGTTGCTGCGTAAAAACGTTAACGGCTACCTAAATTATCTACGGGAAAACCCCGTGCAGTCGGACGACGGCAAGATCCATATTAAGATGAGTTGGTCGCCCGAATATCCCAGCGGACACGGTCAGGACGTTAACTTCACCATCGGCCTATTGCGATGGGCCTGCGGCACCTTGCTCGATATCAATGCCGAACACAAATTGAACGATCCGCTAGCAGCCGAGTGGCAGAACATACTCGACCATCTGGTGGAGTATCAGGTCGATGGAAACGGTCTGCGAATTGGAAAGACGATCCCCTTTGAGAAGCCGCATCGGCACTATTCGCACTTGCTGCCGTTCTTTCCCTTGTCGGAGATCACGCCGGAGAATCCAGCAGATGCACAGATGCTGCGCACCTCGCTCGACCACTGGTTGGATGTGAGTATTTACGGGGTGCAAAAAGACCAGGCGATGGCAGTTACGGGCTACACCGCGACCGGTGCAGCGTCTATGTATGCACGACTGGGCGCGACTGAAAAGGCCGCCTATTATCTGGATTTCCTGATCAATCATAAGAACATTTCTCCGACCACAATGTATGCCGAAGGCAACCCAGTGATCGAAACACCGCTGTCGTTTGCCAGCAGTGTGCACGATATGCTGCTACAGAGTTGGGGCGGCAAAATTCGCGTGTTTAACGGCTCACCGAAGGCATGGTCAGATGTGGCGTTTCATCAACTGCGCACCGAGGGAGCGTTTTTGGTCAGCGCCAAGAAGAAGGGTGGCGTCACCCAGTTTGTCAGCGTGCAAAGCCTGATCGGCTCGCCCTGTCAGGTGCAGACCGATATCTCGAAGCCGATCATAACCATCAATGGCAAGCAGGCGAAACGCGGCGTGGTTGAAAAGACCGCGGATGGCTTCTATCAGGTGGCTCTAAAGGCAGGCGATACGGCCACCTTTACACCGGTGGCATTGAAGCATGCGGACCTGAGCATTGCGCCAATCCCCGTCAGTGCTGCGAACCGGAATGCATTCGGATTGAACGACAAGAGCGTTCGTTTAGCTGGCCATCAATTCTACTATCCCGAGGCGGCTAAGGCCACAGCGAAACCTGCGGTCGCAACACCGACAAAGGCTGTGGCGTTGTCTGCAACCAAGGGGCAAATCGTCCGCATCGAATTACCCGGCATGGAACGCATTCTGTCGTTGGCGGAGGTGCAGGTCACTGCGGGTGGGCAAAATATCGCGCTCAATCGAGCTGCATCTGCAAGCTCGGCTGTCTTTGGAGGTGTGCCTGCTCTGGCGGTCGATGGCAAGACCGACGGCGACTACACGAAGGGATCGGTCACGCACACTGCCACCGAAGCAAACCCCTGGTGGGAAGTCAATCTGGGCAGTATCCATAAGATTGATACAATAAAAGTCTTTAATCGTACTGGAGGCGATGGCGTGCGTTTAGATCCGTTTACGCTCAAGATTCTGGATGCGGATCGGCAGGTTGTGTTTGCGCTCGAAAATATGTCGACTGCCGAAGTCGTCGAGATTTCGAAGAATGGCGTCAAGCAGACTGCCGCGCCTCATGAAGGTCCGTTTCCGGGGCAACTGCAGCAGTGGCATGGCTTCGACATGTATGTGAATGGTGGCAACCGGGTCGTGGTGCCGAAGCAGGTCGCCGACGGCAAGCCATGGGTGTGGCGCGCGGTTTTCTGGGGCCATCAACCGCAGTTTGACATCGCGATGCTGGAGCAAGGCTATCACGTCGTTTATTGTAAAGTGACTGGTCTCTTAGGTAGTCCAGCAGCACTTAAACGCTGGGATGATTTTTATGATTATTTACGCTTTGAGCACCTTTTCGCCGACCGTGCAGTGTTGGAAGGCATGTCGCGGGGCGGGTTGATTGTTTATAATTGGGCGGCGGCCAATCCTGAGAAAGTGGCGGCAATCTATGCCGATGCGCCGGTGATGGATTTCAAGAGCTGGCCCGGTGGTAAGGGCAGTGGTGTCGGCAGTCCGAACGACTGGAAAAACTGCCTTAAGCAATATAAAATGACCGAGAGTCAGGCGATGGCCTATCAAGGCAATCCACTGGATAATCTGACTGCCATTGCCAAGGCTGGTATCCCAATACTGCATGTCGTTGGCGATGTGGACGAGGTCGTGCCAGTGGCAGAAAATACCGCCATCGCTGAAGCGCGCTACAAAAAGTTGGGTGGCACTTTCGAAGTGATCCATAAGCCGAGCGTCGGCCACCATCCGCACTCCTTGAAAGACCCGCAACCAATTGTTGATTTTGTGCTGCGCCACAGTGGCGGCAAGGCAGCGCTCAGTGCCGAGGAAATTGTCAGTGACGACAACTTTACCTTACGCGGTAATTTCAACAATAGCCGCATTCAATTCGAACAGAACAAGCGCGGCCATGTCGCCTTTATTGGTGGTTCGATTACCGAGATGAATGGCTATCGCCCCAAAGTCTGCGCTATGTTGCGTAACCGCTTTCCGGATACAGTATTCACCTTTACCCAGGCAGGCATCAGCTCGACCTGTTCAGACACGGGTGCCTTTCGTTTACAGCGAGACGTGTTGAGCCAAGGTCCGCTGGATATGTTGTTTGTCGAGTTCGCCGTGAATGACGATCAAGACGCGTATCAGGATGCTAGTGGGGCACTGCGTGGCATGGAGGGCATCATTGCCCAGGCGCGGCAGTATAACCCCAAGGTCGACATTGTAATGACTCATTTTGTGAATCCGAATATCCTCGGTAAGTTACAAAAGGGGCAGACGCCGCCATCGGTGGCCGCACACAGTAAGGTGGCGCAACACTACGGTGTATCAGTCAATCATTTGGCGCAGGAGTTGGCGGATCTCATAACAGCTGAAAAAATGGATTGGCAGCAATTCGGTGGTGTGCATCCCAACGACTACGGTAACACCATGTGCGCGACCATGATCGCGAATGCCCTCCTTAAAGAATGGGCGACGCCATTACCGTCTAATGCCAAGCCGCAGGACCATCCAGTGGTCGCAGCGATTGATAGCAACAGCTACGTCAACGGGCGTTTTCTGCCGTTTGCCGATATTAAAACAGACGCCAATTGGCAGGTGGGTGTACCAAACTGGAAACAGTCAAAAAGCGGCGCCGTGCGAGCTAGATTCAAGCAGATGCCGATGATTTATAGCGCTGCGGCGCACGCCAAGCTGACGATTGAGTTTAGCGGTACAGCGATTGGCGCCTATCTACTGGCAGGAAAAGATTCGGGCATCATCCGCTGCACAGTGGATGGCCAGCACAGCAAAGAGATCGATACGCTGCATCGTTTCAGTGGCTTTAACTATCCCATGACTGTAATGTTTTTCAATGAGTTGCCAGCAGGTGAACATACTCTCGAATTGGAGATTTTGGAGAATCGGGCAGGACGTATTCAGCCTGGTGGCACGGCGTTGCGAGTGATTGGCTTCACCGCGAATTAGAGTTGGCTGAGGCAGGGAAGGCATTTGTGAATAAACGCTAGTTGATCGGCCTGCGTTCTTTTTAAATAGTGCTATTGTTAGTTTTAACATACTGCTTGCAGTTGCGATCTGAGGTGGTTCAGTAATAGCGATGAATTGCTCTAAATTTGCTATAATCTGTGTTGTGTTGGCTACGGCTGCTTTGTCTGCACCGTTGTGTGCTGCGACTGAGGCGCCGCGGCCTGCGCAGCCAAATGTAATTTTGCTGCTGACCGATGACCTTGGCTGGCAAGATGTGAAATGCTACGACATCGACGAGCCCTCGCCGATGGAGACGCCTAATATCGATGCGCTGGCCAAAGAGGGCGTGCTGTTTTGGCAGGCGTATTCGCCGGCGCCGACGTGTGCCCCGACGCGATGTGCGATTATGAGTGGCAACCATCCGGCGCGTGCGCAGAAGACACACGTTGTGGGCGGTGGGCCACCGACTCCGTATAACAAGGAGCTGCACCGTATGATGCCACCTTGGTATAGCGGACGCATGCCAGAGGGCGAACTGACGCTGGCGCGTGTGCTGCAGCAGAATGGCTATGCGACCGGGCATTGCGGAAAGTGGCATATGGCGATTAATCATAATGCGTATCCGCAGCCCGAGGATCAGGGCTTTGATTGGACACGGCACAACCTCGGCACCACGGCACGGATGCGCCCACATCGCATGACAGGCTTTGCTACGGCCGAGGAGGGCGATCCTTACCGGTTGGATGAGAATGGTTTCCCTTATCATCAGAACAGTGAAGACGCCATGCAGTTCATCGCGGAGCACGCGGATCAACCGTTCTTCCTCTATTATGCGACTTGGCTGGTGCATACGCCGATCCATACGCGAAGCGAAGCGTTGCTGCAGAAGTATGTTAAGAAACTCGGCGTCGAACTGCCGGAAAATCCTGCTGAGTGGACAGGTGAGGGGCAATCCAACCCATTTTATTGTGCGATGGTCGAGGAGTTGGACTACTATGTCGGCCGTCTGCTTAAGTATCTCGATGTGACCGAGGATCC
>DBBT01000138.1:0-6987 GCA_002292345.1 Opitutia bacterium UBA977 | reverse complement strand
CATCCGGGCGAGATTATTACCGACAACTTTCCGCTTGCCCGCGGCAAAATCTCCGCGATGGAAGGCGGCACGCGTGTGCCGTTGATTGTTCGCGGCCCGGGGATTGTCGCTGATGTGCAGTCTGATGTGTTGGTCAATGGACTCGATTTTTACCCGACCATTTTGGCGCTGGCTGGAATTGAGCGGCCTGCCGAAAAGCACTTGGACGGTGCGGATCTGAGTGCCTTGTTAACCAACGATCCGACCAATCCAGAACTGGTGCACGAAGCGAATGGCCAGGTGCGCGACACCATGGTCTGGCACTTTCCAAACAGTATCGCCTTGGAAAGCACGATTCGTGTCGGCGATTGGAAGCTGGTGCGTAATTATGATCACGTGGGCAATCAGCATGCCCCAGAGTTAGAACTCTATCGCCTGTATGAGACGCAGGCCGGACAGCCAACCCGCAGCGATATTGAAGAAGCCAATAATCTGGCTGATGCCATGCCCGAAAAAGCGCAGGCGCTGAATGCAAAGCTCAGCGAGATACTCACCGAAATGGAAGCGAGTTACCCGTATTACAATCCCGACTTCATGCACCCGTTGCCGAATAAGGACAAGGTCTGCACGATCAATTCGCATACGCAGAAGGGCGACCGGGTCGAATTTAGCTATCAGGAACACGGTGCCAAAGTCGTGCGTGCCAACTTGCTCTACACCTTAAATGGCGGCGCGCGGTATGAAGAGTGGTTTCGTCAACCCGCAGACTTGTTGCCTGATTCCAAGGTCGTCGCGCAGTTACCTGCAGGTACCAGCCATTACTTTATCAATTTGATCGACGAAAACAACTTTCTCGAAAGTTACCCGGAAGTGATGGACATGCGCGGTCAGGCAAGGGGTAAGAACCCGTATTCCACCATGGCCTTGCCAGTTAAATGATCAGTGCGAAGTACCTATGTGTATCCGATTAGATAACGTCGGTTCAATCTAGCGGATAACACTCAGTGTTCGCTAGCTGTATGGTCATGGTCGACAGAACTAAATAGCACGAACTTAAGCGCGAAAAATCGCTCTAAACAGCCTGCTGTTGCATACGCTTAGCTGGCAGCGGCGTTGGCGTGCTCAGGTTTTAGCCGCTGATCAGCGATTCTTAGTTGCGCGAGTCGATCGAGGCTGTTTTGTCTATGGGGTCCTTTTTTGCTGTGGTTTATTGTGCGGTGCCTGCGCGCGCAGTTTCAATTGAATCACACTTAGTCACTCTCAGCGAAACTTCCACCCTGACTCTCAAAATGAGCGAAACACCACACATTGATATCGACTACGTCGCCAACCTAGCGCGGCTCGATCTTTCCGACGACGAAAAATCCAAACTTGGCACCCAACTCGACGACATTCTCGGCTACTTTGACAAGCTCAACGCTGTCGATGTCGAAAGCGTCGAACCGATGGCCCACGCACATCGTGTCTTCAATGTCTGGCGCGAAGGCGATGAGCCCGGCCCAACGTACGCACCCGAAGTGTTGCTCAATATGGCTCCCGAGCAACGCGACAATCAAGTCGTCGTGCCCAAAGTCGTCGAATAAGTGCACTCTATTTTAGTAAAACCGCGAATGGATACGAATAGACACAAATCATGTATGGTGAGTGACTCTAGTATCCTTAGTTGGACTTTGATTTTAATATATAATTTCTAAAAAATATTCGTGCTAATTCGTGTCCATTCGTGGTTCAAGTTACACATGACCTGAGTTTTCCTGTCGCATGTCCGATCTCCATTTCAAAACTATTTCCGAACTCGCCGCGATGCTCGCTGCGGGTCAAACGACTTCGGTTGCCATCACTCAAGCAGTGATCGATCGGACCGCAGCAGTCGACGGCCAAGTACGAGCCTTCCTCTCGTCCGACGCCGACGATGCACTCGCGCAAGCGCAGGACTCTGATCAGCGCCGCGCGGCTGGCGAAGTCCTTGGACCGCTTGATGGTATTCCCATCGGCATCAAAGACACGCTCGCCGTTAAGGATCAGCCGCTGCGTTGTGCTTCCAAGATGCTCGAGAACTATGTCTCTCCGTTTGACGCGACTTGTATTGTCAAGTTGCGCGAGGCTGGTGCCGTGATCTGGGGGCGCCTCAATATGGACGAGTTTGCGATGGGCTCCTCCACAGAAAATTCCGCTTACCATACTACCTGCAACCCATGGGACCTCGATACCATCCCTGGTGGTTCCTCCGGTGGTAGTGCCGCTGCGATGGCAGCTGGCGAGGCGATCGCTACTCTCGGCACCGATACCGGTGGTTCGATTCGTCAACCTGCCGCGCTTTGTGGCGTCGTCGGGATGAAGCCCACTTACGGCCTCATTTCTCGCTACGGCCTGGTCGCTTTTGCATCGTCGCTCGACCAAGTCGGTCCGTTTGCGCGCACTGTCGAAGATGCTGCTTTGCTGCTGCAAGCGATGCTTGGCAAGGATCCACTCGATTCCACTTCGATCGCGCCGCAAGGTGACAGCAATTACGCGCAAGCTCTTAAGGAAAAGAAGGGTCCTTGGAAACTTGGCGTGCCGCGTGAATTCTTTGCTGAAGGGATCGACCCTGAGGTGAAGGCTAATATCGAGCAAGCCATCGACTGGTATAAGAGCCAGGGCTGCGAGATCGTTGATATTTCGCTGCCGCACTCCGAATTGGCCGTGCCGGTTTATTACATCGTGGCAACTGCGGAGGCCTCTTCTAACTTGGCTCGCTTCGACGGGGTGCGCTACTCGCACCGCAGCGAAGAGGCGAAGGATGCACTCACTCTCTTTACTAAGAGCCGCGGCGAAGGCTTCGGCGATGAAGTGAAGCGCCGCATCATTCTTGGCACCTATGTGCTCAGTTCAGGTTATTACGACGCGTACTATTTGCGTGCGCAAAAAGTGCGCCGCTTGATCCTCGGTGATTTCGAGACCGCCTTTGAGCAATGTGATGCGATCCTTACGCCGACCTCGCCCACACCAGCGTTCAAGCGCGGCGAGCGCGCCGATGATCCACTCGCCATGTATCTGAGCGACATCTACACCATCTCAGTCAATCTTGCTGGCTTGCCGGCGATCTCCGTTCCGAGTGGATTTACCGAAAGCGGTTTGCCTATCGGCCTGCAAGTCATCGGCAAAGCCTTTGGCGAAGCCGACATGTTCGCCGTAGCCAACGCCTTCGAGCAAGCTCACGACTACTACAAAGCGGTTCCCGCTTTGTAGAGTGACGAGTGAAAGTGATAGTGAAGAGTGCGAAACACTTGAGCCTTAACTTTCACTTTTTCTTAATTCTTACTAGTTTCACTTATCGCTCTCCGCGAACTCTGCGGTTTAAACTCACGCAACCTAAGCCACTCTCACTTTCACCATCACTTCGCGCGAAGCGCGTCACTACTCCAGTATGGAATACGAAGCAGTCATCGGACTCGAAATTCACGTGCAGGTTAAAACCCGCACCAAGATGTTTACCGCCGCACCTTACCATTATGGTGCTGCGCCCAATACGCTAACCGACGCCGTGGTGCTTGGCTTGCCCGGCACGCTGCCAGTGCTCAACCATTTCGCCATCGAGCAGTGCGCTAAGCTTGGTCGGATGCTCGGTTGCGAGATCGCCGCAGTCTGCAAGTGGGATCGTAAAAACTATTTTTATCCTGACTCGCCAAAAAACTACCAGCTCACGCAAAACGAAGAACCGCTTTGCATCGGTGGTAAGGTCGAGATCGAGCTCCCTGGTCCGTCGCGCAATGTCGAAGGCGACCACCTCTGGGTGCAGCTCAATCGTATTCACCTCGAAGAAGACCCGGGCAAGCTCACACACGAGGCCTTCGATACCGTAATCGATTTCAACCGTGCTGGCGTGCCACTCGCCGAGATCGTGACCGAGCCCGACATGAGCTCGTCCACCGAGGCAGTCGCGTTTCTCAACTGCCTGCGTAACATGATTATCTATGCCGGTATTTCCGACTGTGATATGGAGAAGGGGCAAATGCGTTGCGACGCCAACGTATCGATTCGCCCAGTCGGTTCCGATAAGCTCGGCACCCGCACTGAGATGAAGAACCTCAACTCCATGTCCAATGTCAAGGCATCGATCGAATACGAGATTTCACGTCAGACTGATATTCTGGAAGAGGGTGGCAAGATCACGCAAGAGACCCGCCGCTGGGATGTGGATAAAGCCATTAGCTTCTCGCTCCGCAGTAAGGAAGAGGCGCACGACTACCGGTATTTTCCAGATCCTGATCTGATGCCCGTGCGGATGGACCGCGCCCGCGTGGCTGAACTCGAAGCCGAACTGCCGGAGCGTCCATTGGACAAACAGCGCCGCTACCAAGAAGAGCTTGGTCTGCCGTTTACCATCACATCCGTGCTCTGCCAAGATCGCGAGCTCAGTGAATTCTTTGAAGCCGCTCTGGAGACGCACAACGCGCCCAAGGCGATCGCCAACTATATCACCAACGATTTACTTCGCGAACTTTCTGCCGTCTCCGACCACGGTGAATCGGCACACTCTGTCAGCCAATCAAAGCTCTCGCCCGCGCACATCGCGACGCTCGTTAAGATCATCGACGAAGGGGTGATTTCCAAGCAGATCGGTAAGGAAGTCTTTACGGACATGTTCGCCACCGGCGACATGCCCGACGCCATCGTCGAGAAAAAAGGCCTCAAGCAAAGTAACGACACCGGCGAGATCGAAGCCCTCTGCCGCGAAGCTATCGCTGGCAACGCGAAGGCAGTCGGTCAATATAAAGACGGCAATGAGAAGGCGCTGAATGCCTTAAAGGGACCCGTGATGAAAGCTACTAAAGGTAAGGCAAATCCTGCGATGCTGGATCAGCTATTAAAACAGCTGATTGATGCTGGGTAGTATGCTTTAGGCTATACATAAATCGAATGCAATAGTCCTATTAAAATGCCTATAATCGCCACTTGCCGTGTGGCTAATTGCTAGCAGGAACGGCATCTGCGGTGATTTGGGTTTTTAAATGGTCGAGTAGTTGGTTGAATTCATGCGATAACGCATTTTCGTTAATCAAAACTGACATCTCGTCCAGTATCCTGTTTATATTTGTATTATTTTGCATGCATGCCAGGCCCCGCAACTTGTGCAGGCTGCTACGTATTGCACTCAGTTCTTTCCGCTCAATATGCTGAGTTAGTTGCTCTAGACCTAGGCTGAACGATTGCTGGTAGCGTTTATTTAGCAACGTAATCTTAGTGGCATCGTCCCCTCCCAGATAATCTAGCAACCCGCGTTGAGGCGTACACGAGTTATATTCTTCCGAGTTAAAAATAATGCCTATTTTATTAGCCGTAAGAGGTTTTTCGATGAAGTGATGAAACCCTGAACTTAGACATTTTTTTGCAGTTTCTGAATCGGTTAAAGCACTATACGCGATAAACGTGGGTGGGTTGACCGTGGATGTTAGAAAATACTCTTGGACAACTTCTATACCATTCATGAGAGGCATATTAATATCTAATATAACCACATCGAATTTTTCAGATTGTAGTTTCTCAAGTGCTTGTTTGCCATTACAAGCCTCTATCACTGTCGCTCCCATTTTCTCGAGTAAAATGCGATAGGCGTAGCGATTGAAGTCCATATCATCCGCAAGCAACACCAACTTTTGGTCAAAGATTAGCTGGGTTTTATTGCTGAGGGTTTTCTCATTAATGGCGGCCCCTAATTTGAAGGGCAGTGTCAGTTCGAAAACGCTGCCACTTTTAGTTTCGGACTCCTTGAGATTAAGCGTGCCATTTAGGGTTTGCGCAATCCTTCGAGAGATCGGAAGCCCCATCCCAGAACCGGGCTGACTATTCTCATTCACTGCAAGGCGTGTTGATGGGTGGAATATTAAGTCCTGTTGGATTATTGGAATTCCTGGGCCAGTATCTTTAATGCTAAAAGTTGCAGTGATATTTTTTTCATTCTGCTGATAGCTCAATTCTAAGTTCACAGACCCGCTGTCGGTGTACTTAATCGCATTAGATATTAGGTTAATGAGAATCTGTCTGAGTGGTGT
Source organism: Opitutia bacterium UBA977 (assembly GCA_002292345.1). Classification (GTDB taxonomy): domain Bacteria; phylum Verrucomicrobiota; class Verrucomicrobiia; order Opitutales; family Coraliomargaritaceae; genus Lentimonas. The sequence continues at coordinate 976 of DBBT01000138.1, read as the reverse complement.
AACTGCTCCAATCCAATTATTCGATACTTCTGTTAGATCGCAACTCAACTGCAAGCCCTTGCTTTCGGCTTGGTGAGAATGCATCGCTATTAAACTTTTAATAATGGTGTTCACATCAAACGGTTCTTCAGTGCAATGATAGATTCCTGCTTCGAGGCTGCTGTAATCTAACGTAGGTATAATTAATTGCTCTAGGTGCTGCTTGCAGGAAATGAGGTAATTGATCAGTTCGGCTTGAGTATCAGTTAAGTCTTTCTCTTCCGCTAGTAGTTGCGAGATGTTGATTATACCATTTAGAGGATTTCGAATCTCGTGGCTGAAGCTGGTTAAGAAATTTTGCTTTTGTATGTTTGCTTTTTCTAATTGTTCATTGCGCTGTTCCAATTCGATACTGCGGAGCTCAACGATTGCTTCTAATTCCTTGGTTCGAAAATGAATCCCTATTTGTGCACCCAGAGTAAATAAAACCGTAGTTGTTTCATTGTCCCATTTCTGCTGGTTCTTAAGAGGCCCGAGTAAGATGAGGCCATAAAGTTGCTGATTTGAAGAAATCGGAATGATGACCGAAACATTCAATGCATTGCGTAGGTCAACTAAGCTTAGATAGACTGCCGGATCGATACTCTTAGTTACTTTGTTAATGTTTAGGGGTATAGCTCTCTTAGAAAGCGACACTATTAGTGGACTATTAGCAGCAATCTCACGAACTGCCTTTAAATTCGGGAACCTGCCATTCTTAGCAAGGATGCGATAAGGTTGACCTTCGTTTTCTCTTGTAAAAATGGCTATATTTCGAGTTGGAAGTGATCGCTTAATTACTTTTGCAATTAGGTTAATCAGCGACTGATTGTCATTAAACTCAGTAAACTTAGTGGGCAGATCTTTTAACTGAGTTAAACCAATTGTTGGTTCATTTAGAAATACAGCTTCTAGTACGCGTTCGACCTGAAGTTTAATGGCGGAGACGATCCATGAA
>DBBT01000131.1:11620-32633 GCA_002292345.1 Opitutia bacterium UBA977 | reverse complement strand
ACGTTTAAGAACATATGCTGCGCGCGCTTTTTTAATCATCACCACATTGATGCATACCTAAGCGACTGATGCACCACGAAAAAATGTATCAACGATTACTGAAGGCGCACACTGCATTCACTGATTAGACCAAGGCTCGGAAGAGAATCCTAAAAAAGCCAGCGGCGATTCACTTTTTTGGTCCAGACTGAAGCCACCCTCAGTTATTTAACAAAAACTCAATTCTCCATGAGTATTTGGCGCTCACCGCTTGGCCGTTTCGAGTCGGCTTAGAGAAGCGAGTGGCCGACGCGCCCGACTTAGCCGGCTGGACGAACTCCTGATGCGAATAGCTTAATACCTCCTGTACATCAACCCGACCGCTGGGATCGATAAAGACCAGCAACTTCACGTAGCCTTCCACCCTGCGGCGCAGGAGCTGCACTGGGTATTGAATCCGACCACGCCGAATGACATGCGGCACTTGATCCAGATCATCAAACCCATAGCGGCTCATGATCTCTTCCGCAGATTCGACTTCAAAATTGAAATCCAGCCCATCGCTAATCGTCAAATTGCCACCAGTCCCAGGGCTCAAGCTCAACTCTAGTTGCTCCAAGCTCGGCATCGGCGGTGGCGTCTCCAGCTCTGGCGAGGTCTCCAGCTCTGGCTTCGGCGGCGGATCGCTTGGCGGAGGAGGAGGCGGAGGCATTGCCAAAACGAGCGGTTCGATCGTGCCCGACGGCGGCACTGGCGTTTGCCACATTTGCGTCAACGGAACCAATAAAAAGATCAACAGCGCCACCACCACGCCCAATACTATGCTGATCGGCAAGCGTTGGTGATCTCTAGGTTTCTGATACAAGCGCGTCATAAATTGACGCGCATGCTTCTACGCTTTCGAGACGCTGTCAAAGTCCGAGCGACTAAAACCTCCGCCTAATTTGCGGGCTCGATTTGGCGCCGCATCCCTGCATCGCGCTTCTCGATCTGCTGATACCCCGCATCCACGACATCAATCACCAACTCCCCCACGTACTGAGCAGCCACACCACCCAGTCCGGCCAACACTAAAACAACCACAGCCGCGCCTCGACCAATACCCCAGATCTTCGACGACGCCAATAATGCCACGAGTGTCACCACGACTGCAAACACAGTCCATGGCAAATAACTCACCGCCCAATCTACTTGAACTTTCGACAGTGCATAGTGCTCCACCATCACGTAGCCTCCAGCCGCTAAGGCTAGCGGGAATGCAACTGCTATCATAGCGCTGAAAATTCCTTTCGAGCTACCGAACAGTCTAGCAAAGTGCCGAGCCACCACCAATATGCCGACCAGCGTACTTCCCAGCATAATATAAAACTGCACCGTGCCCACTTCGTAGCGAAAGATCATTACAAAGAAAGCGAGCAGAGGTTCAAAAGTCCGTTCGGGCATAGTAGATAAAATTAAGGCAACGCAGATTTTGATCAATACCTTACGAACTGATGCACTAAATGCGACCCCATTCCTCAGGACTGGCGCGTAACTCCCCAGCAACAATAAATACTGGATCAGATTGGCTCAGAAGACTTGCTCGCACTCTCAGTTGCGCTACTCTACCTTTGAATGGCTAGGTTTTTCCGAGAGATTTTGTTCATCGCCGCGCTCACCCTACTGGGCGTTGCATTCTCGCTATTTAGCGGACTCGCGCCCCTGCCATGGGAGGGGTCCGCGTTGGCCGCGGGCGAGATTCGACCTGCCGACGCACGAGCACTACAAGTCATTTGGATCGATGTACGCAGTGAAGCTGATTACCACAACGAACACATCCCTGCGGCGATTTATTTGGATGATGACCACTGGGAAACCGGCATCATTGAGCTCATGGACGCATGGCTGACGCAACCGCGCCCAATCGTGGTGTACTGTGGCAGTGAACACTGCGGCACGAGCAAGCGAATTGCCGAGCATCTGCGCGAGGCGTTACCAGATGCTGAGATTTATAGTCTGAAAGGAGGATGGGACGCATGGCTGCGATAACTAACAGGCACCTCTTCGTGCTACTCGCTCGCCTGGCACTCGCGGGCGTGTTCGTGACGGCTGCCCTGCCGAAAATTGAAGATCCAGTCGCATTCGCACACTCTGTGGACGCCTTTCGGGTGATCGACGCTGGGCTTTCGAACTGGATCGCTCTATGCTTGCCTTGGCTAGAGCTCGTGCTCGGTATTGGGATCCTAGTACCAGCAATCCGACGTGCCAGCGGCGCCTTGATCGGGCTTTTGCTGCTACTCTTCATCACCCTGCATCTCAGCGCGTGGGCGCGCGGACTTGACATCAGCTGTGGTTGCTTTGGCTCGGAGACGGGCCATGCGAGCGCTGATTACCGCTGGCTCATCCTGCGCAATCTACTACTACTGGGCGCCGTAATCTTGGTACTCAAGCAAGACCGACGGAACAATATTAAGGATTCATGCTCATAAGAATAAGCTTCCCGCTTGCACCTGATCCGCACACAAATATTTGTATCACTCATTATGTTTAAGCATCTATCCGCAGCTTTCCTCACCATTCCTCTGCTGGCACTTTTGCTGCCAGCTGCAGCCAACGCGTCTAGGCTTGAGTGGAACCAAACCGAGGCACGGATCGAGCTCAAACCGGATCAGGAAGAAGCTCAGACCGAGTTTGTCGTGACCAACAAAGGCGACGAGACGGTGCGTATCGCTCGAGTCAGGACCAGTTGCGGCTGTACCAGCTCGATCTTGAATAAAAAAATAATCAACCCCGGCGAATCTACCACCATCACAGCCATCTTTAATAAGGGTAAACGCCAAGGGCTTAACCACAACAAGCTTGAGGTGTTCCTGGATGATCAAACCGACCCGGTGGCGAAGCTGCATATGATCGTGCAAGTGCCAAAGCTCGTCGATGCTCAGCCGCAAATCGTCTATTGGAATCCATCTACAGCTAGGTCCGAGCGTCGCGTTCGAATCAAGCTAGACAAGCGCTATGTAAGCGAGATCACCAGCATTGAGTACGATCGATCGACGCTGACAATCACGGCCGAGTCCGACCCAGATGGCCGCGTCGACCGGATCCTCCGCATCCTGCCGAAGTCTTTTGAGACGCAGATTCGCGAGTCCGTGCTGATCCACGCACGCGGCGCAGACGGCATGAAAGCTGAAGCTCGGTTACACATCTTCGTGCAGCCTTAGACAGTGCAGCACCGCGGCGTGAGCGAATCGTCGATCACTCGGCAGCGCAAACGTTTCAACCATCTCTGATTCGCAATTTGATGTTGAGCTCGAACCAACATCTGACTGTTACATTTTGCGGCTGTGATACCTTTCTCTCAAGGCAACCTCGCTACTTACCAAGATCATATTGATCGATTCGCTTGCGTAGCGTAGCCCGCGTTATACCGAGTATTTCAGCGGCTTTAACTTGCTTGCCTCCCACGTCTTCGAGCGTGCGCTTGATGATTTCGCGCTCGGCGTGTTCGAGTATATTGGTGCCATGCGCCTTACGAAGTTGCTTATAGACTTCGGCAAACGGCTCGCCGAAAGGCATGCTCAGCGTCACATCCGCCGCTGGCGCTTCAGTATGTGGCTCTTCGATCGACCCGACGGATTGGCCGCGGTCATCGATATTTGAAATAATCTCGCCATCCGCCGGCGCTAACACAGGCGCATCGACACTTCCGACTGCGGAGAGGAGTTCCTGCGGTAAATCTTTGAGTAAAATCGTATCACTCTGCGCCATTACCGCACTGCGATAGATCAAATTCTCTAGCTCGCGGACGTTGCCTGGCCAAGTGTATTTTGACAACACAGCCATCGCCTCAGGTGAGATCGCCTTGGTCCGCGCCTTGCTATCAAGAGCGAGTCGCTTGAGCACAAAATCGACCAACAGCGGCACATCCTCCAGACGCTCACGTAGGGGTGGCAGTTGGATACGCACCACATTTAAGCGATAGTAGAGATCTTCTCGGAAAGTCTTTTCCTTGACCATCGCTTCGAGTGGTTTGTTGGTGGCCGCGAGTAGGCGCACATCGACCTTGACGGTCTCACTGCTGCCGACGCGCTGAATTTCACCTTCCTGCAAGGCACGTAAAATCTTAGTCTGCGTAGCGAGCGCCATATCGCCGATCTCATCGAGAAAAATAGTGCCACCATCGCAAAGCTCAAACTTACCAATGCGCTGCGTAGTCGCTCCAGTAAACGAGCCCTTCTCGTGGCCAAACAGTTCACTCTCGATTAAATTATCTGGAATCGCTGCGCAATTCACTGCGATGTAAGGCTTCTGCGCGCGCAGACTATTTTGAAAAATCGCACGAGCGATCAACTCCTTACCCGTGCCACTCTCGCCCGTGACCATCACCGTCACATCGCTGGCGGCGACCTGACCGATCATTTTAAACACTGCCTGCATCGCAGACGAACTGCCGATAATACCCCCCTCGATCTCTTCCGCACTGACTCCCTCGGACTGCTTGCCTTGGTTCGCACGGTCAAGATCGCTCGACGCCGCCAGAGCTGAATCGATCAGCGACAGGATCTTTTTCGGGTCAAAGGGCTTCATGATGTAGTCGAACGCGCCGAACTTCATTGCCTCAATGGTAGTCTGAGTCGTGCCATAGGCAGTCATCAAAATAATCATCGCATTCGGGTTTGCCCCACGCAGATGCTGCAGGGCTTCAATCCCGCTCATGCCGCCCATACGATTATCCAGCAGGATTACGTCCGGTTCATGCTGCTCAGCCATCTGCAAGCCTGCTTCGCCGCTGTCCGCCTCTATAAAGTGGCAGGTACGCGTCGAAAGAACACGCTTGAGAGAATATCGAAGATCATCGTCATCATCGATGACAAGAATAGTGGGTGTATTTGAGATGGAAGCCATGACTACTAAAAGTGTAAGACAATCTGTTAAGTACTGCAGATGATAGCAAGAAGGATGCTCATTTGATTTTATCGAGAAAAAATAATCAATGCGCGAACTCCACCGACTAGGCTGGATCATCCACACAAATTTAATAAATTTAATAACTTAATTAAAAAAACGTTATTTATACTCGCGAATTAGGTAAAAATTCGTCTATTTCATCGCGAGCTACGATGAAACCTCACTGCACTAAAAATAGACAAAAAAATCATCTGCATGGCTTTGCACTAGTGCTCGCACTATTACTAATGGCCTTCGTGCTATTGCTGATCCTCTCGATGACGACAGTCTTGCAAGTAGAAATTCGGTCGGCAAGCAACAGTCTACAAATGTTGCACGCACGTGAGAACGCACGTCTTGCGCTCATGCTTGCGATCGGACAGCTACAGAAACACGCTGGCCCAGACCAACGCGTGAGCGCTCGCGCCGACATCCTCGGCGACGGTAATTTCGAGCCGTCTGCGAGGTTCTGGACTGGCGTGTGGGACACCACCGACCCGGCCGCCACGCCGACTTGGTTGGTCTCGGGATTGGCTGTCGATCCTAGCATTGCGGCTCAATCCTCTATCACGATGGAAGTCGGATTCGCGCTTCAAAGTAATCTCCCGAACCAGTCAAATAACTTTCTACCGACACGCGTGGAAGCGGAAGGACTCGACCAGGGAAAGTATGCATGGTGGATTTCTGATGAAGGTATGAAGGCGGCAACGAGCGTCGATGAAGCGCTCCATAAAGCGCTCGACGAACTTCCTAAAGGCGATCGCTACCTCGACTACAACCTTAACTCAAATAAGGTGCTGCACGCGCGGCATGACCCGAACTTCGACTACCATTTATTGTTCGATATTAATGACCTAGATAGCTCAACGAAGGCGCTCCTGGATCAAGTAGTCTACCAAGACCAGATTGGGATACTTACCGCAAATAAGTCACAGAACGATCGGGATACCATTCAATCGACATTTAGGCACGACCATACCCTTCGAAACCGGTTTGTGCTGTCTGATCCGAGCAATGGTGGTTTAAAAAAAGATCTTAGCTTCCTCAAAACACTGGACTTCGCCACGGCGAAACAGGAACAGCTCGATACGCTCTACGACGAACCGAACAACCTAATCACCAAAGGGGTGATTCAGTTGGTGCAATTCAGGGGGGATCCTACCGCTCATCCCAACAACGAGATTATTGGGATGCAACTCGGTGAAGATACCCTTGCGACCACTGAAGCCAAAGCCAACCACTTCGACTTGCTGCCAGTCATTAGCGAACTACAAATCAGCTTAGGTATTGCCTCTGAAGACGGCAACGCCGCGAACAGTTCGACCACCGATAGCTCACTCTATCTGGTATATAAAGTGTACCTGGAACTGTGGAATCCCTACACCATTCCCATTATGATCGGTGATGAAAAAATGCCTGATTCTCGAGGATTTTCAGACATCGCAGTCGAAATAGAGAATTTACCCAACTTCAACATCACCAATAATAATTCGGCAAGTTCCGTGATCGGCTCGATCCCAAATATCCGAATTAAATGGAGTGATCACTGCAGCCCTAAAATCTTGCGGCCCGGCATGGTTTTTCGAACAAGTCTGCCTCTAGATTCGGGCAGTATCAGCAATTCTCACGGCGACAACAACAGCGGCGCGATTCAGCAAGTCTTGTCGGGAAGTATACTCGGCAATCGATCCGACAACTATACTGGTAGATTCACTTTCAACAGCTCGCCTGTCGAAATAACACTGCAGGGCATCAATGCCAGCAATCAGGAGCGAGAGATGCTAACAATCGAATTAAAGAATTACTCCGACTTCAGCATCGATTATGACTACAATAGCTTTAACAACCGATCCTCTTGGTTAAAACGAGTGCCAACTTCCAGCACAGGTGCATGGGGCATGAACGCCAATTCTCTTGAGGTCCCTGGCTACGCATTTGCATTCCGTTATCGTATGCTAGACGAGCAAGAAGTACCAGGAGCTATTGCAGATATTTCAAATTGGCTTAGCAAATACGATATACGTAGCCGCTCTATCAGTGTAGATATTGATTCTTGGGACTTAAACGAGGCCTGGAACTCCAATCTCATTCTACCCTACGACTTTAGAGTCAATGGTGCAGATACTGATCTCTCGACATTTGAGCCTAGCGAAAGCTTCAAAGGCGACCATTTCTTTCATTACGAAACCTCAGGCAGCTACACCGGTCGACGCGACCGAATTGCGCGCTTTATTGATCCGCCGATTAGCGAAGTCACTGACCTCGGTGCTTTCAGGAGCCTTAAATACAAAAATTATCCAGCCAACTCGATTGGCAACTTATGGGGCGGCGATCTAAACGACCATTATGATCGCTATTATTTCTCGACTCTACCTGATCCTAAAATCGTAAAGTGGGATGGCACAATCCCTCTGGCTAACGGTCGGATTGCCCATCATGTAGAGATCCCCCAACTGATTGATCCGGATGCCGCCGAGCACTTATTCATCGAGAACGGCTTCAATCTAAATTCGACCTCCAAAGAGAGCTGGAAGAGTGTGCTATCGAGCAAAAGCTTCCCGAAAAATACATACGATTTTCGCTACGAACAAGCTGACGATTCTAACGCGCCGGAATGGGGTACACATGCAACCGCGATTGATCGAATTACCGTCACTCAGCCACACGCGATGCTCCATAATCTAAGCGAGAGAGCGAGCGACTCACGCTTCAATTTCGTCTCGCGAGCAGACACCAATGGCTATCTCAATGCCTTCAGCATCGATAACGTCAATTGGCTCAATTCGCTGCAATACCCAACGTTCTATCAGTCGATCCGAGAGCTAACCGAGGCCGACGTGGAAGCCCTAAGCACTGCCATCGTGCAGCAACTACAAAAGTATTACGAAAATAACGGCCATCCACCGCTCAGTATGGCCGACTGGCTCAATTCTGGCTTACTGCAAGATGCGATCGACGCCGTCCCAAGCCTAAACAACCGAGAGAATGCCACAGACTTAATTCCTGCCCACTCACCCGCACACATCTCACAAGCCACGCTACTGAATGCCTTAGGTCCTTTTTCCTTTGTTCGCTCGGACACATTCCGCATTCGCGCCTACGGCGCTGCGCTGAACGAAAGTAATGGCGAACCCCAATCCGAAGCTTACCTCGAGGCAGTGGTACAGCGCTTACCTGACGAGCAAAGCAATCGCCTGTTCGGGCGGTCATTTCAAATCCTCAACATTCAATGGATTGCTCCAATCAATGATTCGCCACCAGTACCTAGGTAATGAAATTCAACACGTACATTTGGATGACCTTAGTTGGGGTGATTACAGCATCAGCAGTGGAACCAGCTTCGTACTCGGTTACTTTTTCGACTTATGCGCTGCGAGTATTGGATACCGCAAACCTCTATTACGCAGATGCCCCCCAAAGTTTAACTAAACTTGAGTTCAGAAAAAAAAGCCGCTCAGACCATTACCAAGCTACCATTCAAAGCGAGGACGGCGCACTTCGAATCTACCGCAAAGACACTGCATCAACTAAAGAAATGCCGCCAACATTAGTCGGGCGAATTCGAATCGAACCAACCAACGTTCCGCTGCTGCTGCTCCTCACATCTGATAGCGATCGCACAAAAGACATGATTAACGCTTATGCGATCGACGATTCACAACACAACTTCCCCCAAGGTAGTCTTCGCCTAGTCAACATCGCAGGGATTAATCTATTTGGAAAGGTCGGCACTGCACAGATTGCCTTAGCGCACGGAGGGATTAGCCAAGCATACAATCAGGAAAGCCCGGCGCCGCTCGACATTTCCATCGCCGCAAAAGACCACCATCGATACTATCTACTCTACAAGAACAACATTCGGATCACTTCTGGCAGCCGCAGCCTGCTAATTCTAACACCTCCGGCTCGAAAAGGCTCAATTCGCATCGGCGGGCATCTATTGCTGGAATCGGCAAACCAGATTAATGAGTCAACTCACCAACTATAACGCAGCGTATTTCTCCCACAAATAGGTGAACGACCAAGCGAAATCGCGAGGGCGCTGTTCGATCCATGCATTCAACTCATCGAGGTCGATCCATTTGCCATCGCTCACCTCTTCGGGATCGAGAATAAACGGGCCCTCTGCGCTGCAACGATATACCCAGACAAACTCCTGCCCAGTTTGCTTACAAGGAGACACCTTAAAAATGCGCTCTAGCCCGATGGGCTGGGTTAAGCCGATCTCTTCAGCCAGCTCACGCGGCGCCGCAGCATCGTAATCCTCGCCACTATCAACGTGACCCGAACAAGAACTGACCCATTTACCAGGCGCCGAATCTTTGCTCAGCGAGCGGCGCTGTAGATACAGCTGCCCCGCAGCATTAAAAACGAAAACATGCACCGCACGGTGCATTAGCTGTTCGCGATGAACAACGGCACGCTCCGCGACGCGAAGGACAGTGTCCTCGGCATTAACGACATCAAATAATTCGGATTTTTGCACGGCTAGTTCTGTAAGGGAAGCGGTCAGATAATTAAGAACCATAATGAGCGCAAGTTGCGACTAAAGTTCCACCTGTGAAGCATAAAAAAGCAACTAAAGTTCGGCTGCTCTACCCCATCGCTTAATACCACGCGAGCGCCTAGCGAATCAAGCCCTTGAAATCTTCAAAGTGTCCAGTAAAGCCACCGGGGACACCTTTGTTGATCACAGCAACCGCATCGTGCGAATGCAGCGATTCGAGATGCGCACAGGCGACTTGAAAGTCAACAATACGCGGCTCTGCGTCGAGTTGCTCATAGAGCAGACGTGCAGCATCTTCGACAAATTTGGTAAAGGCCCCATTCATCTCGGCAAATGCTTGTTCGTCCTCGCGCTTGACCATCACTTGCGTCTCGGTCTTGAGGGCTTCGAGGCAAATCTGCTGAATCTCTTCGATCGATACATGCGCCTCCTCGGCGACCTCGACGCTCACGCGCGCAGTGCTACGCTGCGAATGCGGGATGCCAAATACATTACGACTCTCACGCGCATGCTCCGAAAGCTCAGATGAGCACGGGCAAGCAGACGAATAAATAAAGTCAAAGTGAATGTACTTACGGAAACGGTTGAGCTCGTCGATTTTACCTTCAAATGCGCATGTGTAATACTGCCAGCCTTCGAGGCCACTGCGCAGGCTAGGCTTGAGGATTGGGTATTCGAAATCGAGCTTCAGCTGCGCGCGATGCGCGATGACCTCAGCCTTATACTCAAGTAAAATCTCATGCAGAAGGTCGGGGGTGAAAATACGATCCTGAAAAGCGTAAAACACACGCATGATGCGCGACATGTTGATCCCCTTCTGGTTTGCCTCCAAAGAGACCGTACCAGTGATCGAGGTTTCGAGTGTCTGGGTATCAGAAGTCGGCGTAATGTAACGCAACGGGAGCCTGAAGTTTGAAATGCCAACCTTAAGGATGGGCACATTTGCTCCGAATATCTGCTGCGCGTCCGCGTTCTGCATATCAGGCAGGCTGGAGCGATATTCATCGGTAAGGACGAAATTCTGGTCATAGGATTTCACTGGCTTCGCCGCGGCGGTCAGTTGGTCCTGTGCTGGAATGCTTTTTTTATTTTTCATGCTTTGATGGCTCGTCGGTAGGCTTGCCACCGATATTCTCATAACAAGCTGCCTAAGAATGACTGAAGCCGCAAGCTCGCGCCACTCTTTGTAGGAGCGGAGGAGGTAAAGCAGTATTGCCCGACTTGGCAAGTTCGGAAAAAGGCGTTGCCGAACTTGCCAAGCGAGCTAAGTATCTACGCTTATGTCGTCCGATTTTAAGATTTTAGGTTCCAGCAGCAGCGGTAATTGTGCTCTGCTACGCACCGGCAACAGCAAAATTCTGATTGATGCCGGCTTTTCCGGCAAGCGGATCGGACTCATGCTCGAAACAGTCGGTGAATCGATCGATTCCATCGATGCGGTGTTCCTGACGCACGAGCACAACGACCACGCGCAAGGGGTACGCGGCCTCTCCAAACGCACCGACCTGCCTGTCTTTGCCAATCGCGATACCGCCGACGCGGTGCAGGGCAAACTCGTCAAAAAAGTCAACTGGCAGGTCTTTCAGACCGGTACTGGCTTTAAATTTCGTGACATTGAGGTGCGCTCCTTCTCAGTGCCGCATGATGCCTACGACCCTGTCGGCTTCACGTTCCACTGGGGCGAGGTGGATGACCTCATCTCGCCGCCTCAAAGCCTAGCATGGGTCACCGACCTGGGACATATACCCGAGCATATCAAACAACACATTAAATCCGTGCAAATCCTAGTCCTAGAGGCTAATTACGATAAAGTGTTACTAGATAGTGACACTCGCCGTCCCTGGTCCCTCAAGCAGCGCATTCGAGGTCGCCACGGCCACCTCTCCAACGACGCCTGCCTCGAGGCTTTAAGCGCTTTAAACGGCAGTTCCGAGGTGCGCGAAGTCTACCTCGCCCACCTCAGTAAAGACTGTAATACCGTGGAACTGGTACAAAATAAGTTTGCACCCCTCACTGGCGGCACTAGCTCCTTCACCATCAACGTGGTCGATCCTAAAATCGACGCTGCCCTCGCTGCGAAATCCTAAAAACCATTAATAGATTCCCTAATCGCATGGAAAATCCCTATCGTAAAACAAAAATCATTTTCACCGTCGGACCAGTCACACAAGACGAAGCGACCCTAGAACGGCTCATCCAGGCAGGTGTTGACATCTGCCGCATCAACATGGCACATGCGGACCATGCATGGACCCGCGAAATCATCCGTCGAGTGCGCACCGTATGTAAGCGCGTCGATCGACATATCGCGATCATGATGGACGTCAAGGGGCCGGAAATCCGCACTGGCGATGTACCCGAGACTTTCGAACTGGAAAAAGGCGAAAACATCAACTTCACGTTCGGGCAAGGCATTGGCAGCCTCGGCGAAGACGGCCTGCGTCGAGTCGACCTCAACTACCCAGGCTTCTCTAAAGACATTAAGGTCGGCGACACCGTACTCGTTGACAGTGGCCTCATGCGCCTCCTTGTGCTTGAAATTAAAGAAGATCGATACGTCCGCTGCGAGGTCATCATCCCTGGTCCGCTCGGCAATCGTCGCCACATCAATTTGCCCGGCGTACACGTCAACCTACCCGCACTGACCAAAAAGGACGAAGGCGATGTCGATGTTGGCGTCGAAGAAGGCGTCGAATTCTTCGCGCTGTCATTCGTGCGCGAACCAGACGACCTCGACGTCTTTCACCGCTATCTGTCTAACAAGGGCTCGCCGGCCAAAGTCATTGCGAAAATCGAAGACCAACAGGCGATTCGAAACCTCGAAGACATCATCAAAGCCTCCGACGGCTTGATGATCGCCCGTGGCGATCTTGGTGTCGAGTGCCCCTTTGAAGACCTGCCCCTCATTCAGTCACGCGCCATCAGCGCTTGTATTCAAAATACGACACCGGTGATTGTCGCGACGCACATGCTCGAATCGATGATCGATTCACCGATCCCGACGCGTGCTGAGGTCACTGACGTTGCCAATGCGATTCGCGAAGAAGCAGATTGTGTTATGCTTTCGGGCGAGACCACGATCGGCAAATATCCAGTGGAGTGCGTTGAGACGATCAATCGTATCGCCAAGCGCATGGAAAGTGAAGACGGCCCCGTGCTACGCGAAGACCTTGTACTCAAACTGCCGAAGTCGAAAATGCTGCGCTCCTCAGTATCTCTTGCCTCCGAGCTCGAGGACGCCGGGATCGTAGTTTTCACGCGCCGCGGCTTGCTTGCGCAAAAGCTCTCATCACTTCGACCGAACGTTCCTGTTTACGCATTTACCGATAACAACGATGTTTTTAGCCAACTGTTGATCATGCGCGGCATTGAGCCATTTTTTATGGAATTCGACAGCATCGATCCAGAGCGCACCATTCAAAATGCCTTTAAGGCCCTAGAGGCGCGCAAGTGGGTAAAAAAGGGCGCGTCGATGGTCGTCATTACCAATGTGATTGCGGGCAAAAAGATAATCGACACGATTCAGCTGCGTGAGGTTGAATGAATCGGTAACCATCCCCGCCCTTTTAATGGATAAATTAAAAAATCTACTACTACTTCTGGCACTGGTGTTCGGTGCGATTGCGATCTTCGAATCTGGCGCTCGCTACGGCGCAAGCAACATGCGTGCCCATGCGATTGCCAGCGAACTACAGCTTCCACTGGGCATTTACATCTCTGGTAATTCTAGCATGGATGAGCCGACGAAAGCCCAATGGGCGGCAATCATCGATCACGGGATCGCCGCTGGCGCGATTCACCGCCAGCTTTGGTATATTAACGCAGATGCCAAAGCTCACCTCGACAAAGTGCTCTCGGTTGCGCTTTCGGTGCGCGGCGATGGTGCTGGCAAACGCTATGAGTTGATCGCAAACAGCGAGGAGAAGCCAAGCGGACTAAGCGGCACGAAGCTCAATGAAATTAAGCACGCTATCAACAGCGCGAAAGCCGAACTGGTCGACAATGCTCCTAAAGAAACCGCGCTCGGTCAGCCTCAAAATACCGAATAAATTCTGATCAAGACAAATAGTTAGGCAGGGACGATCAATTCATAGATTCGCATTGATACTGAACTAGGTAAATCAAGTGCTTGCTTAACGAGTCGTATCTGATTTAACTAAACAAGTGCAAAAAGTTGAAGAATATCGCCCAGGTGCAAGCATCATCAAACAAGGCTCTGAGAGCACGGGCTTTTATGTTTTAGAAAAAGGTGCGGTCGAAGTCTACAAAGACGATATCATGCTCAACGTTCTAATGTATCCTGGCACGATTTTTGGCGAGATGGGCGACATTCTCGGTAAGCCCCGAACCTGTACCGTCAAAGCACGCACTCCGACCACCGTCATAAAATATGACGTTGGCGACATGGAAAACGTGATTCGAGAACACCCTGAGATCGCCATCAAAATCTTCAAGACACTCGCCAGTCGCTTGGAGCGCACCACTCAAAAGTTGGCCGACGTGACACGCGTCTCTACTGTGTGGTCGGTAAAGCATAAAAAGTCTTAATCGGGAATTTTATTGATTCGGCTGTAAGGCGACCGGCTGCAATACGATTGATCCTGTATGAAACTTCTCATTATCCCGCTCATGATTTTTTCTCTATTCGCCAACATGCTCTCCGCTGGACTTGAAGTCGGCAGTGATGCACCACAAATTTCTGCCATCGATCATACTGGTAACACGATCGATCTCGGGGCTGCATTCAACACTGGCACCACCGTCGTCTTTTTCTACCCCAAGGCGATGACCCCTGGGTGCACCAAGCAAGCCTGCAGTCTACGCGATTCATGGGAGTTGCTACAACAACGAGGCGTCACCATATTCGGCATTTCCGCAGATACCGCCAAAACACAAGCGGCGTTTCGTAACAAGCACCAGCTTCCCTTCACGCTGATTGCCGACACCGACAAAGTGGTGAGTACCGCATTTGATAAGAGCCGTTGGAGTCGCCAAGCCTACATCTTCAAAAACGGCAAACTAGTCTGGCTCGATCTGAAAGCTTCCACCGCAAATCAGGCTGACGATGTGCTCGCAGCCCTCGACGAGTTGGAAAAATAAGTCGTGCTAAGTCGCGCAACGAATCGTCGACTTAAAAGAAAAACGCTTCGGCCAGCGCTTGCTCAGTCGCCATTGGCTTCACTTGAGTGTAGACCTCCGTTTCGCCTTTCCCTAACGAAGCGTGGATTTCGCCACGCGAGCCATTCTTGAATTTGCGACATCTCAAGTAGCGCTCGTCGTTGTAAACAAATTCTAGTTCTAACGCACTCACGTCGGACGACTCTGATTCGATCAGTGAGAATTCCGTGCTGGGCGTTAAGCCCGACTTGCTGTCATCGCAATCAGTGAAACATGACTGCACCCATTCCAGCAGGCCACGACCTTCGCCGGGCATCGATGCACAGTGTCGCACACGGACCGCCTGCAGGCCATCGCACAGGCTCTCGGCCGAATAGCCACTCATAAACTGGCCGATCGCCTGCCGAGCTGGTAGTAACCGCGCCTTAGCCAAATCGCCTACACGGCTTGGATCTGGCCAATTCAGTTTCGATAAATCCTCTAATTCCACCGAGCTATCGTAAACGCAACGACGCACGCCCAGCAGCAAGTTATCAAAATAAGTCTCCACCCGCTTCGCCGGAACCCCGCTAAACCAGTGATACGTCGGTAAATCGCCCTCCAACCAGATCGACACTTGATTCGCCAAATATCCGAAATCTTCCGACTTATAGCGCAGCATCAAGGCTTCACAGCAGCACATCTCGCGGTGCGAATCACCAATATAGCATTGGCTAAAAAGCTTACTCTCCATCCCACCCTCTAGATCCGCACGCGTCGGGCATAGCACAATGATTCGGCTTGGATAGCGCTGCGCGAAACGAATCAGTGCATCGAAGCGCTCACGCGCCTCTTCTGCCGTTACTTCTAGGCCAAAGTGCAGCACCACATTCATCTGCGACGCTCGCGACTCCAGATGCGCAGTCGAGGGCTCGGAATCCCACATCGAAGCGAGCCTATTGGTCACCTCGCTAACAGGAAGTTCCACCCCTGGAAGGGCATTAATTAATTCGGCCATAATGAAATGTTTTGAACGCTGAAAGTCAGTTCTTACTTTAAAGGCTACGACCCCGAGCGGCGCCATTGGTGGCCTTTTTCTTGAAGCAAGCGTTCGCTCTCAGCAGGACCCCATGAACCTGACGCATACTCCGCGATCCCACTTTGGCCGCACTTTTCCCAATGCTCTAGAATGGGCGTCACCAACTTCCAAGACGCTTCCGTCTCATCGCCACGAATGAAAAGTGTGCTATCGTCGATCATTGCATCGAGAATCAAACGCTCGTACGCTTCAGGGGTATTAGAGCCAAAAGTCGTCGCATAACGGAAGTGCATCTTCACTGGCTGCGTGCGCGTTTCCAGGCCCGGAACCTTCGAATTCATGATCAAAGTAACCCCTTCGTCTGGTTGGATACGAATCACCATTGTGTTCTGCGCCACGTCGAACTTCTTACCCTCCGAAAAAAGAATGCCCGGAGGACGCTTAAACTGAATCGCAATCTCACTCGCACGCCGCGGCATGCGCTTGCCCGAACGAATATAGAACGGCACACCCTGCCAGCGCCAATTGTTGATCGACAGGCGCAATGCTGCGTAAGTCTCTGTGGATGAATCTGCCGGAATACCTGGTGCATCAGTGTAGCCGTCGACCGGCTCACCATTGACCAAACCTGCAGTGTAGCGCCCACGAACAACATCACCACCATCGACCTTCAGCTCCAGCGGCTGAATCGCCTTCAACACTTTTACCTTCTCGTCACGAATCGACTCTGGGTCGAGCGAAACTGGTGGCTCCATCGCCGTCAGAGCGACGAGTTGCATCGTATGGTTCTGAATCATATCGCGCAGCGCACCACTGGTATCGTAATAACCGCCACGTGTGCCGACACCAAGACTCTCTGCGACTGTAATCTGCACGCAATCGACATGCTCACGATTCCACATCGGTTCGAAAATCGAATTGGCAAAACGCTGCACTAACAGATCCTGCACCGTCTCTTTGCCAAGATAGTGGTCAATTCGATAGATCTGCGGCTCTTCAAATACACTATTGAGCGTGGCATTTAACGCCCGCGCCGAAGCAAGATCTCGGCCAAACGGTTTCTCGATGATCACCTTCGAGGCCAACTTCGTGCCGACATGCGCCTGCGCCATGCCACTACTGCCGAGGTTCTCTACAATCGGTTGAAATACGCTCGGTGGCGTCGAAATATAGAACAGACGCTGCACATCCCGGCCAAGCTCAGCCTCGATCTTATCAATCTTTTTAGCAAGCGAAGCAAAGGCTTCTCCATCATCGTATCCACCCACATGATACGTCATTTTTTGGCGTACACGCTCCCATATTTCTTTGTTAAGAGGACGACGTGAATGCTCATCGATCGCCTCATCCATAATCTCACGAAACTGATCTGCCTCGATCAGCTTACGTCCGAAACCAATTAGGTGAAACTGCCCAGGCAGCAAATTATCCACCCCAAGATTGAAAATAGCAGGCACTAACTTACGCGCTGTCAAGTCGCCGGAGGCACCAAAAATAACCACCACCGTCGGCGGTGCGCCTCGATGCTTGCTCAAGCCTTTTAGAAAAGGGTGTCTAGATTCGTCTGTTTCGTTCGTCATGACTGTTGGCGTTGGACTGAAAAATGTTTATGAAAAAGAGGCACATTTGGGTAATGTTGCAACATTCCACTCCCACCTTTGCAAATTGAGACGTCTATAATGTCAAAGCGGAAGTGCTTTGGTGGTTTTTTCAACTGCTTCAAATAGTTACCACAACCGCGCCGCAAAACATCTTTTTTGTGACGATCCACGGAATAAAAACCCGAAACTAGTGCCGATTCCGCGCGCGCGCGCACTTCAACAAAGACCAAAACCTCGCCATCCTGACAGATCAGGTCGATTTCATCTCGCTTATAGCGCCAGTTGCGAGCTATTTCGCGATAACCAAGCACACGTCGACAATGATCCGCCGCGAGGTCTTCGCCAAAGGTGCCCCGCTGCGCCCGCGTGCTCTCCTCAGGCAAACGACGCTCCCGGATGCCCCAACGACACGCACGGATACGATGAAAAATATTCACTCACGAACTATTATCGATTTGAGCATGGTTAGCAAGAAATCAGACAGAAATAGCACCGCCCTGCTTTTTAGCTTTCCAGGTTTTCAGTATATACGCTTTGTAAGAGGACAGTCATGAGCATCAAAAAACATATTGTGGTCGGCGCGGGCCTCGCGGGTTGCCTACTCGCATGGCGATTGGAGCAAGCCGGGCAACACGTGACGCTCATCGGCAGCACCGTACTGCCCAATGCCTCGCAAGTCGCGGGCGGCATCATCAATCCCGTCACCGGTCGCTGGATGACCAAGAGTTGGGGCTTCGATATGCTGATTTCACATGCTGCTGCCACTTACCGTGAACTGGAGCAACAGTTCGAGGTCGAACTATACCACCCAATTCCCCTCGTCCGCTATTGCCAAAATAGTTCCGACGTTAAGCGATTAGGCAGGCGTATGCGCAACCCGCGCTATGCAAATGTACTTGGCGACCCTATCGACAAGGGCGACGGACCCGATTCATTTGAAGATACACACGGCAGCTTTCAGATCAAACAAGCCGCCTACGTTCGGTTGCCGCTTCTGCTGCAAACTTTGCGTGAGCATTTCGCCCAAGCAGGCATCTTCCGCGACGAGACCTTCAGCCACGCCAACTTAACTCGACACGACTCGCAATGGAGCTACCACGACCTCGAAGCGGATCATGTTATCTTTAGCGAAGGCGTCGGCATGCAGGACAATCCATGGTTCAACTGGTTACCGCTCACCCCCGCTAAAGGCGAGACCTTGATACTCGAGTGCCCGACACTCAATCTGCCGCGCGCGATCTACCACCATCGCAAGTGGCTACTACCCTACGGCGATCATACCTTTCGCCTCGGCGCGACTTTTGACAGCAACGACGCGACCCCCGAGCCAACTGCAGCCGGCGCGCGCGAACTGCTCGATGCCGCGCGATCCTTTATCGCCCCACAACACGCGCTCACGGTTAAACAGCACCATGCCGGTCTGCGCCCCTCCACCAAAGATATCCGCCCCTTCATAGGCAACCATCCCACCGAAGCCGGACTGCACATTTTCAATGGGCTCGGCTCCAAGGGCGCCTCACTCGCCCCCGAATTGATCCGCCAATTCTTAGCACACCTACTCAGCGGCCAACCACTCGATCCCGAAATCGACATTGCGCGCTTCGTCGAAACAGTCGCTAACCCGCCCCAGACCGATGCAAATCACTGACATTGTCCACGATTACTTGGGCGCACACCTCAAGCCAGGCGACCATGCGCTCGATGCCACTGCTGGCAACGGCTACGACAGCACAGTGATGGCTACACTAGTCGGCCCCGAAGGCCATGTCATCGCCATCGACATTCAGGTCTCTGCGATCGACGCCACACGCACACGGCTTGCAGCGGCCGGCTGCCTCGCTCAAGTCGAGCTGCTCGTTGCTGACCATGCGCAAGCGCTTAACTCGCTATGCTCAAACTACGCGCAGACAATGAGTGCGATCACATTTAACCTCGGCTACCTCCCGGGCAGCGACAAAAGCATTCAGACGGAGCCCAAATCGACTCTCGGCGGATTGCGCGCTGCCAGCGAACTGCTCAAACCAGGTGGTCTGCTACTCGTCACCGCTTATCGAGGCCACGACGGCGGCCAGACTGAAGCCAATCAAGTCGCGGACTGGATGCAGACAGTCCAAGAGCGGGGCTGGACAGTGGAAAGCCACGAGCCCATCGTCACCGGCAAACGTGTGCCACCAATCCTCTGGGTTGCCCGCAAGATTTAACCGCCCGATTCGACTACTTCGCGATTAAACCGAAGTCCGCGCGGTGAAGCTCTAAAAAGTCTCCCTCGTATTGCCGCGAAATAAAGAAACGTACCCGCATCGAAGTCGCTTGCTCTGGTGCGCGGATTGGTAACACAACACGTCGCACTCCATCCGAACTTCCCGTCGGACAGCGGAACAGTGTCTCTCGCTGTAGAGCCTCGCCATTCTGGTCCTTCCATGACAGCCTCACCTGCGTACGATTATCCGGACTAATCTGATAGCCTATGTTGGCATCCAACAGGTAGCGCTGCCCCGAAACCACGGCAACATCTCGAAAGATTGAGAACACATCCGCACCCGTAACGCGGATACCCTGATTCGCACTGACGGGCCCGACCGCTAAATGCTCGGCAGGACGAAAATCAAGATTCCACCCAGACACATTTGGTAAATCTGGGCCGAGGAAGTTCCTTGCCTTCAGCGCGGTCGCCTCGTGCAGCAAATCGACATTAGCCAGTATAGACTGAAACGCTCCGACATCCGCCCCCCATTGCTGCGCAACCTCAGCGACAGCGGCATACTCCAGATAATCGCTTGCCGAGAGCTCAACTCCAGCCTGCGCCATCGCAGCCAAAGCAAAGGCAACTGGATCGAACTTTGCAGATTTCGTAAACGACTTGAGTCGAGCATGGATTGGATCTTCCAGTAACTGCTCGCTAAATGTATCAAAGGCCGCGCGCACAGCAATAAAATCGCTCAGTTGCTTGGGTAACGCACTCGGCATCCCCTCATTCCGCTCCGACAACACATCCAAACCATTCGCAACCAAACGAGCGCGGCTCGCATGATACTGCGCAAATAACTCCGTCAAGCGAAACGCCTCTGACACCACCTCGATACGTGCCAAGCGACGCGGATCGTCGGCGAGAAGCGCCTTGCCCGACTCGATCAACTCGCGCAACTCACCGAGACGAGCCGCATCAAATAGCTCGATGCCAAATTCGTCTTGGTAAAACTTGATCCATTCCGCCTTGCCCTCATTCGCATTGCGATGCGCCTCAGCCTGCTCGTAGAAAGCCCGCATTGGCACTGCAGCCGCACCGAAAAAATGCGTATAATATTCATCTATCAGCAAGGCGGCATCTTGATCGGGATTCCACAGTAACTCGGCTGCCAACCACGCCTTACACCCATCCAAGCCCCACGACGAAGGCAATTGAGAGAAAAAGACGGAGACCCTGTTGGCATTCATATATCTCAGACTCTCTGCAATCCACTGATTGAATTGGCGAGGATACACATACGGTGCGCCGAAGTAATAATCCCAAGTCGCAAGCCTTTCCGCACCCGAATCTGCCCAACGCTGAATCAAGGCCTTATCCTGCGCCCGATAATCTGGGTCATGCCACTGCGCTCGATCCGAGGTCAGCACCGGCATCACTCTGGGATGAAGCGGGAACGACGGTGACTGCTCCGTCCAGTAATAAGCCAAAGCCGTCAAATAGCGCGGTTCCCCCGCAGGTGTCGTCCATGCCCCGCCCTGTTCAAATACCTGCTCCGCGACTTGATTCATAAAACCAAACACCAAATCGGTGTAATTCGGTCGACCGCGGAAATACTCGACAGGCTCAATCACCCGGCGCGTCGCCTCAGAGTCGTCGAATAATGTATTATCATTGAT
>DBBT01000131.1:0-11568 GCA_002292345.1 Opitutia bacterium UBA977 | reverse complement strand
GCCGCGACTTCAACCGCGCGCGGTTCGGTAAAGTCAGGCTGTGGATCATAGCCGGCGTTTCCCTTCGGCTTGCGGCGACGGCCATACACTTCAGAGAAGACCCCCGGCTCAGCCTCATAGAGCGCCGGAGTAAACACCTGCGCCAACGCATGATTAAACTGAAAATGCCTCACGAACCGATTGCGTCGGCCAAACTCGCCATTCATCGGATAGAAGCTGCGCATCACATACGCAGGCTCTTCGTGCCAGCGACCTTCGGGGAACTTGTCAGGCGGCGAGCCGATCAACTCCAGCCCCAAATCCCCAGCCCAATACCAGCGGGCGCCAAGCAGCTGTTGGCACAGAGCATACACCCCATTCAACACCCCGCCCTCGCCATCACCCGCGACAAACACCCGAGTGCCTTGGCGGTGAATCATAAATGCATCATTCTGCAACTGGCTGCGGATCCCGCCAGAATCACCCAGATAAATCGCATACTTAGGACGATTCGAGCCTGCGGTCTGTACCTCCAATGCCACTCCCGTGCGCCTCTCAAATACGTGGCGAAAGTCTTCCACTGCCGCCGACAACCCAGCTCCAGTCTCAGCAGGCACGACCAGTGTGCGCAGCGACTTCAATGACAAGCGACTCGATCCGGGCAAATAATCGACCCGCCATATGCCTGGCCGACTCGACTGTGCCGAAAGCGTCGCCACCACAGCGAGCAGACAAAGTGATAAGAATAAGTTATGTAGACGCATTGTATAAAATTAAGCCTCCTCAGCACGAGAACCACAGCTCACGCAGCAAACAAAACTGCCATCAGGCTCAGAAGGCAAAAAAGAACCGTGCAGAAAGGCCGAATTTTATTGAGTGACTTTATGGTAATACGCTCAGGCACTCGTTTCGCAAAAAATGCTGATAAAAAAGTAAACTGCCCCCACCACCAACCAACACCGAGCAACGCACCAAGCATAACAGATGGCACGACCTGCCAACTCGGTGGATGATTCACATACACCCCCGTCGCCAGCAGCACCGCCATTGCCATCGGCAGGCGCATCGGCATCGCCAAGGAGCGATTAAAGGAAGTACGAAACAACACCCGCGCGGTAGGCAATTCCCCCGCATCATCTAACACCGCGACGCGACGCGTGCGAAAAAACTTAATCGCCATGTAGCCTAATACAAATACGGCAAACAAATGCATTCCAAAGCGTACAAAAGAGAGGTGCTTCGACATCATCATTAAGCCTGGAATAGCAACAGACAGCCAAGCCATCTGCGACAAGGCAAACGCCAGTCCCACAGCGAACACCTGACGCTTCGTACCAACGACACCGACCTTGGCCAACCAAACCGTCCCTGGAAACAGGGCGAGTGATAAAATGATTCCGGCTGTAATTCCCTCAATCATAATAAATTATCAAAGATGTGACGAGCTTAGGGCCAAGCTGCCCTAGACCAGATCGAAACGCTCAATGCCCTTGCGCACATCGGATAAGAATGCCGCTGCGCCGACGCCGTTGATCCATCGATGGTCAAAGGTCAGGACTAGTGAGGCGACCTCGATTGTAGCTCCATCTTTTGACTGCGGATCGGGCAACGTATAAGGCGCGCCGATAAAAATTGTCGCAACCGAGGGTGGCACTACAACCGGGATCGCCGAACGAACATCGTAAGCGCCCATGCTTGAAATCGAAAGGGACACGCGATTCTTCGAATCGACCTCACCATGACGCGTACGACGTAGTGAATCATTGAATACATCTGAGAACTCCGCCCACTCCATGGCGTTGACTTGCTTAACGACTGCAGTCTCCAACGCATCCTCAGGAAGTGCCACTGCCATGCCTAGGTCAAAACGATCTGGATCATAGACCAGTTCTTCACCACGGATGACTGACGCGAAGCGTTCATGCTTACGCATTGCCTGGGCGACTGCCCATGCCGTCATGGTCGCTGTCGAAAGAGTACCTCCGCTGGTTTTCTTACTACGTAAACGTGCATCGCGAACCTTCTCCCAGCGACAATTCATCTCAATCGTCGCAGGAATGATTCCCTGCAAAGACTTGATCACTTCGAGCGAAAGACCCGCAGTTTTCTCTAGCGTATCATAAGCCACAGGCTCAGATGCCGCGAGCGCTCGTTTCGTGGTAGCAGCCTCAGCGACTGCGCCCGACAGAGTCAGTGCGACTAGCTCCTGACCCACTGCCACTTGATCATCTTCGGCGATTTGCCACTCGCCAAGAACGCCATCCTCATCGCATTCAATCGGGAAGACCGCCTTATCGGTTTCCACCTCGCAAAGCGGATCATCGGCCTTCACCTGATCCCCCGCATGTCTCAATATCGAAACGACACGTGCCACTCGTATGCCTTCACCGAGTATCGGGACGGTGATCATTTTAGTCGCGCTCAGAGGATGGTTGGAATCAGCAATCATAGAGTCTTCAATAGGTGTTGGTGCCGATGACGCGTCGAGTTTCAGCGAGGCTTCAAGCGTGGTTGAGAGCAAACGTTCTAGCGCTGCAGCGATGCGCGCTTGGTCTGGCAGTGCCGCGTACTCATAAATGGGGTTAAAGCCGACATGCACGTCGTCTTTGGAGACGATGACCGGGGGCGTTTTTAAGCGCTGCAAGAGTGTGTGATCACTGCACATCTCTGCGACGATCATTTGACCGACGCTGGCGCTGATGTTATCTTCCTGCACGATCAACAGTCGCCCAGTCTTACGGAGCGATATCGCCACCGCTTCTTTATCCCAAGGTGCAATCGAGCGTAGATCAATGAGTTCAATATCCAGATTCGAGTCCATCGACTCCAGGGTCTGTTCGACGAGCTCAACGCAATTCCCCCAAGTCACTAATGTCAGCAGGCTACCGGATCGTACTAGCCGCGCCTGCCCGAGCGGAATCGCCTCGACCGCAGTCGGCGCAGGCAGTTCAGCCCACATGAGATGCTTGGGCAGGAGAATAATAGTGGGGTCTCCGCCGTGCAGCGCAGTCCAGAATAAGCCAGCCGCATCGCCAGGCGTAGATGGTACGACCACCCGAATGCCAGGAACACGCGCGAAGGACGCCTCCCCTGATTGACTATGCCACAAGGCACCACCCGGCAAATAGCCCCCGCAAGGTGCATAGATCACCAGCGGGCATTGCCATTGACCGAAACTACGCCAGCGCAGCGTTGCCATATTGGACACCAGCTGATTCCAACCGGGATAAATGAAATCAACAAATTGAATCTCGAAACACGGCCGCTTCCCGTAAGACGCCAAGCCGACGGAGACCCCCATGATCGTGGACTCTGCCAGTGGCGAGTTGACTGCACGCTCAGGATCTTTGGTTGAGAGGCCTTTGGTCAGGTTAAATACGCCGCCTTTCGGGTCGGCAATATCTTGACCAAAAAAAACCACCTCTGGTACTTGATCCAGCGCCGCGTGGAAGGTGCGATTTACCGCATCGAGCATTCGGCAGGACTTCTCGAGTTTGATCTTCGCTGGCGGCGCAGGAGTCACCGCTCCGATCAAATGCAGTCCGCACTCTTCGCCCAATGGATCTGCTTGAGTACTTGCCTTACGGTAGGCAGCACGGATCTCTTCGCGTAGCTCCGCTTCCTGCGCAGTCGCCTCATCTTCGGCAAGGAGCCCATCAGCGATGAGTTGATGCTGAAATAGTTTGATCGGGTCACGCTGCTGCATGGCTTCCAGCTCATCCGCGGTACGATACATCCGCTGATCATCCGCGCTGGAATGATTCGAGAAACGTTCGACATCGCACCAAATAAACGCAGGTCCTCGCCCGGCACGCGCTTGCCCCACGGCGATACGCCCCGCCTCTGCGACTGCTTCGACATCACTGCCGTCGACTCGTATCCACTCGCTGCGATCCAATACCCCGAGTGCAATCGGATTCGTGTGCGTAGTCGATGTACTGATTGCGATACGGTTATCCTGCACCACAAAAACCATCGGCAGTTGCCGTTCTTTCGCAAAACAAACCGCTTCATAGAAATCGCCTTGCCGGGCTGACGCCTCGCCAAGCGAAGCATACACGACATTTGGTTTGCCATCAAGTTGTATGCCCCAAGCCGCGCCACAGGCAGGCAACAAATGCACGCCCACTGGTGAAGGATGACTCCAAATATTGAGCGCGCGGTTGCTGAAATGCCCGGTCAATTGCCGACCACCGCTGGAGGAATCTCGCTTCGCATAAAACGCGAGTGCTAGATCGAAATCAGTGAGACCACGTTGAGTGCAGAAAGCTCGATCGCGATAATATGGGAACGCGTAATCATCTGCTTCGAGATGGATTGCAATGCCTGCGAGTGCCTCATGGCCCATGCCTGAAATATGAAACCAGCCCTTGCCTTGGCGTATCAAGCTTTGCTCACGCAAATCGCCAAACCGACTCCGCC
Organism: Opitutia bacterium UBA977; assembly: GCA_002292345.1. Lineage (GTDB taxonomy): Bacteria > Verrucomicrobiota > Verrucomicrobiia > Opitutales > Coraliomargaritaceae > Lentimonas. Next base: position 7,167 of record DBBT01000131.1, on the reverse strand, counting down.
ACAGAATACGTAATAATGATCGACGCGTTTCGGTATCCAACTGCGAGCTCGTATCTAGATTTTTGGGGGACATTTCTATCGAGAGTAAGTAACGATTTTGAATCCGAACAACCTCGTACGACTCACTAAAGAATAGGTAGATTGCTCCTGCAAGAATGAATCAGAACTGATTCTGACACGAAAAAAGCCCAAATACATAACTAAGATGTAGCGCTCATCAGCATGCTCGAACGATTAGATACACACACTTCGATCGACGATCAAGCGTCTCACATCGAGCTATTTCAAGATACGATGCAACGCAGCACTCATATCCTTAATTCGATATGGCTTGGGCACTACAGCCTTAAATCCAGCTGCTTCGTACTCCGACATCACATTCGAGGTGGAGTAACCACTCGATGCCACTGCAATCAGTCCAGGATCATACTCGGATAAGATCCGGCACGCTTCTTCTCCGCCCATCCCGCCAGGAACGGTTAAATCAAAAACCACCGCATCAAATGGCTTACCTGCTTCTTTGGCCTTTTTATAAGCTTCGATTGCTTCATCGCCATTGGTCGAAAACTCTACCTCATAGCCTAGTACTTGTAAAATTTCGCCAGCCACCATCATCATCGCCTCCATGTCATCCATGACCAAAATACGCCCATGGCCGGGATGGATCGTATTATCCTCCTGCGTCGCGGCTGGCGTCGGCACTGCTACTTGTGCCGCTTTCGGCAGATAGACCTTAAATGTGGAGCCTTCGGAAACGACCGATTCTACAGTCATGAGTCCATGATGGCTCTTGATAATTGAATAGGACGACGCCAAGCCAAGGCCATTGCCATTCTTCTTCGTGGTGAAATACGGATCGAAGATGCGCTTCAAATTGTCCGGCGTAATGCCTCCCCCTTGGTCCTGCACTGCGATACAAACGTAATCGCCCGACGGCAGCGAAGGGATGTCCCCACTGCTGACATGCTCACAAGTTAAATCTAATCGAATGATGCCTCCCTCGGGCATTGCTTGGTCTGCATTGATGATCAGGTTATTCACGACCTGGCTGATCTGCCCCTTATCCGCATCAACCGACCATAAATTATCATCCTTATGCACTTCGCACTTCACATTCGAACCACGAAGAATGAATTGCGTACTATCTTCCACCAATTGATCGATAGTGGTGGCCTCCAGCAGCGGCGTACCGCTTTTTGAGAAGCTAAGTAATTGCTGAGTCAAAGAGGTCGCCTGAAGCGCCGCCTTCTCTGCTAAGAGTAGTTTCTTCGAACCAATGTCCCCCTCATCCATCCCCATGCGCACCATGGAAATATTCCCCAATATCGCAGTCAGAATATTATTAAAGTCATGCGCAATACCTCCGGCCAATAAACTAATCGAATGTAGTTTCTCAGTCTGAAAGATTTCTTCTTCTGCTTTCTTGTGCGACGTCACATCACGCAGCACAACGACGCAGCCATGCTGGCTCGGGTCGCCCTCTAGTATACAGCGCATCTCCACGGTGACCAAAAATTCGGCGCCGTCTCTTCCCGCTAAAGAAACGCCCAGCTCTGGCGCAATTTCCTGTGAAAGAAACACGCCGACTGGATCTGTGATTAACTTGCCGGTCTTCGGATGTCGCAGCTTCAGCACATCGCCCAAGCGCTGGCCGCACACACTCGCCAGCGTCACGCCAATCATCTTCACGGCTTCTTGGTTCATGCGCTCGACCTCACCATTCGGATTAACTGCAATCACAGCGTCTGCGATCGAGTCCAAGGTCACCGCAAGGCGCTCCTTCTCTCGCTGTAAATCCAACTCTGCACTACGGTGTAGCGTCACATCTCGCAAAATCACCAACAACGCACCCTCTCTCTCCCAGACTAAATCAACCGCATTGAGCTCAACCAAGCGAGTGCTCTCTTCAGGCCCAGGAACTTCCAGCTCAATTCGCTTACCTCGCTCAACTTCAAACGGAAATATTTCTCCAACCAGCGACTCTGGCTGCGCCTCTAAGAGCTGAGCCGCCGCAGGATTTAAGAACTTAATCTCGTACTCCTGCGTTAAAATCAACATGGCATCCGTATTCGCATCAAATATTCGCCGCAACAGATCGGCATTGCTCTGCACCTCCCGAGTCTGTGATGTCACTTTCTTCATCCAATTGGCTCGTGCGACCGCAGAGCGAATCGAACCGCGCAGCACTTCACCGCTCAAGCGATCCTTACACAAATAATCCTGAGCGCCTTCCTGTAGGGTCTTGAGTGACAACTCTTCATCGTCTTCGCCTAACAGCACGATGATAACCTCATCTCGAGCAGCACCAACCACTGCCTGTAAAGTCGCGATTTCACCACTATCTGGTAACGACAGATCGAGAAGGATGAGATCAAACGTCTGCGCATCTAAGGCCTGCAACCCATCGGCAAGGCACTTTACTGCGAGTATCTCGAAACTTAGATTGGACTGCTCCAAACACTCCCCGACGAAATCCGCCTCCGCTGAATTATCTTCGAACAGTAATATCTTAAAGTGCTCTTTCGATTCCTTCGACATAATTAAAATATCATCAAGTGCTATTCAGCCCGACAAATCAATCTCTTATCTAAAGCCGTTGCCCCTAACCAGTCTCCATAATGATGCTCGCATTGGCACTCTTTCGCTAAGCTGAAAATTTTAATCGTCACGCAGGCCACTCTTCGCTATACCTAAAGCCTACTGCTTATGCCGTGCGCATTCTCTTATGTCGGTTCTTCCAGGTCACAGCGTCGTAAAATACTTTACTCTGCCTTTTAACGAGGTGGAGATTGAAGACTGGGCAAAGACTCAAAGAGAGGCCCTCGCTGGCCCCGTCACCTTCGGCCAACTGTTCACCACCGCTGGGTGCAGCCACCGCAGTAAAGAGATCATGGAAATCGTGCAGATCTATGCGCACGTGCCCACCTTGATCGGCTGCTCCGCGAGCGGCTTGATCGCGGGCCATCAGGAAATCGAGAATGAAGCGGGCTGCTGCATCGCACTCTACCACCTGCCGGGCACACAAGCGCGCGCGATCCATCTGCCACTGGATACCTTTGAGCCCACGGATCGAGTCACAAAAATTCGCGCGGCGATTGGCCCACATCCTGAAAACGTCAATGCCTGGACCCTATTTGCGTCCTCCGAGAGCATTGGTAACGAAGCGTGGCTGCCCGACTGGGATCACGCCACCGAGCATCGCACCACGATTGGTGGATTTGCCTGCGCCGCTACCGATGGACACGAATCCGAGCTCTACCTAAATGGCGCCGTGTACACCGACGGCGCGGTTGCCCTGGGACTTGAGGGCGCCGTGACCATCGAGCCGCTGATCTCGCAAGGTTGCCGCCCCGTCGGCTCGCCGTGGACGATCACACAAGCCCAAGACAACGTCATACATCAGATCGGCAACCGCCCGATCCTTGAAGTGCTACGCGACACCCTCGAAGGCATGTCGCAGCAAGAACAACAAAAAGCCAGTGGCAATGTCTTCATTGGCCTCGTACTCGATGAATATAAAGCGAGCTTCAGCGCCGGCGACTTTTTGGTACGCAACCTCGCCGCCATCGATCCAAAAACCGGTGCCGTCGCCATCGCCACTCCGCTGCGTATTGGCCAAAATCTTCAATTTCAAATTCGCGATGCCAGCACCGCGTCTAGCGATTTCGAGCTACATCTCAAACTCAAGGCAGCAGAACTGGCCGACCGCACCATCTACGGCAGTTGCCTGTGCGACTGCATCGGTCGCGGCACCTCACTATACGGCGTGCCCGATCACGATGTCAGCATGATCCACGAGATCTACCCCGACCTCCCGATCATCGGATTGTTTTGCAACGGTGAATTTGCGACCAGTCAAAACCGCACGCTGCTCCATGGCTACGCGGCGAGCTTAGGGCTGTTTGTGAAGCGCACGTAGACCCTTCTCCCACCTTCTTACTTTCATACCTCCAAAGTCAGAAAAGCTCGGCTAATCTGAATTTGGAAACTCCTTATGCAGCTTGCCTTCAAGTTCGGTCACACGTTTGGCGAGGGCATCGTACTGATTCTTGGTCACGACATTGGCGCGGTTGAGCATATCAATAAAGAGCTTACTCGCTTCGACCTTAGCCTTCTCGGTCTCGACCTTGCCCTCCTCCACGATTTTATCGGACATCGCAGCCGCTTCCTCTTTGGTCAGCTGGCCTTTTTGCACTAATTCATCGAGCGACTCCAGAACCTTGTCCTTCGTCACGACGGCTAGGCCTATGCCAGCCAACATTGTTTTTTTAACGAGATCGATCATAACAGTGGCAATGTATGCTCGTTCGCGTGAAAGACAAGAGCGTAAGCGCACTCAAGTGTGACACAAAAAAGCCAGAGCACCGGTGGGTACTCCGACTTTTGGAATTAATCAGATAAACGCGCAGAATTAGTGCCCCTTCGCCGGAGCTTCGACCTCTAAGCGGAAGAAGCAGCTACTAGCCTCACCGACAGGCAAAGTAGAACGATACACCACCTTCTCAACATCCTCTGAGATATCGACTGTGCCGACGTATGTTGCAGCAGTTCCATCGAATGACAGGTCATAGCTCTCCTCTACGGTAAACTGGTATCCACGAATCGCTGCCTCTTTCGTGCGAACGTATTCAACGAAATAATACGAATCATCCCCAACCACTCCAGTGTATTGGGTCACAATGGCTTGATCATACGAATCTTCATCAAGACCGAGCGCAAACTCAGCCCAATTTGGATAGCGGTCGCCATCATCATTCTGATTAAGATCCGCTGGAGCCGAATTAAGCGCTGCTGTAGCTAAGAAGCCGAACTCCCATTGTTCATCCAAGTAGCCCTGATCTCCGACCAGATCGACGACACCGTCATTCCAGCGCAAGCGATACGGATTACCTGCATTGGCTTGATAGCCTCGAATATAATAAAGGCCTGGGGCGCCAGTCACATCGTATACGATTTGCTCATCATCATCCTCAGTTTGCTGACGCTCCACCAACTTAGGACGACGCTTCTCGATCGCGGAACCGTCATCTTCCAATGGGTCTGCCAGAACTAACTGATACAATTCGATATCAATGTCACCAGCAGCATGAGTAAACTCACAGTCAACAGTCAGCAATACGCTAGTATCCGAAACGACGATTAGATACCAATCATCATCAAATTGAGTCGCATAACCATCGATGTCCTCGATCCAGATGTTCTCTGAACCACTCAGATCATACGCCTGCTCAATGAAATTATTCATTTCATATGCATCCACAGCTGTTGTTTCATAAGTGAAATCATAGCTATTACTTAGATTGTCTCCAGTGATATGGATGTAGAATAGTGTTTCAGTTGGGTCGACCGGAGTATCAATGAATTCAGTATTTTCGGTCGTTGCAGCCCTTGCGATAGAGGCCAGAGAAATATCAAGTAATTCTACATCGATATTTCCATCTTCATGGATGAAATCGAGCTCCATCTCGAAGCGCACTTGCCCCGCAGGAACTGTCAATTGATACCAGTCCTCACTTTCCTGTGTGCCATGCCCGTTATTATCAGCATCCAAGGATGACAGCGCACCAGTGCCGTTGATTGAAGAAATATCGAATGCAGTTAAGACCGTGTCATTCACCTCATAATTATCAACATTATCAGTGGACCAAATGAGATCATAGGTATTCCCAGAGGTCGGCCCCGAGACTTTAATGTAGTAAGTCAATGCTTGAGGAGAGACCGACACCGTCAGCGTCTCATTATCATCACCACTATTGACCGCCGCAATGCTACCTGTTCCAGCGAAGATCTCCAACTCAAGATCACCATCCGCATGCGTGAACGTAAGATCCACAGTCAAGTGCGTGCTATCCTTTGGAGTGACCACACGATAATAGTCGTCGTTCAACTCAACGCCAACAGTCCCGCCAGCCACACTCAACATCACACCGGGACTCGCACTAAAATCGTATGCATCTACGATTTCATTATTCACCTCGTAGAGATCATCTTGGAAGCCACGCCACAAGAGCGAGTAGCCATTACCGAAATCATCGCCACTGACTTGGATATAATAAAATCCTCCAACCAGACCACTCAAAGCAATCGACTCATCGTCATCCTCAGTCGCTGCTTCTGCCAATAAATTGTTAGTGGCGTCATATACCGCTAAGTTCAGGTCTCCCTTAGCAACTTCATTTGTGAGATCCACGAACAGGTAATTGCTACCTGATGGAAGAATTACTTCGAACCAATCCTGGTCAAATGCGACTCCGGAAACGGGAACACCTTCAGACAAATTAATCGAAGTAGCAGCGCCGAGCTCATTATTAGGCTCATTCATGTCCTCTGCAGCGCTATTCCAGCGTAGTGTATAAGCAGTTCCAGTATTGCGCCCACTCACATGCAATAAGTAGGACCCAGCTGGCAAATTAGGCACTGAGATGTCCTCATTGTTAGTGTTAGAATTAGCAATCGCAATAGACGTCGTCCCGGTCGGATCGAACAATTCTAGGTCAACATTACCCTCGGAATGAGCGAACAGGCACTCAATCCTAAGAATATTATCCCCTGCCGCAACCGTCAGCGAATACCAGTCTTCATCCAACTGAACTAGACCAGGAATGACTTCCAGCTCGACTGTATCCAACAAGGCAGCAGAACCAGAGTCATCATTCTCTTCGAATGCATCCTCGGTTAGGCTATTCCAGATAAGATCGTAAGCATTACCATTTAAATCACCAAAGACTTTCAGATAATAGATGCCAGCAGAGCCATTGAAGATAATAGTCTCATCATCAGTCTCAGAGGTTGCACCTTCGACTCTGATGAGTTGACCATTCACATCCGTGAACAACTCTAGGTCGATGTTACCATCCGCATGCGTGAAGTATGCTTCAACAAACAGCAGAGTGTCCACATGCTCTAGGATATACCAATCTTCATCCAACAGGGTGCCGCGCCCCTCAAAATCAGACAGGAAGGTCGATTCCAGTGCCCGCAGATCGTAAGCCTCACCCGAATTATCATTCTCCTCGTATGCATCCTGAGTCAGACTTCCCCAAGTCAACCCGTATGCATTACCAAAATTATCACCATAGACGCGGATGTAGTAAGTGGCACCGAGTGGATCTGATCCGTAAATAATGGATTCATTATCATCATCGCTATCGACAGTGACCAACAATC
>DBBT01000092.1:17864-30463 GCA_002292345.1 Opitutia bacterium UBA977 | reverse complement strand
GACGGATTTGGACGGAAAGTCGCGAGGGTGAGGGGGCTGTGTTTGGTTTTGTGGTGCGGATCAAGTTGATCGAGGAAGTCTCTGTAGTATCACCTCCGTCCGATCGTCTAGATGGGGTGGTGGAGCGTATCGTCGAAAAGCACCCTTGCGATATTTTAGTGGTCGGAGATCGAGGTGAAGTTGAGCATCTGTTACTTGCCTGTCGCCAGTTGGGCTACGCGCCGCACCACGCTCCGAGTTATGACTTAAGTGCGGATGCCTTTCAGCGCCGTCGTTATAATATGGTTTTTATCGGGATGGGAAAAGAAGTCGCTGGTCTCGAATTAGCCAGACAGATTTCTGCCGTATCTGGCTCAAAGTCTTCGCAAGTGTTGCTGGGGGTCGTTCCAGATGGGCAAGCAGTCTCGAAGGAGCGCTGTAAACTGGTAGGGATACAGCGCCTAGTCGAAGGAAACTTAGAAGCAGCGACTATCCGAGATGTGATTCTGGATGTGCTGCATGAGCGCGGTTAAACGCGCTCACTAGGGCGTGCAAGCCAGCGAGTTCAATATTCGGATTGATTCCGCAACCGTAGCAAATCAAGCCGCTTTCGTGCTCGATTTGAATGTAGGCCGCGGCATCTGTTGCCGAGCCGCTGCCGATCGAGTGCTGGCGATAGTCTAGGAGCGTAAAGTGCTTCCAACCCTGGCTATCAAGTGCCTTGGCAAAGGCGCTAATTGGGCCGTTGCCGCGACCAGAGATCGTAAGCCGCTCACCGTTGAAGTTGATTTGAGCGTCGATGCTGACCTCGCCAGTATCGAAGAAGTCTTTGCGTTGAATCGAGAGCAACTCAAGCGGACTACTTAAATTCACGTATTCGCGTCGAAAGATTTCGTGCACTTCGGTAGATTTTAATTCGCAGTTGTCTTGATCGGCGGCGTTATTGATCACGAGGCCGACTTCGGGATGCATGACCTTCGGTAAATCGAGTCCGAACTCACGAGATAAAATATATGCGACGCCTCCTTTACCACTTTGGCTGTTAATGCGGATGATTGCCTCGTAGTCGCGGCCTAGATCGGCTGGATCGATTAACAAGTAGGGGACTTGCCAGTGTGCGCCTGGTTCTCCTCCCTTTTGGCGCAAATCCATGCCTTTCTTGATCGCATCTTGATGCGAGCCAGAAAATGCGGTGAAGACCAAGTCACCGGCATACGGATGGCGGTCTGGCACATGCATACGCGTAACACGCTCGTATGTCTCTCGCGTTTGATTCAAATTGCTAAAGTCGAGCTTGGGATCGACGCCTTGTGTGTAGAGATTCAACGCAACGGTTACGATATCGAGATTACCGGTGCGCTCGCCGTTGCCAAAAAGCGTGCCTTCGACACGATCTGCGCCAGCCATTAAGCCAAGTTCGGTAGCCGCGACCCCAGTGCCGCGATCATTGTGCGTGTGTAAAGAAATAATCGCTGTATTGCGATCTCTCAAGTTGCGGCAGAACCATTCGATTTGGTCGGCGTGTACATTCGGCGTTGCCATTTCAACTGTGGCGGGAAGATTCAGGATGATTTTGTTCGCGGTGGTCGGTTGCCAGACATCAATCACGGCTTCGCAAATTTCCAAGGCATAATCGACTTCAGTGTCTGAAAAACTCTCAGGGGAATACTCTAGGCGAACTTTGGTGGCTGGAAGGGTGGAAACGAGACTTTTGATCAATTGAGTGCCTTCGGTAGCAATCTGTTTGATCTCTTCTTTGCTCATGTTGAAAGTGACGCGGCGCTGTAACGGCGAGGTCGAGTTATATAAGTGTACGATAGCTTTGGGCACGCCCTCCAAGCTTTCGAAGGTGCGGCGGATTAGATGTTCTCGCGCTTGAACCAGCACCTGCAAAGTTACGTCTGATGGGATGCGGTCTTCTTTGACTAAGCGGCGGATGAAGTTGAACTCGGTATCGCTGGCGGAGGGAAAGCCGACCTCAATTTCTTTGAATCCGGTGGCGACTAGTAATTCGAAGAACTCGACCTTCTCGTCTACGTTCATTGGGATCGCAAGGGCTTGATTGCCGTCGCGAAGATCGACACTTGCCCAGATCGGGGCGGTGGTGATCGTCTTGTCCGGCCATGTGCGGTCGGGCAAATTAATTTGCTGAAAGGGCCGGTACTTAGTGATGGTGCCTTTTTGCATGCTGAAAATGGGTTCGCTACTGGAGTGTTTGTTTCGGGTTTCGAGGCGCGTTCTGGTGCGGCGCGTCTCTGTATCGCGGTGGGAGCATTGGCTCGCTTGATTATTATGCGCGGGCATTGAGCCCGCAAACGAATTACTTTATGTCCCCAAAGGGGAGAAGTTGTCGTGCGCTTGTTAGGCGTATCGCTTTTGCGAATAATACATGCATCGGTTAAGCATTCATTCGATTTAGGGACTGTCAAGCGCGTGCTTGCATCAAGCGAGGTCGAGCGTGTATTACTTAAGTCTTGTTTGTGGACTGTATTCCTCTCAAATTTAATAACTGTGGCAGAGATTAATTTAGACTTAAAAGGGCGCACTATTATTTTGGGCATTACGGGATCGATTGCAGCCTACAAGGCTGCCGATATCACTAGTCGCTTGACCGAAGCCGGCGCGCAAGTGTATCCGGTGATGACCGCAGAAGCTTGTCGATTTATACAACCGCTTACTTTGCAGGTGCTTTCACGTAATCCGGTCGTATCGGATCTGTGGAAGGAAGAGGAGGGCTGGCAACCCGGACACATTGAGTTGGCGGATCGGGCAGACCTCGTCCTCGTAGCTCCAGCGACCGCACATTGCCTCGCATTATTCGCGCAGGGACTCGCGCCAGACTTACTCTCGTCGATTCATTTAGCAACACCTGCACCAGTTATGTTGGCGCCTGCGATGAATGGTAAGATGTTGGCACATGTGGCGACTCAAGAAAACATTAAGACGCTTCGTTCGCGCGGCTATCATTTTATTGAACCGCAGAGTGGTATGCTCGCTTGTGGATATGAGGGGGAAGGCAAGCTGGCTGCCGTAGAGACGATCGTAGAATCGGTCCAAGATTTTTTTGCAAACGCTTGATTAAACGGAATGGATAAAAAGAATATGCAGTCCGAATCGGCTTCATCTGATTCAAGTAAAGAGCGCTTAAACAATAGTATGCTTAAGTCAGGAGAAAGCTTTGGGAATTTTCGTGTCGTTAAGTGTATTAGTTCGAGCTTGTTGGCGAATTACTACCATATGCAGCATGTGCGTGATTTGCGTGATGTGACGCTCTGTGTGTTTCACCCGCGAACTATTGAGGATGCGAAATGTTTGAAACGTTTAGAGGGCTTACAGACGGCGCTGAAGGCGATTAATCATGAGGGCATTCCACAGATTCAGGATTGTGCTTTGATAAATCAACGGCACTGCATCTTTATGGATGCAGTCAAGGGACAAAGCTTGAGTCAATATTTCGCTGAGCATGCGAAGCCGGGAGTCGATGCTGAAGACGTTGGGCGTATCTTGGCTTTGCTGTTAGGGATTTTAGGGTATGCGCATGCGCAAGGTGTGGACCATCGTGATCTGGATACGGACCTCATTTTCATACAGAGCGATGGCTCTATACAGGTGCTCGGTTTGGGTGTGAAGGCGACTTTGGGCATTGAGTTGTTTGAGTCGATCGTTTCGGCATCGGTCTGTCCGCTGGGTGCAAATGTGGCATCCGAGCGACTTAATTCGTTTGATGTGATGAGTCCTGAGTATCGTCACGGGATCGTTGAAGATGCGCGAGTGGATATTTTTGCTTCGGGTAATATTGCGTATTGGCTTTTGACAGGGCAGAAAGCGGACTTGTCTAAGTACGAGGCTCCGTCAACCATTGTGGATGATCTCCCGAAAGTTTGGGATGCGCTGATTGAGACGACGCTTAAGCGAAGCCGAGATGATCGGTATCAATCTTGCAGGAGCATGCTTCTGGCTTTGAAGGGGACGGCGGACGAACTGGAGCCAGAACGTGGAGGCTTGATTCAACGACAGATTGATCGAATTCCAGTGCCAAAGGGAATTGAGGCACGTGGCGAGCTAGCAACTCGAATCTATCGCTTGGCGGTGATTGGTTTAGTTGGTCTGAGTTTGACGGGCTTAGTCTCATCTTTCTTGCATTCAATATTTGTCGAGCACTTAGAAAATACGCAAGTGGTGTCAGTGGCGGCCGATGGTGAATCGCCGAATTTACAACTTAATGTGACGCCGGTGGGGGCTCAGGTCCGGTTTGTTGGTATCGATGCTGTCTTTAGCACTAGAGAGGGTGGGCTTGATCTGGTTGTGCAGCCTGGGGATTATAATGTGCGAATTTCTGCTCCGCAGTATTTAGAGCAGCAGTTGCCGGTGTCTATTGGGAATGTTGCCTTGCCTAGAATTAATATTGAGTTGCAGTCAGCGTCGGAGGATTTGCGAATTCAGACTCAACCTGGAGCGGTAATTGCCCTCCTGAATGAAGAAAATCTAGAAGTAGAGCTCGGTACGACAGATGCGGACGGACAATTTAATTTAAAGCGGGGGGATTTTGACGAGTTTGATCGTATTATTATCCGGAAGATGGGATACTTGCCTACGACTTTAGAAGATCTGAGTGGCGCGCTGATGCAGGTCGTATTGGCGGAGTTGCCTTCGAGTGTGACTGTGCGGACTCAACCCGAGGGTGCCCGTGTCTTGGTAAATAGTATCTACGTGGGACCTTCACCCGTAACAATCGATGCATCCGAGGGCAATGGAAACTACATTGTGGCCGTGCAATCTCAAGGCTATCGCACCGATAGTCGCCGCGTTAATGTGGAATCTGGCGAGCATGAAGTGGTTGATTTTGGCGCGTTGGTCTTACGCTCGGCAGAGCTTGGTTTTGCGGTTACTTTTGCAGGTGCCCCTAGTAGTGGGGTCTCCGGATTGATGGATGACCTGTTAGTGGAGCTAGATGGGCAGCAACTCGCATATGATTCAGAGGTATTGAAGGCAGTCCTTGAGGGGACTCATACGGTGCGCTTACTGCATCCGCTATATGTGTCAGAATTACAAACTGTGAAGGTCGAGGATCGAGTGGATCAAACGCTAACTTATTTAATGCAGCCAGTACCTGGGCAGGTCGAGTTGGTGGTACCGACGGAGTTGGAAGTTGAAGTGCGTGTGGCAGGAGTGGATGTCGATGTTTTAGATGGTATTGTTTCTTTGGCTGCCAATCAACGTGTTGAGCTCGAACTGCGAATGAAGGATTATCTTACGATGGTGAGACACTTTAAGTTGAAGCCCGATGAACGTATTACATGGGAGGTTGAACCTGTGCAAATTCCAGGGCCTGAGCCTGGGGCCGAGTGGACGATGCCTTATTTAGCTTTGAAGCTCTGCTGGGTTGAGGCGGGAAAATTCCTTATGGGTAGTCCGATTGAAGAAGTAGGGCGCTTGCCGAATGAGGGACCGCAGACGGCGGTTCGTTTTAATCAGGGGTTCTGGATTGGAAAATATGAGGTGACTCAGGCGCAGTATTCCGAGGTGATGGGTCAAAATCCTTCGTCAGTGACTAGTGAGAGCTTTCCAGTAGACAATGTTTCATGGGAAGACGTAAGGCTATATTGCCAAGTCTTGACAAATATTGAAAGAGGAGCCGGACGCTTACCGGAGGGCTATGTATATCGATTGCCGACAGAAGCAGAGTGGGAATATGCCGCTCGTTCGGGCTCAGTCGCGCCGTTTACCTTTGGTGATCAAGCTGATGTTTCTAATGGTAATTTCAGTGGAGTCTATCCATTCGATGCCGAGTCTCAGGTAAGTAACCTAGATCATTATGGCACCTTGCCTGTGGGTTCGTATCCACCAAATGATTTCGGGCTACACGATACGCACGGTAATCTCGCCGAATGGACTTTGGACCGATATAATGGTCGTCTTTATGGTGGTTCGCTAGTGGATCCACGTCCGAGAGACGAAGGGCTCCGTGTAGTCGTCCGTGGAGGCAGCTGGGAGGATTTTGCAGTTCGCGTGCGTTGTGCCGCTCGCGATGAGATTCGCGGTGATACAAAGAGTAATGCGATCGGATTTCGAGTGGCGTTGGCACCCGCTTTCTAGTGCCGTGACTTTGGGCCATTCGCGCGACCTTCGCTGGGGCAGTGCTAAATCCGGATTAATTATGTGGATCGCGACCGTCTAGGTTTGTCGTCTAGTTAGAGCTGCAGGCAGAATGCAACGCTTGGACCGATGAGTAAGGCGCTGTCTGTAAGAACTCGAAATGTCTCTACAGAGAGTTGCTCTTGGTAGGCGTCGATGATCCAGAGCGCACCTAGCGATATGCCTATTGGCAGGGCCCACGCTTGATTTAAAAAACACAGTGAGAGGGCGCAGATAATCTTCAGAGTAATGATAAATAGCGTAGGGAGCCGAGAGAGTGAGCGCACTTGCAGGGCGGTGTCGATGCACTTCTCTTTCGCACCAATCATTAAGCAATTAGTCAGACACAGTAGCGCCAGTGCACACGCCGGTGGCCAGAGGGTTGCATTGGGTAGCAGGAAGACGATCACGCCGCCGGTATAGATGATTGCGACGCAGAGTTCTTTGGGGAAGAAGCGTCGAGAGAGTCTTTGGTTTAAGGCAGTGTATAGTAAGCAGAGCGTTAGCAGTGCTGCGCCGTTCTTCAGTTGAGAAGTTGTCAGCCCTGTGAACGCGATTCCGATATTGCTTAATAAAACGCACCACCAGCAGCGCCAGAGTGTGGTGAAGTATTGCTTCGCAAAGCGGTGTCGAGCCGAATGCAGTTTTTGGAGTGGGCGTTTTGCGACATCAAACAAGCGATCCGCGATATAAGTTAACCAGACAGACAGGCAAAGCACAATTTGAGTCACCGCACTGATCTGTAACCCCAGTACTCCGGCGAAGGTCGCCTGCCAGACCAGTGCAATCAGCGCCGCATCCAGTGCGAAGAGGTTCGGCCATTGCCAGAGTCGAATGCGTAACATGCTCCGATCATGAGCGCGAGGCCATCCACAGCGCAAACCTTGAAGCGATACATCAAGATGAATTCGAGCCGCACGGTGTTTTTTGCCGAATGACTATTTTCTATTGACGGACACCAAGGTATATCCATTTTCCCAACTTTCCCTTGGGGGCATTAGCTCAGTTGGTAGAGCGCTTGCATGGCATGCAAGAGGTCAGGAGTTCGACTCTCCTATGCTCCACCACTCTTTTTAGGGATGGTGACTCAGAGTTGAAGGTGGTTGCATGTTGAACTCACTTTGGCTGCGTGAGCCAGTAAAATGCAATGAATGTGCAGCTTATATTATTCATATGAGCTGTGTGGTGGAAATGATATTTCATCTTCAGAAAAGTAGATAATTAATTCTACAGCTCTGAGCATAAAAAAGGGGCCTCCGTTATGAGGCCCCTTGGATTAATTTAGAAGCAGATGCTACTTATTGAGTACACTCAAAACAATAATGAGTGTTACAATGCTCGAGAGGCTTGCACCACTGCCAATGAAAGTATCAACAAGATCTTTAATATTACCGATCACATTCATACTTGCGCCTTGGCCGAAAACAACAGAAGCAACGATGAGAAGGCCGATAGCTGCAACGAGCACACCAGAGATTCCTCCGATAGCTGACTTGATTTGATTAATTGTATTTTCCATAGTACTTTTTATTTGGGTTTTTTGTTTGTTTAGGGTTCTGCTATGCGCGATTGCGCAGCAGTCCGAAGATTAGAATGATGGCAACTAAGCCAACGAAACCGTTTTCTCCGCCAATAGCGGTAACAATTCCAGATAGGTTTCCGACCACGCTGGCACCAAAAATGGCGCCCTGGCCGAAGACGATCTCAGCAATAATACCGAGAGCAATCAGCCCTATTCCGAGTTCGGATATACTTTTGATTATACTAGTTAGCTGTGAGGTTACTTTTTCCATTTATCTCCTTTGTTGGGGTGAACCAGTAGTCATTAGCGATGATTCACATGAACCATTAGCACTACTAGAAAAGCAAAGCGGCGCATCAATACGCCAAAAGAGGGGAAGACTCACTGAGCTGAGACAACACTGCCTAGCCGATATCCAATTCACATGTAAGATACACGTCATTGGAAAAAACAAAGTAACAATAAATTGACGTATGGGAAGTATAAAATTAGCTAGAATATTTTTTAAAAAACAGCGGTAATAATTTATCTAGTATAATGTTATTTTAGAATGTAAATAGATTTATATTTAACCTTAAAATAGAATGTAAATCATTGGTTATTAGATAATTATGAATTAAGTACTGCTTTCTCTTGGTGCTAGGCGCATCAGTTCGGCAAGACTCGGTGCAAGCCGCGTAGTTGAAGGTGCCTCGCTTGCATGGCACGCAAGTTACCAGGAATTCAGGGTCTCCGATGCTCCAGTACCCTTTTTAGGCCGTAAGCAGCTCGTTTAAAGCCTTTCGGCTTTTTCGTACTTAGGTGTCTGGTTCTGATGGATTTAGCTTATTGTTTACCAGGGTGAGCCAACAATGGAGCCGATGTAATACCATCCACTGTACGGCAAGAATGAATCGCGAACTCATTCGAAAAAGCTGGATGGCACAGCGGATAGGTCGATTCCACGGTCGATTTTAAATCGTCGAAGGCACCTGCCCAAATTAAGGCACCGCTAGCGCCCTTGTCGCCGCCGCCGAGCATGCGCTCACCCAACACGCCTGGTACACTGCGTGCGATTTCGCACATCGTCTCCAGCTCAGGGCCGCTGATCACATAATCATCCCGTAGTCCAATGCCATCTGCGCGAAAATTCTGGCCCACCTTCTCGATGTCACCACTACGCCACGCCTCTAGCGTATCGGCAAAGCGGGCCTGCGCTTCGTATAGGTATTTTAGACGTCCCACGCTCGCGGGCGCGACTGCCTGAATATGGGCCGTAGCTGTAGTAAATTTTTCAGGTGTCGAGACCTCTGCGAGAGACGCATAACCAAATTTTTCATTTAGTAATGCCTTCATATGATCGCATTCATCGCGACGAATCTTATAAGTCGATTTTTCGAGTCCTGGTCGCTTCGTTCCTGTATCCAAACTTACGATACGAAAATCATCAGGATCGCCACCAAATGGGATATGGTCGATCGTTCCTTTGTTGGGATTGTAATATGTGCCCATGCCTGCTTTTGCAAAATAAATCATGATCTGATCTAACTTGCCGCAAGGCGAACCGATGTAATCAGTCTCGACCATTTGAGCGAGATCAACGATACGCATGCCGTCCTCGACCACTGTTCCGTTTACTTCGAAGAACGTCAGGATCAGGTTCAGCGCTAGCGACGCTGAGCGCGACATGCCGCCACCGGGAATGTTGGCATAGAGCACTGCATCGAACCCTGTGCCCAACTCGTAGCCTTCACGGCGCAGAATTAATTCCACTCCATGAGGAAAACGTGCCCAGCTATCCCTCAATTCCGCTGGCTCTACGGCTTCGCCTAGTGCGAAGTCGACAATGCCGTCTTCGGGGAAGTTTTCGCTGAAAATACGCACACGGCCTAAAGAATTAGGTTTAAACGCCAACCAGATAAAGCGATCAGTTCCGACACCGAAAAGCTCCATGCCGTTGTAATCACCATGTTCGACGCCGAAACAGAAGCGAGATGAACTGCGGCGCACTTGTCCGCCTTCAATGTCGAGACCGTATTTGTCTGCAGTTGCGGAGAGTATGTTATGAACGTCTTGTTCCATGTGATACCTATTGGAATGCTGTAGTGATTAGTTTTCGTAGCCGTTCGGATTGGCTTGATGCCATGCCCATGCACTGGTGATGATTGATTTCAAATCAGGGAACTTTGGATCCCATTTGAGTTCACTGGTGATCTTGGCACTGGCAGCAATCAATGTCGCGGGATCGCCGGCACGACGTGGTTTCACATCGGCAGGGATCGCGTGGCCTGTCACTTCGCGTGCAGTCTCGATGACTTGCTTGACTGAGTAACCTTGGCCGTTGCCGAGGTTGTAAATCTTATCTTCGTTCTCGATCGCTTCGAGCGCGAGGATGTGTGCCTGTGCCAAATCAATCACGTGAATGTAGTCGCGCACGCAAGTGCCGTCTGGTGTGTCGTAGTCGTCGCCGAACATATATATCTGCTCGCGTCGACCGAGTGCTACTTGTAGCACGAGTGGGATAAGGTGTAGCTCGGGAGTGTGATCTTCGCCGCGCTCGACACTTGCGCCAGCGGCATTAAAGTAGCGCAGTGCTGCGTAGTTAAAAAACGGATATATACGAGACATCCAGTGTAGGTAGCGCTCGATGATATATTTCGATTCGCCGTAAGGGCTACCCGGGATGATGCGCTCATCTTCGGCGATGGGCATACGCTCTGGATCGTCAAACAAGTTGGCAGTGGAAGACAGGATGAAGCGAGGCACTTCAAATTCGACCACACACTTCAATAGGTTGAGCGCATTGGACACATTATCGCCAAGGTAAATGAATGGATCTTCCATCGATTCGCCGACCAGTGACTTGGCGGCAAAATGCATGATCGCTTCGGGCTTAAATCGACCCATCGCCTCGCGAATCGCCTCGATGTTGGCTAGATCGCCAACGACCAGCTCTGCACTGGGATGCACCGCTAAGCTGTGCCCGAGTGATAGGTTATCAAAGACCATCACGTCGTGACCTGCGTGGACGAGTTGTTCGACTGCGACACTGCCGATATAACCGGCACCTCCTGTTACAAATACTTTCATATGCGGTATTCTCTTTTCTGGTATAATGAATTTCTGAGAGTGCAGTCAACCTTGGCGCTGCTTGTTCTGCGGTCAAATCGCGTTGTGCGTTGGCGAGTCTTACTTAGGCCGACCATAATTTTTTAAACTGTAATCGAGCGTGGCAGCGGCGGATAGAAATGTGCATGCAAATGCCAATGCTCGACAGTCGTGGCTAAGTCTGAACTGCGATTATGTCGATTACCCGACGACGCTGGAAAGTTGGAAGATCGGTAGGAACATAGCCATGACAATGCCGCCGACGACAATACCGAGAAAGCATATCAAAAGTGGTTCCATTAGCGAGGTCAGTGCGGCGACGAGGGTGTCGACTTCGTTGTCGTAAAAGTCGGCTACTTTGACCATCATACCATCGACGTTACCAGTTTGTTCCCCAGCGCGGGTCATGTGTTTGACCATGGGCGGAAAGTACGGGTCGACTGCGAGTACTTCAGATACCTGTCCGCCCTGACTGATGTGCTTGGAAACCTCTTTGCAGGCGGATTCAATATAGGTGTTGTCGGATGCCTTGCGGACGATTTCGAGAGTGCGCAGGATGGGTACTCCGGCTCGCATTAAGATCGCGTAGGTCCGGCAAAAGCGTGATAAGCAGACTTTACGTGTGAGTTCGCCAATAACTGGTAGCTTGAGCATGGTCTGGTCTTTGATCCTGCGTCCTTTCGGCGTCGATACGACGCGCTTGAAGGCCCAAACGAAGCCGGCAAAGCCGATGATTATGAAGACGATGTAAGACTTTAGGAATTCGCTGAGGTCGATTAGTATTTGCGTTGGTTTCGGCAACTCTGAGCCGAAGTCTGCAAACATCTCGGCAAATACAGGAATGACGAAGATAAGCAGAATATTGACGAGGCCGACCGAGAGGCCGATGACTGCGATCGGGTAAGTCATGGCGCCTTTGATCTGTTTGATCAACTTGACGGTCTCTTCAAAGTAGATCGAAGTTTTATCTAGAATTTCGGCAAGGCCGCCACTGGCTTCACCGGCTTCGACCATAGAGATGAAGAGATTTGGAAAGGCGCGCGGATAGATGGCGCAAGATTCGGAGAAAGATTTACCCGCTGACACGTCGGTGCGAACATTACGGATGATGACTTGGAAGACCGGGTTTTCAGTCTGATCCTCGAGCGCTTCGAGTGAGGTAACCAAGGGCAGGCCGGCTTCGAGCATGGCAGCTAGTTGCTGGGTGAAGACGGTAAGCTCCTGCAGTTTGATTTTCTTGCGCGGGGCTTGCTTCTCGTAGGACTTTCGTTTGGCGAGTCTTTGCCCCTCGGCGAAACTGAGTTTCTTTTTCTTTGAAGCGTTGAGTGATGCGGGAGTTAATGTAGCCATAGTATTTATGTCTCGGATATTTAGTTATCTGATCATTCTAGGTCTTGATCTAACTTGCAAGTATTCGAAGTGCGAATGTGTCTTTTTTTGATATTTTTGACGGTTTCTCGGGTATCTGCTTCAGTAGTCGGGCAAATTTTAGTGCAGAAATCTACTAGATCATGCCTTGACAGCGACGAGATCTGAGGTTTTTCTCCTCCGCTTTTCTCCAATTTCCACAGCACAATATTATGGGACCAACATATAGACCTTCAAAACTCCGCCGCGCTCGTAAATTCGGGTTTCGTGCACGTAATGCAACCCGCGGTGGCCGCAAGATTCTCGCTGCACGCCGAGCGAAGGGCCGTCATAGCCTCTCTGCTTCCGTTTAAGACGGAGCGTAATGAGGTCTTGGAGCCATGGGCATCCCGACTTCTAAGCGTCTGCGCAAACCGCGCGAATTTCAAGAGGTCCGCAGTCAGGGTAAACGTATCCTGTGCGGACCTTTTATTTTTCAATGCCGTCGGATCGTTACCGATGAGTGCGC
>DBBT01000092.1:10801-17793 GCA_002292345.1 Opitutia bacterium UBA977 | reverse complement strand
CTGCGGGCCAGCTTTGATCGGCACAGCTTCAGTGACTTAGAGTCTCGCTACTTACGCGCCTGCGCGACAATCTTAACGGAGGCAGCGGTCGATCAAGCAGCTGAACAATAGGATGAACGACGAACTGAAACAGGCCCAATCGGCACCACATCGGACGGGGCGCAAGCCATCGCTACTTGCGCAGTTGGCAGCTTTGCTTGTGCGCATCTATCAATTAACACTCTCGCCGATGAAGCAGATCTTCTTCGGCTCCAACTGTAGTTGCCGCTTCCAGCCGACCTGCTCTTGCTACGCGCGTTCCGCGTTCTTGCAATATGGGTTTTGGCGCGGGTGGTGGTATGCATTTAGACGTATTTTACGTTGCCACCCTTGGCACCCCGGCGGATATGACCCGCTTCCGAGCTTGAACAAACAGCAGAAAGAAGGCATGTCAGCACACCACAACTCACTTTTAGATGGATAAGAAAAATACAATTCTAGGAATTATCTGCATCGCAGCCGGTATCGGCTTCATGTATAAGCAGACGAACGATTTAAAGAACCAGCAGCTTCAGCAACAGCAGCAAGAGGCTGCGGCGCTTGAGCGAGCGAGAGTCGAAGCCCCTGTGGTCGATTCGAGCGCCACGAACGCTGGAGCCGCGGCGGGTGACGATATCTTGGATCTGCTGACTCAACCCCAAGAGGTCGCTGCAGTGGTCGTTGCGCAGCCCACGAGGGCCGCTGCCGAGCAAGTCGTTACGCTCTCAAATGACTTTATTGAGGTAGACTTTACAACCCTTGGCGGTGCGATTCGCACAGTCGAGTTTTTACAAACGAAGACAGGTCAACGCGACGATTATATCTTCAATATAGACGGTCGTCTGCCTGCCCTGAGCCTTAGCCTAGCTGACCGTGATGGGGGTATGCAGGAATTCGACAAGCCCTACACGATCGAGCAACAGTCCGCCGATTCGATCACGTTCGTCTTTAACTCTGGAGATGGGCTGGCGCTGCGCCGCACCTATTCGCTCGCGCAAGATCGTTCTGAGCAAGACCCTTACATTATACGTCACAGCACGACTTTTAATAATCAAGCCGCCATACCTCAGGCTCTGTCGACGATTTATTTGAATTTAGGGACCTCTCGACCCATTACTGAGAAGCAACTGCCTTCGTTCCTGAATGTTGGTTATTTTGACGGCGAAGATGCTGAGTTTATCGCGATTAACAAACTCACCGGCGGCAAAGGATTTTTAGGTATAGGTGCCAGTGCTCCGGTCGAACAGCTAGAGCAATCTGTTCGCTTTGAGTGGGCGTCGGTCAAGAATCAGTTTTTCGCTGCAGTACTGAGTTCGGAAACGATGGGTCGCGATTTGTTTATTTATTCAGTCGAGGCATCTGAAGCTGAAGATGGCACACGTGGTCGCCCGGGTATCTCAGGCAGTGTTGGATATGATCTTGGCACCGTCCCTGCAGGCAGCGCCAAAACTTTAGATTTTGATTTCTACGTCGGCCCAAAAGAATTTAAGCGCCTTCAAGCGCTGGGTAATCAGCAGGACGAAGTCATGCAGTTCGGCTTTCTCAGCTTTATCAGTAAGTTACTGCTTTCCTTTATGTATGCGATTCATGCGGTTGTGCCTAGTTGGGGCTGGTCGATCGTGATTATGACGATTTGCATTAAGACACTGTTCTGGCCCCTTTCAGCTAAAGCGAGCCGCTCGCAGAAGCGCATGGCAAAGATCCAAGGGCCAATGGCTGAGCTTAAAGAGAAATATAAGGATAACCCTCAGAAACTTCAGCAGGAGACTCTCAAGGTCTTTAAAGAGCATCAGGTTAATCCGGTCGCGGGTTGCTTACCAATGCTTGTCCAGATGCCGATCTTCCTCGGACTATTCTATATGCTCCGTTCTGCCTCAGAACTGCGCCACGAGTCGTTCCTGTGGGTGAGTGACCTGTCGATGCCGGATACCTTGACGTATATTGCCGGCTTTCCGGTAAACATTCTTCCATTGATCATGGGCCTCACAATGTTCTTTCAAATGCGCATGATGCCGGTATCGCCGACTGCGGACCCCGCGCAGCAAAAAATATTCAAGTTCTTGCCTTTTATCTTCCTGGTCTTCCTTTACAATTTCTCATCTGGCCTAGTCCTTTACTGGACCGTACAAAATCTTTTGACCATTCTTCAACAGAAGATCATTAATAATAGTCCGGATGAAGAACTGAAGCCCGTCGTCGCTGCCAAAGCTGCGACATCAACAGGCAAAGGTGGTTCGCCAAGTACGAAGCCACGCAAGAAAAATAAATAACCCCAACCCTTTGAATTTCGTGATGCGCGCTGCGCGATTTTCAGTATTTAAGTATTTCAGCGTTTCATCATTCAGCTTTTTTAGATATGTCAGGACACAGCAAATGGGCTACCATCAAACGCGCAAAGGGTGCTACAGACGCTAAGCGCGGTAAGATTTTCAGCGTGATTAGTAAAGATATCACGCTCGCTGCTCGCGCTGGTGGCGGTGATCCTTCGATGAATCCGCGCTTGCGCACCGTAGTGGCGAAGGCGAAGGAGGCGAATATGCCTAATGATAATGTCGAGCGTGCGATCAAAAAAGGTACCGGCGAATTGCCGGGCGTCGTCTACGAAGAGATCGTTTACGAGGGCTATGCGCCGAGTGGTGTCGGACTGATTGTCGAGATTACCACTGATAATAAGAATCGATCTGCCTCTGAAGTTCGGAGCACGATGAGCAAGAACGGCGGTAATCTCGCCGGCGTCGGCGCGGTATCGTTTCAGTTTGATCACGTCGGGCAGTTCATTATCGATGCGAAGCAGACCGATGAAGAAACACTGATGGATGTAGCGCTCGAAGCGGGCGCAGAGGATATTAAGAACGAAGGCGATCACTTCGAGGTGATATGCCCAATGTCAGCGTATGACTCAGTTTCACAGGCCTTGAGTACCAAAGGGATCGAATCAGAACAGTCGGATCTGGTTTATTTGCCCAATATTATGGTGCCGATCAGTGACAAAGAGACAGCACGCAAAGTGCTGCATTTGATTGAGATTTTGGATGCTCTAGAGGATGTTAAAGCCGTCCATTCGAATCTCGATCTCGCCGATGGAGTGCTCGATGACGAGGATTAACAATCCTTAGCGCCTTCGTAAAAATCCTCTTGCCAAGTCCATCAGGGCTTTGCAAATTCAATTTCTTAAACAATGAACCCCAAAATAAACATGCGTTGTAAAATCCTTACTCTCCTTGCTCTTGCCGCCGCGGTACTCGTATTCACTGGCTGTGATGGTGGTAAAGCACAAATGGCTCGAGGGGAAACAAATGTTCTCGGCTTCTATCAAAATGCGCAGGAAAGCTACGCGCCTACTGGTGGGAATTCGTTCACAATTAATACCGACGAACTCTACACTCGTAAGAATTTTTCTGGTGATAAGACCACGCTTCTTTGGGGCTTGCTTACTATCGAAGATTATTAGGCTGTATCGGTTTAAAGGTTTAAATATTTCTGAAAGCCGCTTCCATTTGGGAGCGGCTTTTTTCTTGGCAATCGCGCTGTCCTGCCGCGGGATGCTTTTTAACTTATGCCACACAACGTCGCTTACTTTCTGGCTGAACAAGCTGCTCAGCATCCTGATGGCGCTGCGGTGCGTGCGCCTGTTGGGCGTGAGGCTGATGGCGCGATTCGCTATGTCGAACGCAGCTTCTCGCAGCTAGATGCGGAGGCGTCAGCGACGGCGCATTACTTCGTTGCACGGGGTATTAAGCGCGGCACACGTGTGCTGCTGATGGTCAAGCCAGGTTTGGATTTGATTCGTATTGTGTTTGCGCTGTTTCGTATCGGGGCAGTGCCGATCGTGATTGATCCGGGTATGGGGCTAAAGCGCTTCCTGCGTTGTGTGCGGCATTCGCAACCGGAGGCCGTTGTTGGTATTCCCCCCGCGATCTGGGTGGCGCGACTGTTTCGACCAAGTTTCCGTGGGGTGTCGGTGAAGCTCTCGGTCGGTTCTGGATTCGAGAAAAAAATCGCTCAATATAACGCGCAGGGAGATTTCTCAGTCGTCGATTCTGCGGAGAACGAATTGGCCGCAGTCTTGTTTACCTCTGGTTCGACCGGACCGGCGAAGGGTGTTTGCTACGCACACGGCATGTTTGTAGCGCAGGTGGAGGCGATTCGTGCGCAATATGGCATTGCGCCTGGCGAAGTGGATTTACCGATGTTGCCCGTGTTTGCTCTATTTAATCCTGCGCTGGGGATGTGCACTGTGGTGCCAGAGATGAACCCAAGCCGGCCTGCGACGGTCGATCCGGAAAAGATTGTACGGGCAATACAGCAGAACTCGGTGACCAATAGTTTTGGTTCGCCAGCGTTGTGGACTAAGATCGCGCGTTACTGTGAGGCGTATGCAGTGACGCTGCCGAGTGTGCGACGTATTTTAATGGCAGGTGCGCCTGTGCCGCCAGCGTTGATGCGGCAGATGGAAGCAATCATTCCGAATGGTGAAATCCATACGCCGTATGGCGCGACTGAGGCTTTGCCAGTGAGCTCGATTGCATCGACGGAGGTGTTGAGTGAAACTGCGGTGCGCACAGCGTTAGGCGACGGGACATGTGTTGGTACGCCGCTGCCCGGTGTGAATGTGCGGATCATTGAGCCAGTTGCTGGGCCGATTGCTACGCTTGCTGAAATCGTGGAACTACCAGTCGGTGAGATTGGCGAAATTATCGTGAGCGGGTCGTCGGTCACGCGTAGCTACGATAAGCGTCCAGATGCGGATGCAGATTCAAAGATTGCCGATGGCCAGCAGCATTGGCACCGAATGGGCGACCTAGGATGGATCGGTGAAGCCGGGCGACTGTGGTTCTGTGGGCGCAAGGTGGAGCTTGTGCAGGCAGCTGAGGGGCCACTCTACACGGATTGCTGTGAGGCGATTTTTAATGTACATCCACAAGTGTTTCGCTCGGCGCTGATTGATGTCGGAAGGGGGCGTCCCGGGATCGTAATCGAGCCAGAGACGGGCGCATTTCCGACGGGTGATTCAGCGCGAAAAGAGTTTATCGAGAGTCTACGTAAGATCGCACAGCAACATGCCATGACCAGTGAGATTGACACGTTCTTTTTTGAGAAATCGTTTCCAGTGGATGTGCGGCATAATGCGAAGATTCATCGTTTGTCGCTTGCGAGGAAGTTTGCAGGTGCATAAGTCTGCCCATAGATGAAAATTTTGGTGACAGGAGGCGGTGGCTTTGTGGGTGGCTATATAATTGAGCGCTTATTGGCGCGTGGCTACACCGTACGCTCTATCGGTCGATCGCCACAACCGCAGTTGGAGGCGCAGGGAGTGGATGTCGTGTGTGGCGATCTTACTGATGCATCGGCGCTGTCGGCGGCATGCGAGGGAGTGAGTGCGGTGTTTCATGTGGCGGCGCGTGCGGGCGTCTGGGGTAGTTGGGAGAGCTATTATCAGCCCAATGTTGTTGGCACGCGTAATGTCGTGGCGGCATGTCGTGAGCAGGGCGTCGGTCGTTTAATCTACACCAGCACACCAAGTGTGGTGTTTAATGGCCAGCCGATCTGCGGCGGCGATGAGTCGCTGCCGTACGGAAAAAATTGGCTGTGTCATTATGCGCAAACGAAGGCGATTGCTGAGGAAGAAGCGTTGGCTGCGAATTCGGAGACTTTGAAGATTGTGGCCTTGCGGCCGCATCTAATCTTTGGGCCAGGTGATCCACATCTTTTGCCGCGTGTGATTGCGAGTGTGCAAGCGGGCCGTTTGAAAATCGTGGGCGATGGGCGCAGTCGAGTGGATGTGTCATATGTGGGTAATGTAGCCGACGCACATTTGGATGCTTTCGATGCCTTAGCCGCAGGCAAGGGCGCAGGGCAGGCATATTTTATTTCACAAGGAGAGTCGGTCGAGCTCTGGCCGTGGGTAAATTCGATTTTGAAGGACTTAGGCCATCCGCCTTTGACTAGCAAAATCCCATTACCTGTGGCGTATACTGTGGGTGCCCTGTGCGAGGGGTTGTGGAAAGTGCTCGGCCGTCGGCATGAGCCGCCAATCACTCGATTTGTCGCTGTGGAGTTGGCTAAGGATCACTATTTCGACATCAGTGCAGCGCGGCGAGATTTAGGCTATTTAGCCAAAGTACCAATGGTAGAGGCACTGAATCATACGATATTAGACTTAAAGAAACGTGGTTTCTAAATGTTATATTAGTAATAATCCTTATTGACGATCGAGTTGCTGATCCGTGGATTCATCGAGTGAGTATTGCGAGCATAGATAGTTTAACAGTGTTGCTTTTGGTCATGTGTGCGGTGCTTCTTGGGGGCATTGTATTATTGGCTGGCTTGTTGTTACGCAAACCCAAGCCAGCGCTCATTGCGCCGCTTGAGCCAAAAGAGGAGCCGGTAATGGCAGAGGCCTCTCGCATTGATCCGGCTTCGAACACTTTGTTTGCCACGCTTTCGCATGAATTACGTACCCCGTTGAATGGGCTGTTGGGAGTTGCTCAATTAATGCAAGAAGAACTGCCGAGTGAAAATGGTGTGGCGATTGAGGGCTGTGCGCGGCACATGATGGCAGTCATCGGCACGATGGTGAATTTATCGAAGATACAAAGCGACTGGAATGACTTGCCGGAATATCGTGAGTGGGTGAGTCTGCATGATTTGATGGAGCAGATTAAGAAGGATTTAATCTTTCGTGCTGATTTACGTGGGCTCAAGTTTGAGCTGAGCCATCAGGACAAGTCTTTGCGCCTGCGCGGCGATAGCGATCACCTGCGGGCGATCATAGAGAATACTCTGTTAGGTTCAATTGAGAGTGTATCTTTAGTGAATATTCCGACTGAGAAAAAGGTGTTGCAGGTCTCATGGCGGACAGATGGAGCAGATGTTAAAGTTGATATTGTGAATCCTTGTGAGGAGACTTCTCAAGAGCGCCAACAAGAGATACAAAAAGTTTTCTTGATGACGACGGGGGCGAATCATAAGCG
>DBBT01000092.1:0-10752 GCA_002292345.1 Opitutia bacterium UBA977 | reverse complement strand
AGTAGTGAATTGCCAGTCGGTGGTCTCCGTTTGGATCAGAGTGGTAAGCCGCTCAAGTCGATGTTGGCTCTGCCAGTACGCCTTTCGCTGATTGTGGCAGAAGATGATCCGATTGCTCGCAGTTTGTTAGCTGCAGCGCTGGGTCACATGAAGCAAGAGGTGGTTTTTGCGACGAATGGGCAGGAGGTGATCGATCTAGTCCAGGAATCTAAGGGCTGTGACTTGATCTTAATGGATATTGATATGCCGATTATGGATGGCGTTACCGCGGCGTTGGCCTTACGAAATGGGGAAGCTGGCGAACTCGGTAAGCATGTGCCGATCGTTGCGGTGACTGCTTTTGGTGTGCTCTCGGACGAGGGGAAGTTTAAGCGGGCGGGGATGAATTACTTTCTGCCTAAGCCAGTGAATCTGAACAAACTGCGCGAAGTACTGCTGGATGTGATTCGCAAGGAGCGTCACGTGGTAGATCCTTGAAAATGAGCAGAGTGGGGCATCCTTGTTTAGCCAAGCATGATGGATGTTAGGCCAACTCGACCTAGCCGATCCAAATCTCTGACCACGTGTAAAACGGAGTAAGTAAGGCTGCGTGTAGTTGGTTGAGGCACATCTACAGGTAAGAGTGGATTTTTAGGAACGTAGTTTTTTAATGCGATTTAACAATAATGCTTGTTGACGATCGAGGTGCTGATCCGTGGATTTATCGAGTGATTGTTGCGAGCTTAAATAGTTTAACGGTATTGCTTTTGGTTCTATTTATGGTGCTCCTTGGGGGCGTTGTATTATTAGTTGGCTTGTTGTTGCGCAAACCCAAGCCTGAGGTTCTTGCCCCGATTCTTAAGGAAGAGGAGCCGGTCCTTGCAGAGGCCACTCGAGTCGATCAGGCTTCGACAGCCTTGTTTGCGACGCTTTCGCATGAATTACGCACGCCGTTAAATGGCTTGTTGGGGGTTGCTCAGATTATGCAAGAGGAGGCCCCGAGTGACGATGGAGTTGCGATCGAGGGTTGCGCGCGGCACATGCTCGCAGTGATCGGGGCTATGGTGAATTTATCGAAGATACAAGCTGAATGGGATGATTTGCCGGAGTATCGAGAGTGGGTAAATCTGTACGACTTGATGGAGCAGATTAAGAAGGACTTGGTCTTTCGCGCTGATTTGCGCGGGCTCAAACTTGAGCTGAGCCATCAAGATAAGTCTTTGCGTTTGCGTGGCGATGGCGATCATCTGCGGGCGATTGTCGAGAACGCTATTCTGGGCTCGATTGAAAGTGTGTCATTAGTGAGGATTCCGACTGAGAAAAAAGTCTTACAGATCACATGGCGAACGGATGGAGTAGATGTTAAAGTTGATATTGTAAATCCTCGTGAGGAGCCTTCTCAAGAGCGGCAACAACAGATCCAGGAAGTCTTCCAGATGACGACAGGGGTGAATCATGCGCGACTGCAGATGGAGTATTTGTATTGGGCGGTATCGTCTGCATTACTGGAGCGCTATAAAGGTGTGATGTATGCGAACCCTTATGAGGCGGGTGGCGTGCACACGCAGTTGTCGTTCGAGATGGAGCAGATGCAAGCCTCCGCGAGTGGTGCATTGCCGACTGGTGGGCTTCGTTTAGATCAAGGCGGGAAGTCGAGCAAGTCGATGTTGGCTCTACCAGTGTGCCTTTCGTTGATCGTGGCTGAGGATGATCCGATTGCCCGCAAGGTGATGGGGACGATTCTGGGGCATATGAAGCAAGAAGTGGTTTTTGCGACAAATGGCCAAGAGGTGATCGATCTAGTGCAGGAATCTAAGGGTTTTGACTTGATCTTGATGGATATTGATATGCCGATTATGGATGGCGTAGCTGCGTCGCTGGCTCTGCGAAATGGGGAAGCTGGCGAACTCGGTAAGCATGTGCCGATCGTTGCGGTGACTGCTTTTGGTGTGCTCTCGGACGAGGGGAAGTTTAAGCGGGCGGGGATGAATTACTTCCTGCCCAAGCCAGTAAATTTGAAAAAACTGCGCGAAGTGCTGCAAGAGGTGATCCGCAGGGATCGTCCTGGGGTGAAAACTTGAAATGAATAGCGTGGGCATTCACCCGCGTTAGCCAATGTCATGGATACTCGGGCGAGCCGTCCTCGCACCTTTTTAAGCGCGTTGCCTTTTTGCTTCGTAGAGGCAGACGGCTGCGGCTGCGGCGACATTGAGCGAGTCGGCTCTGCCTGCCATCGAGATCCGCACGTGCTCGTTTGTATGGCTAAGCCAAAAGTCGCTCAGGCCATCGCTTTCGCTGCCAAACAACAGTGCGGTGGGCTTTTTGTAGTCGATGTCCCAGTGCAGGTTCTTGGTCTCGGGAGTGGTGGCGACGGTTTGAATCTGATGTTTCGTGAGCCATTCTGATAGGTAAGCCTGCTCGGTGCAGATGACCGGTAGTGCAAAAACTAGGCCTTGGGAAGAACGGATGGCGTTGGGGTTGTAGAGGTCAAGTACGCAGTCCACGAGGATCACGGCATCCGCACCAGCACCATCAGCACTGCGGAGGATCGCGCCAAGGTTACCAGGTTTCTCGATGCCTTCGAGTACCAGCAGAAGCGGCGTGGTGGGCAGATCGAATTCCTGGATCGAGTGACTTTGCTGTTTGGCGATCGCGACAATGCCGTCCGGTCCTTCGCGATAGGCAGCCTTACCGAAGGCGTCTTCGCTCATGCGCACCAGCGGTGGGCCTTCATTGCCTAGGGTATTGGCAATAAAGGTTTCGTGCTGAGCAGAAGGGAAGTATTCTGGACAGTAGTAAATGGTTTCGACTTCATAGCCAGAGCCGATGGCGTGACCGAGTTCGCGCAGGCCTTCGACCAGGAAGCGCTCTTGGCGGTCGCGGTGCTTGCGTTCGCGAAGCTTGACGAGATTTTTGACTTGATCGTTTTGGCGGCTCTGAATGTAGGCGTCTTCCATATTATGAAACTTAATAAGGGCAGAAAGTTGTTCGATGGGAAGCTTGTTATGGATTTTTAAGGTTGCAGGATGCGGTTGCATTGTTGAGGGCATTGGGATGCAACCACCGAAAAATTTTGTGCCAGAGCCTTTTGAGTATCATCAAGAGGTCGATGTGACCGTTGAGAGTTTGACGAATCTAGGGATGGGCGTCGCTCGCGTTGATGGCTGGGTGGTGATGGTGCCATTTGTGATTCCTGGTGAGCGAGTGAAGGCGCGCATCTATCGTAACTTTCAAAATTATTCGGATGCTGATCTGCTTGAAGTGCTTGAAGCGTCGCCAGATCGTGTCGAGCCACGTTGCCTGCTGTATCAAAAATGTGGTGGTTGCCAGTATCAGCATATGACCTATGCGCGTCAGTTAAAGGAGAAGGCTCAGCATGTTGAAGAGTTGATGCAAAAGCTCGGAGCGATCAACCATCCGGTGCAGTTGTCGCACGGTTCGCCGAAGCAATATAATTATCGTTCTAAGATCACGCCGCATTATGAGCGTCCAGCGAAAGATGGTACCCAGCCGATTGGATTTTTGCAATACGGTCGCCGTAATCAGATTCTCGATGTCGAGCAATGCCCGATAGCGACCGAGGCAATCAACGCCGCATTGCCGGCAGCACGCGAAGAGGCACGCCTCTCTGGTGGTAAGAAGCGTCGACAGCGTGGTGGCACGATACTTATGCGCGATGTGCTCGAAGGTGTGGTGACTGATCCGCAAGAGATCGTCTCCGAGCGTATCGGGAATCATACATTCCAGTTCAAGGCTGGAGAGTTTTTCCAAAATAATCCCTTTATCCTGCCTGAACTGGTCGAGCACGTGGCGCGTGAGGCATCGCTGCATGGAGCGCGCTACTTAGTGGATGCGTATTGCGGCGTCGGCTTGTTTACGCTTTCGACATCGAAATCGTTTGAATTGTCCGCCGGCGTTGAAATCAGCGAGCCCGCAGTGCGTTGGGCACAGGCGAATGCGACGATTAGTAACATTAAAAATGTGCGCTTCGTGATCGGTAAGGCTGAGGCGATCTTTAATGGTCTGAAGTTCCCTGCTGAACAGACTGCAGTGGTGATCGATCCGCCGCGTAAGGGTTGCGATGCGAGCTTCCGTCAGCAATTGATGCAGTTTCGCCCGCAGCGGATCGTCTATGTGTCCTGCGATCCTGCGACACAGGCACGTGATTTAAAGGAGTTCGTAGAGGCAGGCTACGACATCACTCTGATTCAGCCTTTCGATTTATTTCCGCATACGCGCCATATCGAGAATGTCGTGTCGCTGACTCTCTCTTCGCGCCCACCAGTGGTAGCCGCACCTATATCAGAACAGGAATTGGCTGGCGAAATCGAAAATTAGGGTTGACGCACCCAATCTCAGGCGCATGTTTCTGCCTCTTTTCCCAGAAACCGAATTTATTTTTTATGTCAATCGAAGTAAAAGTCCGTAAGGGCGAGCCCATTGAACGTGCGCTCCGCCGCCTCAAGAAACGCCTCGACCGCGAGGGTACGATTCACACGATCCGTGCGAATCGTTATTTCGTAAAGCCTGCTCAGGTGAAGCGTCGTAAACGTAAGGAACTAGATTTTAATAATATGCTTCGCGTTCGTTACTCGAACATGTAAGTTTATTTGTACGGGTGCTACAGGCGCTTGTTCTTGATTAAGTCCCGGTCCCGCGCATAGCGTGTCGGGACTTTTTCCTGCCCTATTATTGCCATGAGTGATATTTTCGACCGTCTATCTTTATCCACCTGCTGGTGTTCGGCACGGCATACAGATGGCTATGAAATGATCGAAGAGATGGTGGGGCTAGGGTTTAAGCAAATTGAATTGAGTCATGGCATCCGAATCTCCTTGGTGCCAGGTATTCTTCAAGCGGTTGAAGAGGGACTGATTAAGATATCTTCGGTGCATAATTTTTGTCCATTACCGAATAGCGTTCAGCACGCAGCGCCGAATCTCTATGAGCCATCGACTGCTGATAAGCGGGAGATGCGGTTATGGGATCAATACACAAAGCAGACACTCGATTTTGCGGTTAGGGTGGGGGCAAATCAGATTGTGATGCACTCAGGCCGCACTTGGTATTTCTTCGAGTCACCAGAGCAGAAGATTGATAAGTGGATCGAAGCAGCGGATGTTAAGGCCTGTGATTTGTTGGGAAATAAAGCGTTCGAGGCACGTCGTGATCGTGCGATGAAGCGTATTCGAAAAGCGTCGAAGGGCTCAATGCCACGTATTATACAAAGTTATGAGCGTGCGATTCCTTGGGCGAAGGAGCGTGATTTAAAATTGTGCCTAGAAAATCGCGAAGGCATGGAAGAGATGCCGATCGACTCGGAGTATGCCGATTTCCTTAAAGAACTGACTGAGCCAGAGCATGTCGGCTATTGGCATGATACCGGCCATGCCCAGATCAAGCACCAGCTTGGACTACTCGATCATCGTGAACATTTGACTGCGATGGCGGATCGGTTGACGGGGTTCCATTTACATGATGTGTCAGATGGTGGACGCGACCATCAAGTGCCGGGCACGGGCACGATTGATTTTAAGATGATTGCCGAGTTTGTCCGCCCAGAGCATACGCTGGTACTAGAACTCAGCCCGCGATTGACAACTGAAGAAGTGCTGGCATCCCGTGATTATATCGGTGGTATCTTGGCTTAACCTGCGTGCCACTTTCCCTAGCGTGACAGATTCAGTGCAGTGGGCACTTTTGGGCGAGGATTGAGTCATTATTATAACTTTGTTAAAGTAGTTATCTTTAATCAAGCAATTGATTGTTAATGACTTATGTATTTTAGGTGAATTGATGCATCAGGCGAATGGATTCAAGGGCGGCTTTGTTAATGCCGCCCTTTTTTGGATAGCCTCCACTGGTTCGTATTGGCGGGTTGTTTTTAACTAAAACTGCCAGCTTTACGCTTGCTTTGCACTGGTAGGCTCGTTTTTCTCTCCGCTTTCTAATTCAGTGGATTAGAGGAAAGTGAGGTCTTTGGCTTCATTCTATGCAAAATTAACCAATCAATAATCACACAAGAAACCATCATTTCTCCCCAGGATTTATCCTCGGGCTTTAAACAAATATCATGGATGTAACACCAAAAGACCTTCTCGACGCAGGCGTTCACTTCGGGCACCAGCTTCGCCGCTGGAATCCCAAGTCCAAGCCATACGTTTTCGATAACCGCAACGGCATCTCCATTATCGATTTGGAGCAGACTCACGCACTGCTTGAAAAGGCATATGCTTTCATCGAAGAGACCGTTGCTTCCGGCAAAGAAATCCTCTTTATCGGCACTAAGAAGCAAGCGCAGGAAATCATGCGTGAAGCGGCAACTGCTTGCCAAATGCCTTTCTGCGTCAATCGCTGGATGGGTGGAGGCCTCACCAATTTCGCAACCATTAAGACTTCGCTCGGTAAATATCGCAAGTTCCTGCAGATGGATACAGACGGCGATCTCGAAAAACTTCCAGGTAAAGAAGAGGCCGCGATTCGCCGCCAAATGAGCCGCATGAATCGTAATTTCGAAGGTATGCTCAACGTCAGCGAGCTTCCAGCCGCACTCTTCATTGTCGACACTAAGAATGAAGAAATCGCAGTTGCAGAAGCACGTCGCCTCGGCATTCCTGTGATCGGTCTTGTTGATACAAATTCTGACCCAACAATCCTCGACTACCCAATCCCGGGTAATGATGACGCTGTTAAGTCCATTCGTATCATCGTAGAGACCATTCTCGAAGCAGCTCAAAACGGCCTCGCTCATCGTGAAGCTAAGAAGGTGCAAAAGAGCGCTCCTTTGGTTCGTGAGCAAACTTTCGAGCAGCAAGAAGACGTCGACGTGACTCTTCCTGAAGGTTATGGCGAAGACGAAGCAAAACCTGCTGCTGAGTAATCAGTTTCAGAGTGCTTTTCAAATTTTCACATTATTAAAATATAGAAACATGAGTGTTCAAATTACAGCAAAGATGGTTGGCGAACTGCGCGAAAGCACAGGAGGCGGACTAATGAATTGTAAGAAGGCGTTGGTTGAAACTGACGGCAACTTCGAAGAGGCAGCCGCTCTCCTCCGCAAGAAGGGTGAAGCGACCGCAGCAAAGAAAGCTGGACGTGATGCATCCGAAGGGATTATCGAGACTTACATCCATCTCGGTGGTAAGGTCGGTGTAATGGTCGAACTAAACTGCGAAAGTGATTTCGTCGCGAAAAACGATGATTTCAAGGCTCTCGCTCGTGATATTGCAATGCACATCGCGGCTGTAGACCCAGCCTGTATCTCTCGTGATGACATTGATCCATCGATTATCGACGCTGAACGTAAAGTCGTCGAAGCGTCGGCTGTAGGTAAGCCGGAAGCCGCGATTTCTAAGATCGTTGAAGGTAAGCTTAACAGGTTCCTCGCTGAATCTTGCTTGCTAGAGCAAGCATTCGTGAAGAACCCCGATCAGACCGTTCAGGAATTGTTGACAGCTATGATCTCCAAGATGGGAGAGAACATGGTGGTTAAGCGTTTCGTCCGCTATCAGATCGGCGCTTAAGACGTCTTCGTTTTATAACATTTCTAAAAGCCTTTCGTTCTTTGAGCGAAGGTTTTTTTGTGGGTGGAGAGGCAGCGCCTTGCGCTGCTGCTGACAGATGTAGCCATGGTGCTCTGCGCTGTGTAATATCATTTCAGAGGGTCTGTTGCTTTCAAGGGAAACGCTCGGTCACTTCCAGCCTTGCGTATGAAAATGGGGAAGCAGTGGACTTTTTTCGCACTGCTCGTAACCCTCCATTTATCTACCCAACCAACCGCCCTAGCACTGACTGCAGTACTGGTCGAATATGATCAGCCAACTCTGGGTTTGCGTATGCCACCCAATTCACCGCACTGGTCGTATCAAGTTGGCAATTCAGTGGGCTGCCGTCGGGGTGCTCGACGATGCATCCAGCCTCTTCTAGGATCAATGCACAGCAGACATCGTATGGGTGCGCGCTGAGATTTTCTTCGATGTCCAAGACGCGAAAAACCAGCGGGCGGATATCAGCCACGAAGCGGTCGTGCCCACTTAAGATTTCGTAGAATTGTCCGCCGGTAGAGATATACTGATCGTTAAATACCAGTGGCGTGCCGTCGCTCGATTCACCGTAGAGTTTGTCCCAGAGGAGTTCTTCGATTTGAGAGAGTAGGGTGCTGCCCGCCGGGAAAAAGCGGCAGATGGTACCGAAGGCGTGGCGCACGTCGCTGGCTTGGCTTGGTTGAAGCTCGACAGGCGACTGTTTGAATTGGTTGCGGATGTCTAAGGCTGAGGCGTGCATGCCGCCGCCGCGTGTCGCACTGAGTTGGTCTGCGCGCCATTGACGGGTGGTGGGAATTTCGGTCATCACGCTCACTTCAATGTCGGCCAGTGTATTGTCCTTACCGCGTTGTGGCGCAATACCAGCCAGTATCCATGCCGCGCGCTTGTCATACATGATGCCGCGCGTGCCATCGATCGGATCAATGATGCACTTGAGTGTAGTGTCTTCGATTTTGGTGCCCAGCGGGAAGCAAAGCGTGTGCGCATCTTCCAGTCCTTCCATGATGATTTGCACCGGCCACTCGGCAGGCCAGTTGTTCTCAAACCAATTAAAAATCGCTTGATCTGCAATGCTATCAATTGCGTAGATTACATCCGCCGCTGTCTCTTCGGTGATTGCTGCGAGCTGGTCGGTGGTGCGGTTCGCACGTTCATTGAGAATGGCTTCCAGTGTTGCCCGCTGCAGCGCACATAGGGATTGGCGCAGAGATTCTTTGTCG
This sequence comes from Opitutia bacterium UBA977, assembly GCA_002292345.1. Taxonomy (GTDB): domain Bacteria; phylum Verrucomicrobiota; class Verrucomicrobiia; order Opitutales; family Coraliomargaritaceae; genus Lentimonas. Next base: position 2,009 of record DBBT01000092.1, on the reverse strand, counting down.
GCAGCAGAAAGTGTCATCTGGGTAGTGCGTTGTAAATTATGCGTCTTTGCAACACTTTGGGAGTATGTGTAAGTGGGTTCTGGTCTTGCCAAATGCACGCAGCGCGCAAGCTTAGCGTCATGGCAGATAGATATGTAGTAATTATGGCTGGTGGCCGCGGTGAACGTTTTTGGCCCGAAAGCCGCTTGGCTCGTCCCAAGCAGTTGCTGCCGATTGTCGGCGACAAGGCGATGCTGGCGCAGACCATCGACCGCTTGGACGGACTCGTTGCAGCCAAGAATACCTTTGTGATCACCAATGTGGAGCAACGCGCTGCGGTGCTCGAAGTGTGCCCCGAACTCGATCCCGCCAAAGTGATCGGCGAACCTGTCGGTCGTGATACCGCCGCCGCGGTTGGCCTCGCGACGATTTTGGTGGCGCGTGAAAATCCAAATGCATCGTTTGCGATGCTGCCAGCCGATGCCGTGATTCACGATGCCGAGGGTTTACGTTCTACTTTAGAAAGTGCGTTTGCCGCTGCCGAGGCCAACCCCGTGTTGGCAACTGTCGGCATTACCGCCGCATTTCCTGCGACGGGCTATGGCTACATTCAGCAGGCGGATGCGCTCGGTGAGTTTGCCGGACGCGCGGTGTTTAATGTGAAACGCTTCGTTGAGAAACCTGACCTGGCGACCGCGCAGAGCTATCTCGATTCGGGTGACTACTTTTGGAATGCTGGTATGTTTGTATGGTCCGTCGCGTCCATCACTGCCGAGCTGGCAAAGAGCACGCCGTCGCTCTGGAGCGCTTTACAAGCAATCAACACTGGTCTGGTGGAAGGTACTGCGATCGACCCATTATTACAGGCGCACTATCCGAGTTTAGAGAAGATCTCCGTGGACTATGCGATCATCGAGAAAGCCGAAAACGTGGTGATGGTGGAGTCCGGCTTTGATTGGGACGACGTTGGCGAATGGCCTGCCGTCGAGCGCCACTATTCAGCAGACGAGGCGGGCAATGTGGTGCGCGGCAGCGCTCACATTCAAGACTCCAGTAACAATATTGTTTTTTCCAGAGACGATGATCACCTCGTGGCGCTCTTCGGAGTCAAAGATCTGATTGTGGTAAAAACTAGCGATGCCACACTCGTGTGCCACAAGGATAGAGCGCAAGAGATCAAAGCCTTAGTCCAAGCGATTGGCGCGAAAGAGGCACTGAAGGATTTGATGTAAAATAACCTATACAGAATATGTTTTTCTTAATCTTTTCTCAGCCCTCAGGTCTCCAGTATCAGGTCTCCCGATAATTCAATGAATTATCTAGGCATAGATTGGGGCGAGAAACGGATCGGGCTCGCGCATGCGGACGAGGTCGGCATCGCCGTGCCATTGCCAGCTGCGACGGCCGCGACGAAAAGAGCGCGGCTCCAGCATATTGAGGAGCTAATTAAGACGCGTCGTATTCATCAGATTATTTGCGGCTATCCATTGAATATGGATGGTTCGGTCGGTTTCAAAGCAAAGGAGGTCGATGTGTTTATCCTCGAGATCGAAAAGCGCTTTGGCTTGCCCGTCCATCGAATCGACGAGCGCCTATCGAGCCACTCGGTCGAACAGGGACTGAAGCAGCAAAAGAAGAAACTTGATCGCCGCAGCGGGGAGATTGATTCCCGGGCAGCCGCATTAATCCTGCAGGATTTTATCGAAGAAAAAAATATCAATGCACCGATCCCGTTTCCCGAAGAAGAGGGGTTTTGAGACCTGAGGCCTGAGGCCTAAGGTTGGAGATATGGGAGCGCAATGAAGCTTTAAAATGGGGGGCATTGTCCCGATGCCCGCACGTCAGTTGAGGCAGTAGCTTGAGGAATGGGCGATGGGGCGTAAAAAACGCCGTTTTCTCTGAATTCCTGTCTTGACCCAATGGCGGGCTGAGGGGCATCTTACGCCCTTCGATGACGCGGGTATAGTTTAGAGGTAAAACATCTGCCTTCCACGCAGAGGTCGTCGGTTCGATTCCGTCTACCCGCACCA
>DBBT01000011.1 GCA_002292345.1 Opitutia bacterium UBA977 | reverse complement strand
TGTCCGCACAAATTAATGGCACACCAGATTTTGCGCCGTTTTTATTGGATAAACGTGTCGAACGCGAAGATTACAATCTACGGCTTGGGCCAGTTTTGATTGATATAGTTGGCAAATTCGGTATCGAATTTAACGATAATGTGAACACTTCGCAGAATGATCCAATTGAAGATGTGATTTTAAAGCCTGGGGTTTCATTCGGTTTAAAATGGGCAATCAATGAGGACAATGACCTTGATCTGAATATCGGTGCAGAATATTGGCAGTACATTGACAACGATGAGTTGAATGAAGTCTCCAATCAAATCGCGCTGTCGCCGGACACGGAACTGTCTTATCGTGTGCTAGTTGGCGATATGGTCTTTCGGGTATATGATCGGATTCAGTATTCATTCGATTCAGCGGATTCTGTGGCGGTGGATAACCAAGGGAATGTGACCGATCAAGATCCTGTCGCATTTACTCGTTATAAAAACGTCTTAGGTGTTCAGTCAGAGTGGTTTATTGACGAGACAGTTTTTGCGGCGCAATTGAGTCGTACAGATGAGTGGAGCCCTGACCAAGAGTTTGAGTATATTGATCGTAAAGAGTATAAGGCTGCGTTGAATGTCGAGCGCGATTTGGCTGCAAACTTCACAGTGGGCATTGGTACTTCTTATACGACGATTGATTACGATCAGGATATTAATAATGATGGCTCTAAGTTTTCGACTGGGCCTTACTTTGATTGGAGCGTGACCGAATTGATTAGCCTGTATGCCGGTGTGGCATGGAATTCTCTAGATTATGATACTGGAGGACTGACTGATGGTACTGTTTATGGTAACGAAGAGCAACCAGATGATTTAACTTGGAATGTTCGCCTTCGTCATACTGCGAATGAAGTATTCAATCACCAACTCGAATCGTATCGTGCGATTAGTGGGGGAAGCACTTCTAATTATAATGAGATCGATGGGATCCGCTATACCGCTTCGTATAATGTCACTGCTCGCGTCCGCTTAGATGGCACGGTCGGTTACGAGGAGAGTGATAGTTCCGGAGGATTGATTAATGACGATTTCGATCGATGGATCTATGGTCTTTCGACTGAGTTGGTGCTGGGGCCGCGATTAACTGCGGAAATTGCTTATCGTTATATTGATAAGAGTTCGGACGCAGAGTTCCAAAGTTATGAGCAAAACCAGCTCCGTATTTTCTTTAAGTATGACTTCTAGCAAGTTCGATAGGAGTATGTGTAAATTGAGTACCAAGCTGGCCTTCGTTTGTGCGATTATTTTGCCGTTTATTGGGCAGGGCCAATCCGTGCAGGTTGTGGAGTCTGCTGCTGCCGTCGAGGCCGGGCCGACTCAAATGGGCTTGCTTGATGACGACTGGGAGCTGCAAGTCGGCGATCGATTGGTTTATCAAGTGCTCGAAGAGCAGGAAGAAGAGTTGCTATTGGCAGTGAACGGTAATGGTGAACTGCTGGTGCCGTTGCTTGGTTCTTTTCCAGCTGAAGGTAAGACCAGTAAGAGCTTAGCCTACGAAATTAAACAGCAGTTGGAGGTCGATTTCTTTCACCGAGCGACTGTATTAATCACGCAACGAGAAGTGGACCGGAACCGTGGGCGCGTTAAAGTGATTGGTGAGGTGAAGCGGCAAGGGGAACAACTGATTCCGGCCGATTCGCCACTAACACTGAGTCAGGCGATTCTAGCCGGTGGTGGATTTACGCTGGATGCGGATGAGTCGAAGGTGAGTGTCGTATCTGCAGGGCAAGAGCAACCACGAGTCGAAGTGGATCTCGGTGCGATGCTTTCTAGTGGTGATCTCTCTGATGACCCTATTTTGATTTCGGGGGATGTCGTTATTGTTGCGCGAGCGGATCACGCCGGTAGTCAAGTGTACGTGCTTGGTGCGGTAAATTCTCCAGGCCTGTATTCGATTCGGGGCAGTCAATTTACGCTCAGCCAAGTAATCTTGATGGCGGATGGGTTTACCCGATTCGCCAAAAAAACGAAAGTTCGCCTCGTTTCGAAAGATGGCAAAGGCGAGAAAATCGAATCACTGATAAATGTGGGTAAAATACTCGATGGTGGCAATCGCGATGATGATCCAGTAGTTCAGCCAGGTGATATGGTGATTGTGGAAGAGAAGATGATCAGCTTTACTGGCTAATTGCTAAGCGCGTATTGTCTGCCAAGATGATTTCAAGATTTCGAATACATGGACGATTTATTTCAGGATGAGCAGAATACAAAGACGGTCGATTACACGGAGCTTTTTCAGCAGATCGTTTATCGGGCGAAGATCGTTCTGCGCCGATATTGGTGGATCATTCCTTTAGCGATTGCTCTTGGGGTCACTTATAAGGCTGTCGAAAGTTTCGTTGCAGATCCCTTTTACAAATCGACTGCCCAGATGATTGTTAGTGGACGCATTGCATTGCCTGAGAATGATATGTATGCGGAGGAGCGTGATAATTTTATCGGCACACAAATAGAGTTAATGCTCAGCGATCAAGTACAGGCGCGTGCAGTCGAACGTATCCGTTTGTTGAATTCTGATTTGCACGATGCATTGATGGTCACCGAGGCATATCAGAACGACGGATTGCGTGCGTTGCTTATCGAGGCGGACGTGAAACGCGACACTTCGATTTTTGTACTGACCGCATACACGCCTCATGCTGAATATACTCAAGCTTATTTAGATGCAGTCATGGAGGAGTATATTAATCGGCGAGTAGAGATGCGCTCCAAGACTTCGGCGCGAACCTATGATGCGATTGTTGCTCAATTGAAAGTGTTGGAAGCAGAAGTGGATGCGGGGGAAGACGCAATTGTTGAGTTTCAGCAGCGTAACAATATTGTATTCATTCAAGAGCAAGGTGCTGCGGCAAGCACGTACCTGGCTGAATTGAAACGTGAGCTCGCCGAGTTAAATACAGAGAATCGTGTTTTAACTTCAATTTTGAATGTGGATGCTGCGAAAATGAGCTTATTACTGGATCAATGGCAAGGTGCGGAGGATACTTCTATCGCTGCTAGTGGTGGTTCTGATGGGGATGATCAATCATACCAATATAGCAAAAAACAATTACAGGTGTTGCATGGCCAGTTAGATGAATTTTCGATCTATCTACAACCGAAGCATCCAAAAATAATTGGCCTGAAGAATCAGATCGAACGCACGGAGAATCAGTTAGAAATTCAACGAGAGCAGACCTTGACGCGCATTCGTGAGCGACAATCAGTGCTTAACAATACGGCAGCAAATTTGAGCTTAGAGATCGCAATTTGGGAGGAGAGTGCTCTGGATAACGGGCGCTTAATTGCAGAATTTGAGCGATTGCAGTCACGTTTAGAACGGTCAAAGGCTGCAAGCGTGAACAGTCAAGATTCACTGCAGGCAATTGATACGAATCAGAATTTACAGCAAGAGTCCGTCTCGATTTTGGTGAATGCGCGTAAGCCGATTCCGGCTGGAGTTGGATTGGTTCGGCGATTTGCGATGGGCGGATTGTTTGGGCTGATTTTGGCGGCTGGTGTACTTTTCGTTTTGGCCGCAATGGATAGTCGAATTCTAACTGCAAGTGAGTTAAGTGCCCAATTTAAGGATCCTTTGATTGGTGCGATTCCGTTTGAGGCCAGCAATGACGGAGATGAGAATTCCGTGCTTCTGCGTAAGAATGATGATCGTTATGTGTTCGCTGAAGCATGTCGAAATCTGAGGACGTCTGTTTTCTTCATGGGGGATGAGCATGAGAAGCCTAGCGTATTTGCTGTGACTAGCGCGATCCCATCGGAAGGAAAGTCGACTGTATCAGCGAATCTGGCGGTTGCGTTGTCATTTGCGCATTCGAAAGTTTTGCTAGTTGATGCGGATCTACGTCGCGGGCGTTTGCACCACTTGATGCAGTTAAATCGAGAAAACGGATTCTCAGATATTTTAGATGGCAACCTGACGCTCGACAATGCTGTGCAGTCGACTAGTTATAAGCATCTGGATTTTGTTTCGATTGGCGGCTATCCAGATCATCCCGCCGAATTATTGATGAGTGAGTATATGGATCAATTCATCAGTGAAGCGAGAGAACGGTATGACTTTGTTATTTTTGATACAGCACCGATTCTTGCCACAGATGATACGTCTGGTTTTGCTGCTAAGGTGGATGCAGTGTTATTTACAATACGTTGTGCGCATACCCAGGTTCGTCAGATTAAGCCAGCAATGGCTCGCCTACGTGAGCGTAATATCGAAATCTCCGGATTAATTCTTAACTTCGTGGACACGACTCAACCTGGTTACTATTATTATAAGTATTCGGAATATTACACCGACCCTAAGAATAGTGAGCAATCCCTCTCTCAGCAAACCACTGCCTAGTAGCTAGTACTGGTCGCACATTTCTCTTATAGACGCCTCAAGGATGGATTCTGAACCTAGAAAGCATCGCCGCCGCAAGAAGCATCGCAGTTCTCGCAGTTCGAGTGGTAAGCGTCGCAAGTCGTCATCGATAAAGGCGACGTCGTCTTTTGCCCCGGTGCATGCTTCGAGGGTCCCAATTACGATGGGAGAGATGGCGATTCAGCGACCGCCCGAATGTGCTGCCTATCTCTGGGCTTTGATGGGTGTTTGCATTTTGATCCTACTCGGCGGTGGGCATCATGTTTGTGCCTTGGGTTTTGCATTGGTTCTTCCTGGAGTGGCCTTGTTGCTTCAACCCCCGCAGCGAAGTCTCGGTAAGTGGATCGATGTTGGTATTGCTGGAATGCTGGGTGTAATGCTGGTTGCTTTTGTGCCGTTGACTTATTGGCAGGGGCCCGCATGGCGAACGACAGCGATTGATGTCTTTGGGATTGAATTACCTTCGGTTTTAACGGTGCAGCCATGGATGAGTTTTGAGGCATTCTTGTTGGCGATTGCCGGCTTTAGTTGGTTATATGCTGCGGGGAATTGGAAGGTGAATGTTGAAGGGCGCAGAAAGATTTATTTCGCGGTCTCTTGTGCGATTTCGCTGTTTGCCACTATTGTTATTTTGGGAAATTTGTATGGTTGGCGTTACCCTGGAGCGAAGGATTCAACTGCGTTTAGCTTTTTCCCGAATCGTAACCAGACTGTGGATTTTATTGCGATTGGCGGAGTGCTTGCATTTGGCTATTCTATGGAAGGGTTGAGGGGGAAAAAGTTGTCTCATGTTGTCGGCTTAGTCGCCTCATTACTATCCTTGCTCGCATTAATATCTGGGCTCTCTCGGGCGGGAGTAATGTTGTATTTTGGTGGTATCTTTCTGTGGCTTATCTTTATTCTGCGGCGTACTGCTGCATCGCATTTTTTAAAAATAGGGCTCCCGATAGTACTGCTGTTTTTTAGCTTCTTCATCACTAGCCATGATACGGCAGTGACTCGTACAACTGAATTAATCTCTTCATCTGCGAATTGGGGGAGCGATTTCCGAGTATTAATGTTTAGGGATACTTTGAAGATGATTCAAGATGCCCCGTTGACTGGAGTGGGACTTGGGAATTTTTCGACAATATTCCCTCAGTATCGAAATCTTTCACGAACTGAACACAATGTGGTGCACCCAGAGAGTGACTTGACTTGGTTGGCGACTGAAGGCGGCTTGGTTGTAATTTTATTTTTGGCGATTTTGATTGTTTCATATTTCAGGAAATGTCGTGCATCTATGAACGGACGCAGTGGCGCGTATCGAACGATCGCGTTGATCGGTGTGATTATGTTTCTGGTGCATGGCTTATTTGATGTGTCGGGACACCGACCTGGGACTGCTTATTTCGCGATTATTTTTGCCGCGTTGGCGCTGCCTAATCCGTTGAAAAATCGCCCCACATTTAAACCTGTGATCTGGCGGTGCTTGGGTGCGGGATTGTTGTTTATTGGAGTTCTTTGGATAATTGGCGGGCTATTTTATTTACCGACACATTCGACCATGGCGCTGGATATTGAGGAATCACGAGCGGTTGAAAGCCGTTCTCTTCACGATTTGGATCGAGCTAGCCAGGCGGTGGATGCGGTGATCGCGTTGCAACCGATGCAGTGGCGCGGGTATTTTCAACGTGCACAAATCGCGCTGTCGCGCGGTGGCGATCGTTTTGAAGTGGAGCAAGATTTTCGACGCGCGCGGTTTGTTGAGCCTAATCTCGAAATGATTGCTTATGAGGAGGGCCTAGTCTGGTTGCCTTACGATGTGAAGCGCACAGTTTCTGCATGGCGGGACGCCTTGAATCGTACTGTTGGGTCTAGGAGTCGATTGATTGAAGCAATATTGCGAAAGGCATATCGAAATGATGCTTTAATGGCGGGATTGATTGAGCTGTCGCAGGCTTATCCTGATTTTCGCGCTCGATTAATTTTGTATTTACGTGGCGAAGCATTGAGTCGCGAACTCGAGCAAGAACTGCTTTCAGATCCTTCATTGGGGAAATTTACAATCCAGCAGCGAACGGCGATTGTGAAACATTGGATCGGGTTCGGAGAAATTGATGATGTCGAAGCATATTTGCAGGCGTTTGGAGATACCTTGGATTCACCTTGGTTTATGTTTGCGCAGCTTCGCTTTAAACAGACCCGGCTCGAGGAGGCAGTTGATATGATTCGTGAAGGAATGGCGGTTCCTGGAATTCCAGAGGTGGCAATGGGGCAAGGTCAGATTGATAGTCTAAAGCGCGTGTTTTTCCTGTCTACGAATGACTTTTCAAAGGGCATTGCACTGATCAGGTATTATCTTGAGCGCGCTGAATATCGAGAAGCATTACGTGTGATTGATGCCTTACTTCAGCTGTCGGAGCCTCCGGCCTATGTGTATTATTGGCGTGCTGAAATACTGTATCAACTGGAGGACTATCCTGGGAGTTGGTCTGCGTTTGACGCTTATTGGAAGCAGATTAAGTAAGGCATCGTCCTCATCGATTCCATGCCCGGCGACTGTGGGTACCGCTATTTAGCTTTGGAGCTCACTGCACCACCTGCAAGTGCGTCTGCCAATGCCCCGCGGGCTGCCTCGATCACTGCCGAGCATTGGCCCATAATCCCGCCGCTTGCGGCTCTGGCGATTGCCCCACCGCCGGGCTCTTCAGGTTCGATTGTAACCGCTGCGACCTTCAAGAGGATACCGTTGAAGATCTGAAGTTGATTTCCTCCCATTTCCAGATAACTTCTCAATATGATGTTCAAAATCGTCCAACTCATGGTAGCCTGCGCTATCTTCAAC
>DBBT01000112.1 GCA_002292345.1 Opitutia bacterium UBA977 | reverse complement strand
TTTTAGCCGCGACCTTATCAGCGAGCGCTTTGATCGCGTCGTCATCCGAATCGATATCAACGTGTGGGCTATAGAGGAACAGATCGACTCCGTCAAATTTGACTCCATCGACGTCGGCCTTTGCGGTGTAGTCCAGCATCGCATCCAGCTCAATCACAGGTTCTGAATCAGGTGCGCCTTTGCCGACGAGGCCGGGCCACATGGCGTTGTGCAGCTCTGGGAAATTATTGTCAGACATAATACTATGAGTTTTACGGTCCGCCTAGAAAGAATTATTGCGGTAGGCTCCCATGACGGGGGCACTTGGGTTTACTTCAGGACCAAAGTAACGTAAGCAAACGAGTGGTTCAGTGCCACTGGTATTTTCGAACGTTACGCCGGCCTTAGCACCATCTTCGGTGCAGAAATATTCATCTTCAGTCAGTTCGTGGAAGCGAATCATCTTCGGACTGACCAGCGGCTCACCGTTGATAGTACCACACCCTTGAACGCAGATGAGGCCGTAGGCGCCGGAGTCTTTGATGACTGCTCGGCAACCGGGATCGATCGTAACTTCCTTGGCCGTAAAGTATTGAAAGGCGTCGACCTTGCCATAGACGATCCAGCGATCGACATAGCCTTCGCTGCGTGTATCCGCCACAGGGACGGGCTCCAGGTAGTGGTTGTCCTTAAAGTTCGGATCCACGTTCTTGTCCCAATCGAGTTGATCGACGATAAAGTCGATGTCCTGATGCTTCTCCTCAGGCATGTCTTTGACCAGTAGGCTCCACGGCACTTCGCGCCCTTCCACCAGGTTTTGATACATCCCGAAAACGTCACTCCCCCACTGTGGTTCGTAAGTGCAGAGGCTGCCAGGTGCGTGTAGGATACAGGGATCGATCAACCAGCCAGTGCCGGGCTTGAGGCGATACGCTTTGGAAAGATCCAAGATGCCATTGTCGCCCTTGTTCCAGTTTTTAATGCAATCACGCACTTGGTCCTTAGTCGTGCCTGGCTCAAGCCCCATGAAAGTGTAAGGAAAATTGTTGCCGACATTGTTATGCTGAGGAGGAAAGTAGTAGGACTCTGGCTTGCCCTCCTGAGCGACCAGAGCGGCCTGCTCGGCGTTTTGGTGCATGTGGTGAGGAATCGGCCCCATATTATCGAAGAACTTCGAATAAACCGGCCACTTGGCGTATTTATCCCAGATGGCTGCACCGACTAAGGAAGCGCCGCATTCGTCGACAGCGTCTTTCAAAGTAAACTTCTCGTGACCGACTACACAATAGCTGAGGCCTTCGTCATCTGCTCTGCCTTCGTTGGCGGTGACAGTTGTGGAAGCAAACCAGCGCTCGTCAATCCCACCTCGGTTGAGACCGTAGGCGTAGGTGTCATCCGGATGGAGCTTGATACGGAGACCTGGCTGAAGAAACGATCTTGGGACCCATGTCGGCGCCAGACGAAGAAGGCCTCCTGTGCGCGCAAGCTCGGCTGCGACGATTGACTTCAGGTGACTCTTGGCCTGCGTGAGATCGGTGATGGTAGTGATAGCCATTTTTGATTTTTTGGGGGTGAAAGGGGTAACATCACATACTTGATGCAATGCTGATTCGATATACATCTTAACCGAATCTGGCAATATAGACTAGAAACAGAGCGGCATATTTTAGTCTAGGAACGTCATTTAGATCCGCAAGCGCGCAAGCGACGATTCAGTATTCCAACGTTCTCGTTTGTGCGCTGCGCGATGAGGCATTGCTGCCGGCCGCTCCACGCGGTGAATTTCGGCCGACAGGCGGGAGCTAAACCTGAAAACGAGTCCGGTATTGACGAGGCGTTTCGGCCATAATTCGCCGAAACTCTTTGGCAAAATGACTTTGGTCGGAGAATCCATACTCGCTAGCGACTTCAGCAATCGAAAATTCAGAATACACTAATGCGGTGCAGCTCATTCGAACGCGAATCCGTCTGATATAGTCGTGCGGCGTGCACACATAAACCGCTCGAAATTTCCGCTCTAGTGCCCGCACTGATAGATTGCAGGCATCCGCGAGATCTTTACTCGTTATAGAATTTTTGAAATTTTTGCTGATGAATCGTACCGCCTCTCCGAGTTGTGAGTCCGAGTTACGACTGATGGCTTCATCGGTTTTAGGTCGAGTAATTCCCGCGTTGCCCACAATCTGCCCAGATTCGTCATGTAGTGGGATTTTGGAAGTCAAACACCAGCGCGCGGTGTGATCAAAGCGCCCGACCATTTCCAGTCTCGAAAAAATACGTTCGCCCCGAAGAACTCTTTCGTCATCGATTCTGTATTGGTTGCCGAGGGCTTCACCACAGAGATCATAATCGTTATGGCCGATAATTTCTTGCCGATTCTTAAAGCCGAAATTGATAAGAAAGGAGCTGTTCACCCATTGGTAGGCACCAACCTTGTCTTTAATCCACAGAGGCGTGTCCTCTAAACAGTCAAATAGCTCAACGATTTCGGGAACCTCAATACCCATCCGTTTTAAAACGGATGGCATCGTATACGCGTCTTCGCTGTCAGTCATTTGATCGGCGTTTTGAGCATACAGAGGTCAATTCAACAGTATGCTTACTTGCGAATCTGATAGTCGGTCTGCTCTGCAATAAGTTTTTGAATACTTTCGAAGGCGGTGTTCACTTCCTTATCCTTAAGGGTGCGGTCGGCGGCACGGAAACTCATGCTCACTGCGAGGCTCTTCTTACCTTCAGGGAGACCTTCGCCTTGGTAGACATCAAACACGCGAACGCTTTCGCAGTTGAAACCTTGGGTGGCTTTTTTAGCGAATTTGGCGACGTCGTTTTGCACCTGACCAGCGAGGACTGCTTGATCGACGATGAGTGCCAGATCTTTTGATGACGCTGGTTGATTGCTGATCACGCTGTGGCGACCGCGCTTAGCTTTGCGCTCAAAGAACTTCGGAGTCATCAGCACCGAACCGGCAATCACGGCTTGATCGATATCCCAGCGTTCCTTGAGGGTCGCGATATTTAGCAGACCGACGGTTGCTTCAAAGCCCATCTTGGCAAAGTCGCCAGCATAGGCGGATTGACCGCCCTGCCAAAGCTTGCACTCCGCAATCGGATTGTAGTTAAGCTTGCTAGAGGCGGTGCCAGCCAGATCGAGAATATTACCTGCGAGTGTGCGTGCGGTGTAGAAATCGGCGACTTCGCGCTGACGCCATTCGCGGCTGACTTGATCGGCAAGGATGACAAAGCTGACCGAAATGAGTTCGACCATCTCGCCCTTCACTTCGCGATAAACGTGACCACGCTCAAAGAAGCGTGACGCGCCAGTGCCCCGAGCTTTATTGAGCTTGAGCACATCTAACAGCCCTGGGATCAGTGACGGGCGCATGTGGCTTTGATCGCTCTGCAAGGGATTATCCAAGGCCAACACCTTGAAGCCGCCGTCGCCAAAGAAGAACTGAGTCTCTTCGGGATCGCGCAGCGAATAGAGGTATGCTTCGTTGAAGTTTTGACCCGTCAAGTAATCGGCGACCGATTCGTTGACTGTATAAATACGGTGATCTTCGGTGCTGATACCACGCGCGACGACTTCGGACTCAGGAATACGATCGGTGCCGTAGACACGAATGATTTCTTCGATGAGATCGACATCACGTTGCAAGTCTTGACGGAAGGATGGAATGGAAACTTCCCAGCGCGGGGAACCGTCAGCTGCGTCGTGAATAGCAACTCCAAGCCCGAGTGATTCGAGCACGGCTTGCATTTCTTGGTCACTAATATCGAAGCCGATAAACTTACGAACACGATCTGGGCACAACGCGACCTCTGTGATCGTCGGCGGCTCAGCGCCCTCTTCGATCAAATTACCATCGACGGTGCCGCCAGCAACT
>DBBT01000080.1:2665-40644 GCA_002292345.1 Opitutia bacterium UBA977 | reverse complement strand
GATTAATCAATAGTTCTGGCAAACAGATTGATAAAGTACAAAAAGAAAAAGCCTCATCTGCAAATTGCAGAAGAGGCTCTTTTATCGGAGAGATGAAAACAACAAATAATGATCAATCCGAAAGTGTTAATTAAAATGTTTTGCAGAGTGCAGTTGGAAGAGGCTCGCCGTTGGAAGCGTAAACATCGCCGCTTGGTGCACCTGATGTGTGAAAGACACCGAATACTGTACCAACGATCATATCGCTTGTAATTGGGAAAGGATCGATGCTCCAGTTGGAAACACCAATGGTGCTGAGTGAAGTACCGTTGTGCTCTGCAACCTTGTGTGAGATCAACTCACCTTCAGGTGAACGGTAAACAATCATCATACCAACGCGGATGTCTTCGATCTCGGCTTTTTGAACTAGGATAAGAGAGTTGTCGCCGTAAAAGTCACCCATGGAAACTCCAGATGTACGTTGCACACTCCACTCAGGGCTAAGGGAAGCAATCATTTCAGCGTCTTGGAGTGCTTTCTGGAAGGAAGCAGAAGACTTAGGAGCAGCATTGGCTGAAAAGACTGCTGTAAGGCTGAGAGCGATGAGGGCGAGGAGTGTTGTTGTTTTCATGCCTACAGAATACCCTCTGATGGCTTAATAAGATATCGCGTGAAACGTGTATTCTTTGCACTTAAGTTTCGGAATTTTATTTTTATTAGAACGTAGTCGCTCTACGTAATATCACGTAGTTTATATGCAAGTTGTTCTTTAATAGATAGATACGGAGCATTTTCCGGGTTTTTACTAATCCTTCGCATTTAGGCAGTCTGCAATTTTTTTGCGTTAATATCTCTGCGTAAGAGCAATTGAAGCGACTTGCCTTGAGACTGTATATTGGAATTGTAAATCACATGTTGAGACCGGTCCTATTTCTTGCCGCATTATTTACTAGCGGATGCTTCATTGGTTGTAATACGACGGCACAGAATAATACCACGTTTGCGCCAGTGGAATATAACGAAGCGTTCAAACTCGGGCAGATGGTGAAGTTTCGCGACAGCGGTGCCTACATGGCCCGCACCAGCGGCACTTCAATGGAGCCAGTGTTAACGAAAAACACCATCATCATTGTTCGGCCGATTGATTTTGACGCTCTGGAGGTAGGCATGACGGTCGGCTATACAAATAAGGATGGCTATCGTGTACTGCATCAATTGGTGCGGCGGGCTGGTTCAGAGGCTTGGATCGCAAAGGGCATTAATAACACCCGCGAAGATAAAGAGCGCGTGACTCGTAGAAACCTACTCGGCGTGCTATACACCGTCCTCTACAATGAGGCATCAGAAACAATCGCTCGCTAGGGCGTTTTTGTTGTTATCGATGAAGAGCACAAAAAAGCCTCGGTAAACCCGAGGCTTTTAAAAGTATGAGCTGTGACTTATTTGGCAGGCTCTTCTCCCTCAGTCTCCGGTGGAGTGGTGTGTTCTTCGTACTGCTGTTCCTCATCTTCCTCTTCTTCGTCCCACTTCATGGTTTCGTCGGCGACGAGTTTTTCTTCGGTGTCGGTGCCTGTATCCACATCTTCAATTTCTTTTACGAGTTCTTCGTCTTCGGACTTTGGAGTGGTCTCTTCGTCGTCATCGAGTTCGAATCCTTCTGGCACGTATTCTAGGATCGTGGTGAGTTCGGTAAAGTAGTGCGTCGCTCGACCTTCGAGAAAGTCGCCATTTTGGGATTCGCGGATTTCTTCTTCGAGTTCCTCGACCGTCAGATTCTGGGCGAAATCGATCAGATCGTTAAGCATTTTAATGCGTAGCTTGGTGATGTGGTCGAGCAAGTCGGCGTAGGGACCCTTATCTTCGTCCAGTACATCGGGAAGAGCAAAAAGCGGATCTTCGCTGTCGAGAATGTTGTCCTGCACGCGCTTGAGTAGGACGGACTTGTCGTCCTGAATTTCGTCGATCCCGAAAGAGTAAAAGGCTTCAGCGACAAGATCAGTTTGCAGGCCGTATTCGTTGAGCGGCTCCAGTAAATCGAGAATGTGCTGAAACTGGCGTGGGTCAATGATACCGAGGCCATCGATCTCCCAATGGATAGGATCACTGATTTCTTTGATCCACCAGTTCATGTCTTCTCCGATGCGTGCTTTGCACCAGGTGAGTTTTGTAGATGTATTGGGCATGCTTAAAAGGCGTAGTTCCTAAGTATATTTTATAAGTAGCTTCGAGCTTTGACTAGGAATTTTATAATATAATATACAACGGGTAAAAACTTCCAAAACCGAATTGTAAAGTGCTTTGTTAGAAAATTTTCCAACGAATGATTATCATTGTTTAGTGGCGATGCCTTGTTAACTTGCCCATTTCTCAATTTAGGCTAACAGATTTACCGCTATGGGATGTATCTACGAAAAAATTATTCGGCCAATTCTCTTTAAAATGGAGCCGGAACAGGCGCATGATCGTGGCCGCACCGCACTTATGGCGCTAAGTCAGATGCCGACTCTATGTCGACTGCTGCGCGCCTGCAATCAAGTCCGAGAGGATAAACCCGTTAAACTGTTTGGTTTAGAATTTCCAAATCGTGTCGGTCTCGCTGCTGGGATGGATAAAGATGGTGAATTCGCGCGTGCCACTGAGGCGCTGGGCTTCGGTCATGCCGAGGTCGGTACAGTTACGCCACAAGGGCAGCCAGGCAATCCGCGTCCGCGGTTATTTCGCTACCCCGAGCAAAAGGCCCTGATTAATCGGATGGGTTTTAATAATAAGGGTTCCGAGGCGATGTTACAATGCCTCTCGAAGCACTACCCGAAGGGCAAGCGTAGAATGCCCGTTGGGGTGAACATCGGTAAGGCGAAGGCTACATCGCTGGATCATGCGGTGGACGACTATGTAGCGTCGTTTCATACGTTGGCGGATCAAGCTGATTATTTCACCATTAATATCAGCAGTCCGAATACACCGGGCTTGCGTGAACTGCAGTCCGAGAGCTACCTGCGTGATTTGTTAACCACACTGCGCGATGAGAATCGTAGTTACGCCAAAAAACTCGGGCACCAGCCACATCCGTTGCTACTCAAGATCGCACCAGACCTGACGTACGCCGAGATCGATCAAATTGTAGAGGTGCTGCTTGATTTGGAATACGACGGCATTATTGCGACCAATACCACGATTGCCCGTCCACGTGGCTTTACCACGACGGAAACTGGCGGCATGAGTGGCGGCACGGATCTTCACAAGCGTTCCAACGATGTGATTGACTTTATTCACCGTTCCACTGAAGGCAAGTTGCCGATTATCGGCGTGGGTGGGATTGATTCGGTCGAATCTGCCGGCGAAAAAATGGATGCTGGGGCATCGATGGTACAAATCTATACAGGTTGGATCTATCGCGGTCCATTTTTCGCTAAAGTGCTAGCGGAAGCTTTAAAGTCACACGGCGAAGACTGGATCTAGTAAAAAAATAGAATCCTATCTTTTTGATCTATGCAGGTCTAGGGCTTGTCATAACCTTGAGCTTAGCAAGTAGAGTCTAGGGTGTCTGTGTTACTCGATATTTTGCACCTGTTCACGTATACGTTCGAGGGCATTTTTACCTTCAATCACTGCGCGGGTGATTTCGATCGGTGATGACTTACTGCCAGTAGTATTGAATTCTCGGTGTATTTCTTGGCATAGGAAATCCATCTTCCGACCGGTCGCTTCGTCAGTATCAATGAATTCGTTGAATTGATCGAAGTGGCTACCCAAGCGTGTGAGTTCCTCGCTGATGTCCGAGCGGTCGGCGAAGATAGCTATTTCCTTGAGCACACGTTCATCATTTATGTCTAGTTCGAGCTTTAGTTGTTTGAGTCGATTCATCAGAGCATCGCGATAAGTCGCGACAGTGTTCTTTGCATGTTTTGCTATTAGCTGACGAATAGTATCGAGCTCTTGTATGCGCTGTCGTAAGTCTTCCGCAAGTGCCTTGCCCTCGTTAATTCGCATGGAATCAATATCTGCGAGCGCAGTATCAAATGCTGATTTGATGGGAGCTTCAATTTCGCGCCAGTCAGGGAGTGCAGTACTGTCTTTTAGAGTTTTTGCTAGATCGAGTAATACGTGACTATCGACAGCAAAGGGGATATTCTGGCTTTCAGCGAAGCTGCGCAGTCGATCCAAGCTTTCGTTCATGCTTTGGGCACTCCAAGCCAAGCCAGACTGTGCGCCCTCGGTCGACTCTGCCTTTATTTGAATGTTTACGCGACCGCGCTGAAAAGTTTCTTTGAGCCAATCCTTGCATTGTTGGTCGAGCCCATTCCATTCACGAGGACAGGATATTTGAGCATCTAGAGTTTTACGGTTTACCGAAGTTATCTCGACTTCGATTCGCACATTTTGTTTAGAGGCATCCGCAGAGCCACGACCATATCCTGTCATACTTTTCATGCACTAGTCTTAGTCAGAGTATATGACTGTGGGCGATACATTTTTTGCGCCGATCCAACTACTGTGTGATTCTGCTGTAAGTTGATAGCGTTATTCTGATGGGTTCAAAATGATCGCGACTGTATTATCGTCGTAGATAGTGTATGTAAGATTTTTTGGCCGTGTGTCTCTAGCGACATTCTTTGGAAGTTCAATCTGTTGCCTGTAAGAATTGCCCGCATCATCGGACCAAGTTATAATACTATAGTCTGCCATCATCTCTCTGCTATTAAAGCCAACATTGAATGCTCTGTTAGGCAGTAAAGAGTGGGTCGATCCAACGGCACTGGTTGGCTGATGTAGTACTTTTACATCATGTAATATCCCATTCGTAGCATTCAGTATTGTTGCTTGATTTAGCTGGAACCTCTGCTCCTTGATCAAGCTGCAAGCGTTTGCGGCGATTAAGCAGATAACTATCGAGAGGGTGATGGAAATCTTTCGGACTATTGCCATATTTATTGTTTAAAAAGACAATGTGACAGCGACGAGAACCAGCTTGATGCGCGCTCGCGTGAGGGCTCTACCTATGCCGACCCACATGGCCGACGAGTCCAGCGACGAGAATCGCCGTATACATCACCCCAGTGACCGCCTCAAGATAGGCAGCCATACGTGCAAATCGACTGATTGGTAAGATGTCGCCATAGCCGAGAGTGGTGAGTGTTACAAAGCTATAGTAAAACAGTGCGGAGCCTTTGGCTTGAATGTCATGGGCAGCAGCGAAGGAAAATGAGTTCAGGCTGATAAACTCAATATAAGAGTACAACAAACCCCACATGATTCCCAATAATAGGTAGCTAACAATTGCACCTGACAACTCATCGGCACCCAATGATTTCCTTTTGAAAATAGAGGATAGGATGATCCATATAATATATGCTATAAATAGGAAACTGAATGGCAGGATCAAATGGTAGAGAAACTCTTGGCTGAGCCCTAAGACTTGGCGAGTGAGCAAAGTGCCGATGAGCAAAAAGAGTACTCCGCTCGCTAATTGAATACGCTTAGACGTTTTCTTATTTTCATTTAATGAGACAACAATAGCCACCATTGTAATTAGACTCCACAGGGTCAGGCAAATGTGGCCAATCTTATACTGCTCAAGCGCGGGGTAGAGTATAAGCGCGATGAGTAGGCTGATGAGTAATACGGTGTATTTTCCAATTTTATTTGCGATCTTTTCAAACATCATAGTTTTATAACATCTGTTTTGGTATATTTTGGCAATTGCTTAGTCGGGAGTGATACTTGGATCGATACGTCGGCCGTTGCTAGAAACTGGAGTAGACTAAAAGAATGGAACTGATGCTCGCTAAATTTATTTAGCTATGCAGGTCTTTGACGATCGCTTTTTTTAGCCAATATAGGCATTATTGACTAAGGCTTTTAGGCGCTCGAGATCAGCGCTTGAGGTCTTGGCAATAAAACCGCGAGCATGTGCGAAATGCACGTCTGATTCTTCTTCGAGGGTGCTGAAGTCGATGCGCTGATTGTCATTGAAGCGGCGCATTCCGTAACCTTCTCCGCGACTGTCTGGGTAGATTAGCGCGAGCACTTCCTCTTCGAGGCCGAGGGCGATGACGTGTCCGCCTAGGCCTGCTGAAGCTTCATCTGGCATCGGTTCTGTGCGGGGCATGAAAAGAACTTTGAATGCGTCGTCAGTAGCGCCGAGCGTCCAAACCTCGGCATGCTGAGCGACGAAGTTGAGTCGCGTGCGCAGACCGGTTATATAATCAACTAAGTCTTGACCGATCATGTGCATGATCTCCCAGATCGGTTGACCTGGTTCGTGTTCAGTTTGGCTGGCGAAGCGTCGGAGTATTGTAATGTCGAGCGGGGAGTTCAGTTTGCCAATAGTTTCACGATCCATGCCGAGCCATTCGGCGGTGTCGTTGGGCCCGCGGCAATCGAACCATTCAGCGACTTCAAGCCAACTGCAGAACTCGCGTGCATCTTGGTAAAGCCCGAGGTGCTGGAGAACTAGTGAGAGGGCGCAAGTCGGGACCATGTCGCGCGGAAATTGATGGTGGTCGAAGTTACTCCGTTCGGGAGCATGTTCACCGCCGACGTCGAGCACGGCGATAGATGCGTCTGCGAGGTCAGCTTCGGTCGGTTCACGGCGTCGGATCGCAACAGGTGCTTGAGTGAGAAGCACAGCGCAGGCTAAGAATTCGTCTTTATGGGCTCCGCCTGGATGAGTGAGGATAGAAGTGATCATGAAGATCGTACGCTGAACACCGAACGCGGAAGGTCGAATGGTAAATTCACAATCTTAAAAGCGGGCACTGCTCGGCCGACAGGTCGCGGTAAACTGAAGGGAACTGTGCTTAAAAACAGGAAATGCCATTGACGTTATTCACTACGTACCAGGGATTTATCACCGACGAGGCAGACATTTTCGTCGAGTCCGTGAGACTCGGAATGCTTTTTGATAAGCCTGATCGATCTTTATTGTCTAAGGCCGACCTTTGGTTCGAAGCGCACGCCGATCATATTATAATCGGCGTAGGTGCCATTCGGGAACTGTGCGTCTTTGGGTGGATTGAGCATCCGGCCTTCAGCAATTATCGGCATTTCGACGCTAATATAGTCTTTGGAACTCAGTCGAACGGTATATAGTCCGTCGGACAAATTGCTGATCGGCACCAAGTTGCGGCCCATTGCTAGACGCTCTACGGAATGGGGGATACTGCCGTCTGCGGCGATAAATTCAATCCGCGCACCTGGGCCAGTTTTACTATATTGTGTAAACTCGATCATGTGCTCATTGGTGAAGCGAATGCCAACGTGCAGGATGCCTGGTGTCTTTGCGGTCGCCTTTGGGCCTAGGTAAATAAATAGGCTGCCAACGATCGCAGTAAATATAAAGAGCCCGAAGGCGACGTATTTACCGGGAGTGCCTGATGCTGTATTCGTTTTTACTATGCCGTTCATGCGACTAGTTATGGGTGAGAATTCGAAAGTGAGAAGCCTGAATTTTACTTTATGATCAGAGCGAGTGGTCGAGCATGTGAGGGGTTCTCGTATTAGTAGTATAACGAAAGTTAATCGTTGGTATCTGTTTTGCTAATTGATGCACTGGTTTAGGAACATGTCATTGCTACAAAAAAATAATACCCCTAGTCCTTTGCACTTAATTTACGACTCACTAGTTCTGGTCTGAATAGATGCTAGTTTTACTCAATATATTTAACCTTTAACACGCACCTGTTTAGCCGTTTGGTTCATAGCGAATTTAATTTGCTAATAAAAACGGTTGCCATGCCAATTCGGCGCACTTTTAACAGACCCCTTTAACTCTGATGAACAGCGAAAAAACTACTACACGCAAAGGATTTTTGAAACGGGCAGGTCTGGCATTTGCCGGGGTATTTGCACTGACTCGTGCAGCCAACTCTGAATCCAAGCCTAAATCCTCTAATCTTGCTTCTTCTGGGACGCCGCGTGCGATGTCTCGCATTCGATCTGCTAAGGGAGCAGTTGAGCGTAAAACCGTCTAATTTAGACGTTTATAACTTCTTATTATACAAGCGATGGCGAACGTATTTCCGAGGTGGGTCAACACGATCCCTATTAAAGTAATCGTGGCACTTGTGCTAACCGTGAGTGCAGTCACTCTGGGGGTTACTTACTACGCAACTCCAAAGTATACTCGGGTAGGCTACGCGCCGACGCAGCCTGTGCCTTTCAGTCATGCACTGCACGTCGGGCAGCTTGAGTTGGATTGCCGCTACTGTCACACATTCGTGGACCGTTCTGAGCACTCCAACGTACCAGCCACCAATGTATGTATGACCTGTCACAGTATGGTGCGTAAAGATGATCCGATACTGGCGCCAGTACGTGAGAGTTATGAGTCTGGTGAGCCGATCCCATGGGTGCGCATCCACAAGACCCCTGACTACGTTTACTTCAATCACTCGGTTCACGTAAACCGGGGAATCAGCTGCGTTGAGTGTCACGGCCGTGTCGATGAAATGGAAGTCGTTGAGCATGCGAAGCCATTAAGCATGAGTTTCTGCTTGGACTGCCACCGTAACCCTGAAGACAGCATTCGACCTACAGAAGAAGTTTACAACTTAGATTGGGAACGTCCCGATACAGAAGCATTTCATAAAGAAGCTGTCGGCTTCGTTCACGACTGGAAGGTCAATCCCCCGCAAAGCTGCTCAGGCTGCCACCGTTAATCGCACCCTTTTAGATAATGAAGAACTCTGAATTCTCAGGCCCACGTTACTGGAAAAGCCTCGACGATCTAGCGGAAACTCCCGCGTTTACAGATTGGGTCGAGCGCGAATTCCCCGCCGGCGCTTCCGATATGGAAGGTGTCAACCGTCGTCACTTCATGAAAGTGATGGCTGCATCCTTTGGTCTTGCTGGCCTAGGTATGGCAGGTTGCCGTCGACCAGAACAAAATATTCTCCCTTACTCTAAGCAACCTGAAAATGTGATTCCAGGTGTGCCGGTCTATTATACGTCCTCGATGCCGAGTGCGCGTGATAATGTGCCAGTGATCGTTGAGACGCATACAGGTCGTCCAACTAAGATCGAGGGCAACCCAAGCTTCACGCCTTACGGCGGTGCCACGACTGTTTATACACAGGCGAGCATCTTGGATCTGTATGATCCAGACCGTGCGACGAAGAGCAAACAGGGGGGAGTGACACTTTCTCCTGCTGCTGTTCGCGATCGCCTCGAAGCAATTCGCAAAGCACATGGTGCAAATCAAGGTAAGGGCCTCGTGTTTCTGGCTGAGCCGAGCACATCACCAAGTCGAGCTGCATTGGTTAAACAGATCAAGCAAGCCTTCCCGCAGGCAACTTGGACAGAGAATACCGCAATCGACCAAAGCACTTCCGAGCAAGCTGCGTTAGCAGTATTTGGCAAGTCACTACGCGCACTTCCTGAATTTACTAAAGCGCAACGAGTCCTCGCACTCGACGCGGAGTTCCTCATTAATGCCGATGGTTCTTTGAGCCAAGCGCGCGACTTCACCAAGACTCGTAAGGTCAAGGCTTCGAAGGATGCGAGCAAGATGAGCCGCCTTTACTCGGTCGAGAGCACGTTGACATCGACTGGCTCTATGGCTGATCACCGTCTCCGCCTTAGCTCTAGCCAGATGGGCGCATTTATCGCTCAAGTCGGTGCGGCAATTCTCAAAAAGAAGCATGTCGGTGGTCCTTTGGCAGCTGAACTGGCTAAGGTCGGCGCTTCGCTTAAGGTCGACGCTCAATGGGTCGACGCTTGCGCGACTGACTTAGTTGACCATGCTGGCCACTCATTAATCGTTGCTGGTGAGCACCTTCCAAAGGCTGTCCACGCGATCGTCATTGCGATTAACGAAGCACTTTCTGCTCCGATCAAGTATGTCGAAGTGCCTGCTGCAGAGCAGGGTATCGCAGTTGCCGCAGCTCGCCTGAATCAAGGTGATGTTAAGACACTCGTTATCCTTGGTGGTAACCCGGTCTATGACGCACCGATCGATCTGAACTGGCCCGAAGCTCAAGCAAAAGCAGCTGAGAGCATCTACATTGGTGGTTCGATAAATGAAACTTCTGAGGCCGCAAACCTCTTCATTGCACGCTCTCATTACTTAGAGTCTTGGGGCGATGGTCGCACATTCGATGGCACACTGGTTCCGGTACAGCCGATGATTGAGCCACTGTTCGATACTTTCAATGATTTGGAAGTATTGGCACGCCTCGCAGGTGCGGCCGTTACGGATGGATACTCGATCGCACAAGCGACATTCGCTGCACAGGGTGGTAGCGATTATAACAAATTCCTCAGTGACGGTGTACTTGAAGGTTCTGCGTACAAGGCAGTCTCACCTCAAATCGATTTCGCTGTCGTCAAGTTGGACGGCTTGACTGCTTACGAGCTCAGCGCGGATAAGCTCGAAGTTCGTTTTGCACCGAGTTCACACGCTTATGATGGTAGCTTCGCTAACAATGGGTGGATGATGGAGTGTCCAGATCCGATCACCAAGTTAACTTGGGATAATGCGATCCAGATTAGCCCAACACTTGCGAAGGAACTCGAAAGTACTCAAGGTATTCAGATTTTCCCGTCCAAAAAGCCTATGAATAAGGACAGTGAGTTCTTTAAGGCGGCTAAGGGCACACTTCAAACCAACAAAGCGAACTTCCGCCGCGGAAAAGAAGACGCGGTTGTTGTCGAATTGACTGTTAACGGCGTCACGATTGAAGCGCCGATCCATGTTGTTCCGGGTCTTGCGAACTATACCGTAGTGCTGCCACTCGGGATGGGCCGCAAGGTAGTCGGTCGGGTTGGTCAAGGTGTTGGATTTGATGCCTATGCGGTCCGTACCTCTGCTAGCCTTGGTTGCGCACTCGGGGCCTCGATCAAACTGACTGAAAAGACATACCACCTCGCGAATACCCAAGAGCACTGGTCGATGGAAGGCCGCGCGCTGGTGCGCGAAAACACCGCTGCGGGTTATGCTGAAAAACCAGATTTCGTTAACAAGATCGGTGTCGAGTCACACGCTCCATCGAACTACGCGAAAGATGCCGATAAATCGCTTCAAGAGAAGTCGGTCAACCAGTACCGTGGTAACTCTGCTTATGAGCACCCTTCATTCTCCAAGCCGCTTCCGAACGTAAAAGTTTGGAAGGACAATGAGGACAAATTTCCGATCCCGCAGCAGTGGGGGATGGCAATAGATTTGAATAGCTGTATTGGTTGTACGGCTTGTGTCGTTGCCTGCCAAAGTGAGAATAATGTGCCAATCGTTGGTAAAGATCAGGTCCTTCGCGGACGTGAGATGCACTGGATGCGTATTGACCGTTATTTCTCAGCTGAGAAATACGATCAGACTGAAGTGCCAGACGACGTGCAGGTGTCCTTCATGGGCATGATGTGTCAGCACTGTGAAAATGCACCGTGTGAGCAGGTTTGCCCTGTGAATGCGACGGTGCATGATTCTTCCGGTCTGAACACTATGGCTTACAACCGTTGCGTCGGCACCCGCTATTGCGCGAATAATTGCCCGTATAAGGTGCGGCGCTTCAACTTCTTCGATTGGAACAAGCGTCAGATTGGTGAAGTTTACAAGGGACCACTCGGCCCTGTTGATGAGCCAGAACTTGGGAAAATGCAGGCTAACCCAAATGTCACTGTGCGTATGCGCGGCGTCATGGAGAAGTGCACATTCTGCACGCAGCGGATCGAAGCTGCTAAGATCGAGCAAAAGCGTCTCGCTGGAGCTTCCGATGATATTCGTATCGCGGATGGTAACATCAAGGTCGCTTGCCAACAGGCTTGCCCAACCGATGCTATCACCTTTGGTGATATCTCAGATGCGGACTCGGAAGTCTCTCAGATGAAGGCAAGTGACCGTAATTACTCGGTGCTTGGTTACTTGAATGCACGTCCTCGTACCACTTACTTGGCTCGTCTGCGTAACCCGAATCCTGAAATGCCGGATGCCTACGAAAAACCATACGCCTACGCTCAATACGACGAGCGATATGGACATGGAAGTCATGGTGACGACCACGGTGGTGATCATGGCGCAGGGCACGATGCTCATGGCAGCGACGACCACGGTGCAAGCCACGATTCCCATGCAGCACCTACGCATGATGATCACGGTCACGACCATTCCTCCCACTCTGAAGAAGCGCATCCCGCTCACTAATTTCTAACTTGCGAACCTATTAAAATGGCTACGACTACTCAAGAGAGTTCATTGGACGCGACACAGGCTGCTTTGTTGGCTAAAGTGCAACCAGCTGAGTTCCACGAACAGCCCCTTGTCACGAATGATCGTGATTTCAACTGGGTCACTGATAAGATCTGCCGCATCGTCGAGACGAAAACCCCGATGTGGTGGTGGGTCTGTATGGCGATTGCGTTGGTGACTGCATCCTTCACTGGTATGGGCCTCCTTTGGCTTGTCAGTTCTGGTGTCGGTGTGTGGGGATTGGCAAATCCTATTAACTGGGGCTGGGCGATTGTTAACTTCGTCTTCTGGATTGGTATTGGCCACGCCGGGACGTTGATTTCCGCTGTCCTTTGTTTGTTAAAGCAGGGTTGGCGAACCTCGATTAATCGAGCCGCTGAGGCGATGACGATTTTTGCGGTGGTCTGCGCGGGTATCTTTCCGTTGTTCCACGTTGGTCGTGTCTGGTTTGCTTGGTGGTTGTTCCCGCTGCCAAATTCCAACGNNATGGGCATGATTCCTGACCTAGGAGTGCTTCGCGACCGTGCGATCCAACGTCTTACTAAAAGTGCTTACGAAGGTTGTGGCTTCATGACTAAAGGTATGGATGTTTTTCGTAAATATTTCTATGGGGTGGCTGCCATGGGCTGGCGCAATGCTGGTAACCACTGGCGCAACTACGAGATGGCTTACCTCGTGCTTGCTGGTATTTCCACTCCGCTGGTTCTTTCGGTGCATACCATCGTCTCCTTTGACTTCGCCCTTGCGGTGTTGCCGGGTTGGCACACTACGATCTTCCCACCATATTTCGTGGCGGGTGCGATTTTCTCGGGTTTCGGTATGGTGCTGACCTTGATGCTTCCACTGCGTGCGCTGTACGGTCTGCATGATCTCATCACACAGCGTCACATCGACAACATGTGTAAGATTTGCTTAGGCACTGGTTCGATCGTTGGTTACGCTTACATCATGGAGTTTTTCATCGCTTGGTATGGTGCGAATCCATATGAGAGCTTCGCTTTCATCAATCGTGCGTTCGGCCAATACTGGTGGGCTTACTTGATGATGTTCAGTTGCAACGTGTTCACTCCTCAGCTCTTCTGGTTCAAGAAGGTGCGCTGCAACACTGCGATGGTTTGGGTCATGTCGATCTTCATTAATATCGGTATGTGGTTTGAGCGTTTCGTGATCACTGTAACTTCACTGGCAAATGACTTTATGCCAAGTAGTTGGGGTTACTACTCACCGACAATGGTCGATATTTTAACTTTCTTCGGCACCTTTGGTTTATTCAGTGTGTTATTTCTATTATTCCTACGCTTCCTGCCAATTATGCCGATCGCTGAAGTTAAATTTGTGATGCCTGCGGCAGATCCGCATGGGCACGACGATGATGAAAATGGAGGCCAACACTAATGTCTGAATCTGAAACACACGGAATTCTCGCAACCTTCCCCGATACACCTGCTTTCTTCCATGCGGCGGAAAAAGTGAGGGATGCTGGTTACAAAAAATGGGATACGTATTCATCGTTCCCGGTTCACGGCATGCCTGAGGCGCAAGGTCAGGGGCGTTCGAAGGTGCCTATATTCACCTTTTGTGGTGGTATCACAGGGTTCTCTCTCGGCACCATCATCGTCTGGTTCATGAATTCTTATAACTACCCGCTCATCATCGGTGGTCAGCCTTTCTTCAGTTTGGTTTTCCCATTCCCGATTATGTATGAGCTGACCATTCTGCTGTCCGCTTTCGGAACACTCGGTGGTATGTTTATTACAAATTTGCTGCCTCAGCACTATAACCCTCTTTTCAATAACGAAAAGTTCCTAGAGGTCTCTGGTGATCGTCTCATCATCGCTATTGAAGCGCGTGATTCGAAGTTTGATCCGGTCGCCACACGTCAATTCCTAGAGGAAATTGGTGGAACCGACATCGAGGAGGTCTCAGCGTAGAACAGTATCATGCGTATCTTTTTAGCACTTTATGTTTTTGCGATCGTTGCAACGGTGTCGATTCTCGGCTTCCGTGGCTCGAATAGCACAAAACCACCACTCGAAGTCTTCCCCGACATGGATCGTCAAGCGCGCTATAAGCCGCAGGCAGAAAACGAGTTTTTTAGCGATGGTCGTAATGATCGCCCGGTACCAGCCAAGACGGTTGCTCGTGGTAATTACTTCAACCAAGCAGAGGTTTTTTCTGCTGGGTTTGAAGATAAGACACTCGGCGACACGGCCTACAATCAAGGTAAGGCGGCTGATGGCACGTTCGTTAAGACTGTGCCACTCGAAGTGAGCCACGCACTCATGGCTGAAGGCAAGGCAAAGTATGACATCTTTTGCACCGTCTGCCACGGTGCAGCTGGCGACGGTAATGGTGTGACTAAGCCATACGGCGTGCTCGCCGCGAGCTATCACGACGATCGTCTACGCGGTGTTGAAGATGGCTACATTTTTGATGTCATCACCAACGGTAAGGGGCTCATGCTTCCTTTGGATGGTAGTATTTCTCCCGAAGAACGTTGGGCGATCGTCCTGTATGTTCGGGCATTGCAGCGCTCACAACACGCTAACGCTAAGGATCTCTCCGAAGCACAACGCACAGAGTTAGGATTTTAATACTATGAGTTCGGACGCACATCACGCTCAAGCAAACAAAGTCGGGAGTATCGCTCTCATTGTTGGCCTCATCGGCATCGCACTGGCTGCGATTGGCCTACTACAAGGTTGGAACGAAGGTGACGCACGCCCATTTATGGGTTGGCTCCTCGGTATCGGTTTCTGGATGTCTATCGCTATCGGCATGACATTCCTTACTTTGATCTGGTATGTGTTTTACGCACGCTGGCCAGTTATCATCCGCCGTCAATGTGAGCACGGCATGGCAGCATTCCCATGGTTGCTGCTGCTCTTTCTGCCATTATTAGCTATTCCGCTTTTTCACGAGAATCCTGGTCTGCTTTGGAAATGGATGAGTGGGCTCAATGAACTACCAGGTCATGGTACGGTCGGTGAAGATGCAATCTACACCTGGAAGCAGCCTTACCTGAATATTAATTTCTTTGTCGTCCGTGTATTCGCTGTCTTTGGTGCATTCATCCTCATCACGAGCCTACTGCGCAAGTGGTCGTTCGATACCGATAAGACTGGCGATATCAAGAACACCACGAAGGCACATGCGCTGTCTTCAGTTGGGCTCTTTATTTGCGCGGTTGCAATGACGCTCGGTGCGATTGATTGGTTCAAATCGCTCGAATACCACTGGTTCTCAACTATGTATGGTGTGTGGTTCTTTGCCGCATGTATGCGTGCTGCACTTGCCATCTTGGTCATCCTGACTGTGGTGCTTGCATCGAAGGGCTATCTGAAAGGGATTTTGAAGCAAGCGCACCGTTACGATCTGAGTTGCTTGATGCTGACGTTCACTATTTTCTGGGCTTACATCAGTTTCTCTCAGTATTTTTTGATCTACAGCGCAAATATTCCGGAAGAAACTTTCTGGTATAATCTGCGCGAGATGAACTTTGATGGCACTACCAATTCTTGGTGGTGGGTGAGCATGGGCTTGATTTTTGGACACTTCCTCACCCCGTTCCTTTGTCTGCTTTGGTATAAGACTAAGACAGTTGTTTGGCGCACCGTTGCGATCTCAGTCTGGATTCTAACTTTTCACCTGCTGGATCTCTACTGGAATATCATTCCCGGTAAGCTTGTTAACCCAGACGCGCACGCAGCGGGTTACTTGGTTCGCCAGTTCTCGGTCAATTGGGTGGATATCGCATCACTCGTTGGTATCGGCGGCATTTGCATTTATGCATTCTGCCGCAGCACCAAGAAAGCCGAACCGATTCCTATTCGTGACCCGAATATCGCAATTTCCATCAACTACTCTGAGTAATTTAAGATGTCTCAACCAGAATTATCTACTAGCAGTCGCCTGCTCTCACTCGTCGGCATTATCGGCGCGATCTTAGCATTCGGTGCGATTCTTTTTGTCGCTTACTTGCCTAGCCGTCCGGATCCGATTGATCAGGCTATTAATGAGGAGCGCCAAGCTAAGGCTGACGAAGCTCGCGCTGCAGGTGTCGCAAAGCTCGTCGGGTTCGAAGTCATCGATGCAGAAGCCGGCACCGTTCGTATCCCAATTGAGGATGCGATGGATTCGACCGTCGCGGGCTATAAAGCTGCGAAGTAATCACTCGAAGCATTTTCTTAATGAGCAACGCTCCTCAGTCCAATTCTCAATCCACTTCGACGGACGCCTGCGTGCGCACCGTGCTGAGTGAGATCGATGTGTCTATTCGGTTTCCGGCTCTATTCTTTGTGATCGCCGCGATCCTCTGGCTGGTCGTCGGCACAGGCTTGACGTTGATCAATGCCTTACAGTCGTATCAGCCTAGCTTCATGTCAGGTTGCGAGTTCGTTACTTACGGTCGCCTCTATCCTGCTGCGACCAACGCGATGCTGTTTGGCTGGGGGTGCAATGTGATCTTTGCAATTGGGCTTTGGATTATGGCTCGCTTATCATTGGCGCCAATTCGTAGCGGGGGAATGTTGATTGTCGCAGGGTTATTTTGGAATTTCGGTCTAAAGGTCGGTATCCTTGGCATCCTTGCGGGCGATTTGACCGGGGCTGAGTTCTTGGAAATTCCGGGTTATGCAACACCGCTGCTATTGATTTCTTACGCGTTGATTGGCGCTTGGGGCATTCTGGCTTTCCGTGCTCGCCAAGGGCAGGGCGCGTATGTCTCACAATGGTACATCCTTGCTGCGTTTTTCTGGTTCCCGTGGATCTATATGATCGCTCAGTTCATGGTTGTGTGGTTCCCCGCACGTGGCGTGGTGCAGTCAATTACTAGTAGCTGGTTTGCCTATAGCTTCCAGAATCTGTGGCTCACACCAATGGCTTTAGCGACCGCGTATTACGTGATCCCTAAAGTGATTGGTCGTCCAATTCATTCTTATGCGCTGGCCTTGCTCGGTTTTGTTTCTCTAGCATTGCTTGGTAGTTGGACCGGTATGGTGCAGTTGATCGGTGGCCCGATTCCTGTTTGGATCAGTTCTGTGAGTATCGTTGCTGCGGTGATGATGGTGGTGCCTGCGATTACCGTGGCACTCAATTTGTATCTTTCCGTTAAAGGTGAACGTACCGCAGTATGGCGCAGTCCAGCGCTACGTTTCGTCATGTTTGGTGTTTTGTCTTATTTCTTTGCCAATATGATCGGTTCGTTGATGGCATTTCGATCGGTCAACGTGATCACACACTTTACAACTTTCTCGTTAGGCCAAAATCAGCACTTGGTTTATGGATTCTTCTCGATGGTGATGTTCGGTGGACTTTACTTTATGCTGCCTCGTTTAACCAATCGTGAGTGGCCGTCAGTCCGCTTGATTTACTGCCACTTCTGGGGCAGTGCGCTCGGTATTACAATTGTTGTGGTGTCACTAATTTTCGGCGGTTGGCTTGCTGGCAATCAAATGAATGACGCTACGGTACCGTTCTTAGAGGTCGTTGAAAGCATGCTACCATGGCTTAAAATTCATTCAATGGGTGTGGTTTTCGTAGCAATCGGTCATCTCGCCTTTATCATTAATTTCTTATGGATGTTATTCGCCACCGGCTTCATCCGTGCGAAACAAGGTCCTACATTGCTTGGGTCTGCTAACCAGGAGGGTGCAGCGTAATGAAAAATCTACCGCTTCTTTTTTGTGGGATCCTTATCGCTTTGGCGTTCTCGTTTACGGGTCTGGTTCTCAGTAGTTATATTCAACTCGGTAGCTTGGCGCAAACCACCGAAGTGCTGGATGAAATCGGTAACCCTGTTGCTGGTGATCCGCTCTATCCTGCAAAAATGTCAGGTTCGGCGCAGCAGGGTAAAGCAGTCTATACTGATTTGGGCTGTGTCTATTGCCACACGCAGCAAGTCCGTCGTGCTGGCTATGGTGCGGATATTGAACGTGAGTGGGGCAAGCGGCATACAGTTGCGCGCGACTATATCACTCAGGGCAGCGTATTGCTCGGTCACCAACGCATCGGCCCCGACCTGATGACCATCGGTGACCGCCACAGCGATGCGAACTGGCACCACCTACATCTCTACAATCCTAAGATTACATCTGGTGGAGTTTCGACCATGCCACGGTATGCGTTTCTTTATGAAACTCGTACGATCGAAGGCTCTGCGTCTGTGCATGCGTTGCAGTTTGAAGCCGATTCAAATTACGCACCAGCGGCCGGATACGAAGTTGTCCCGACTGATCGCGCCGAAGCTTTGATTGAGTATTTGCTCAGCCTACAACTTAACTACAGCCTCCCAGAGGCGCAGATTTCTGAATAATGAGCGACGAGCAACACACTAAGGATAACGATGAGCAAGAACTGCACGACGCCCTCATGCGCGAGCAGGATGAGCCGAGCAACGGCTCTTCACCAGTTCCGATTTTCATCCTTTTTCTCTTTGCCGCACTATGTTTCTGGGGTGGGGTGTATTTGATTCAGTATGGCGGTCACTTCCATAAGGATGCCTATACGTTCGATTATAATCCGTATGCAGAGGTCGCTGTCGTCCAAGTATCATTGTTTGATCGTGGCGCGAAGGTCTACAATGCGCAGTGTTCCGCTTGTCACCAAGCGACTGGTCTCGGTATCGCTGGAGCGTTTCCGCCACTTGCAGGTTCGGAGTGGGTGACTAACCATCAAGAGAGCCTCGCTCGTATCTTGATTAACGGTCTCAATGGCCCAATCGAAGTCGCTGGTAAGCAATACAATGGTAACATGCCTGCCTTCGGCCCGAATGGTCTCAACCTTAAGCCACTAGAGATTGCTGGCGTCTTGACCTATATCCGTCAGTCGTGGGGCAACCAAGCCTCCGATGTCACTGAGGCGACGATGATTACCTATATGGATCAATACGGTTCACGCGGCACACCCTGGACCGCTGAAGAAGTGGTCGTCGACCTGAGTGCTGAGCCAGTTTCGGCAGCACCTGCGGCAGAGCCAGTGCCTGTCGAAGCACCTGCTGCCGAGCCAGTGCCCGCCGATGCACCAACCGAAGTAGCTGCGGCTCACTAAACATTCAACTTTTTCTATAGGTTTGGCCTCGCGGGATTCATTCCTGCGGCATGCTCGTCGCCTTGCGCTATTTTCTCTTGCACGACTTCGAGCTTTTTAGGGAGACCCAGGCCTTCGCTAACCTCAATGCCGGATAGTGACAGCAAGCGGCCGAAACCTTGTTGTGAGAAATACTGCACACCACAAGTCGTTTAATTGCTTCGCCCTTTGGTTGAGTGTCACTTCGCTCGAACGCGTGCATCTGCGGTTACAGCAAACGGCTGGTGAGGACATGCGAATTATACCATTAAAAGTCAGTTGCTGGCCTTAGTGTTCTAGAATTTCGACCTCGTAACCGTCGGGATCGGTGATGAATGCCATTTTTTTACCATCCGTGAATTTTTCGCGCCAGTTGCTCGGCCACAGGTCGAGCGTGAAGTCGAGGCCTTCGAGCATTTCGCAGTAGGCGACGATATTATCGACGCGGATACAGGTGTGGATCAGATCTTCGGGCACCTTGACGACGTAGTCGGGCGAGTGCGTGAGCTCCAGATTGTGCGCGCTACCAGGGATTTGTAAGTGAGCGAGTTGATTCCCCGACGGTGATTTATCGGTGCGGCGCAGGACGGTAAAGCCACAGGTCTGGCAATACCAGTCGATCGACTGCTCTAGGTTCGAGACACGTATACGAGTATGGTCAAAAGTAATTGGCATAGGAAGGATACAGTGGGAACTTTAGTGGGGTCGTCAATCAGTTGTGTTGGCTGCGAATGATAAGTTTGATGACTTACCAGTTGACCGATGTATCTTGCGGTAGCGCCCAGGAGCCATGCCAAACAGTTTTTGAAACTCGCGAGTGAAGTGGCTGTGGTCGTAAAAGCCGACATCTTGCGCGATCTGGCTCACGGTATTGTCACTGTGCATTAAAATCTGGCTGGCGCGGGTTAGTCGGTAGCGAATTAGAAATCGGGACGGGGTTTGCTCGAATACGATACGAAAACGCCGCTCAAATTGACTGATGGATAGGCTGGCGACTTTGGCTAGATCCGCCATTCCGATCGGTTCGGCGTAGTGCCGATTTATATGATCGACCACCGCATTCATACGTCGATAGGGCTGCCATGCATTGTCGCTGCGCTCAAAGTCGCGCATGCAGCCGATGATGCCGACGCAGTTGCCGCTATTGTCGTAGAGTGGGAACTTACTGGTAACATGCCATGAGACCGAGCCGTCGGGATTCGCCACCAGCTCAACACGGCGGGGGATGGGTTCGCCGCTGTCGATGACTTGTGCGTCATCTTTCGCGTAGTGCGCAATCATGTAGCTGGGGAAGAAATCAAAGTCGGTCTTGCCGATCAACTCGTCCTCCGATTTGAGTCCGAGCTTTTCGAGCTGTAAGTCATTGGCTCCGATAAAGCGCCCCTCGCGGTCTTTCATGAAAAAATAGACGTCACCGAGCGCCGAAAAGAGTGCGAGGATACTGTTTGGGTCGAGGTTCTGGTTCTGTAGCGATCTTTGTATTATCATTCGAATAGTGGGAATCTTAGTTTCATGCCGAATATATACACAAAGATGCGGAATATTTCCAAGGCTTAAACGTGCTCGGTATGGTATCTTCTTAAGTCTACTCTATGCGATTTGGCCTCAATACCTTTCTTGTCAGCTCTGGTTTCACCGATGCCGACTTACCTCTACTGCAAACATTCAAGTCCTACGGTGCGGATGTCATTGAGCTTGCGATCGTCGAGCCTGCTGCGGTGTCGGTGCCTTTGTTGATCGAGGCGCTGGCTGCTTCAGGGCTGAAGCAGCCGATTGTCTGTGGTGCGTTTTGCCCCGGACGTGATTTGCGCGGAACTGAAGCGGAACAACTCGCCTGCGTGCAATACATATCCGAGCTCATCAAACTCGCGCCGCAGCTTGGTGCCACTGTGGTCTGTGGCCCGATGTATTCGGAGACGGGTCGTGCCGGGCGTCATTCGCCGGAAGAGCGCGAGGCACAATTAGCGCAAATCGCGTCGCATTTGAAACCACTCTGTCAGCAGGCCGAAGCGGCCGGGGTGATCTTGGCCATGGAGCCATTAAACCGTTTCGAGACAGATTGCATCAATACTTTAGGGCAAGCAGTGGAGTTAATCGACCGTGTCGGTAGTCCCGCCTTGAAAATACACATCGATACCTTCCATATGAATATCGAGGAGGACGACTCGGCTGCGGCCATCCTTAAATACGGCCAGCATATCGGCCATGTGCATGCCAGCGCGAGTCACCGCGGCCTGCTCGGGCAGGATCAAGTGGACTGGGACGGCGTGCTCTCTGCCTTGCAGACGATCGGCTACGACGGCGACATCGTGATCGAAAGCTTCTCTGAAGATAATGAAGTGATCGCCCGTGCAGCCGCGATCTGGCGTCCTTTATATGACAGTCCGCAGCAACTGTCGGTCGAGGGCCTAGAATTTCTTAAAAATAGTTGGAAACAACTCTGCTCCAAGCAGTGTCAACCAGCATAGTTACTATGAAAGCCAGTCATATCCTTAGAATTCTAGGTTACCTGCTCATTTGCTTGTGCGGTATGCAAGCCGTGTCTGCTGGCACCACCAAGGAAATTATCTTTCTCGCTGGCAAGAAGAGCCACGGCTATGGGGCGCATGAGCACCGCGCTGGCTCGATGTTACTGGCTCGCTGCCTCAATGACAGCGGCCTCGATGTGAAAGCTAGTGTCGTGGCTAATGGCGCGTGGCCGGAAACAGCTGAGTCTTATTTGGCGCCTGATGCGATTGTGATGTATTGCGATGGTGGTAAAGGCCACATCGCAAAGGCGCACCAAGATAAGATCCAGGCATGGGTGGACGATGGTGTGGGGGTCGCCTGCCTGCATTATGGCGTAGAAGTTGAGCCTAATGTATTAGGTCAAACCTTCCTTGATTGGATCGGTGGCTATTTTGCAATCGGCTGGTCAGTGAATCCACATTGGGATGCGAGCTTTGATGAGTTTCCCGAGCACCCAATCACCAATGGCGTGCAACCGTTTACGATTCGCGACGAGTGGTATTACCACATGCGTTTTCAGCCCGACATGCAGGGCGTCACGCCGATTCTCTCTTCCTTGCCACCGATCGAGACCTTGACCTCGCGGGCCCACGATAAGAATCGCGGCAGCAATCCAGCAGTGATGGCTGCAGTCAGTGCTGGAAAAAAACAGCATGTTGCCTGGGCCTATGAACGCCCCGACGGTGGACGTGGCTTTGGCTTTACTGGCGGTCACTTTCACCAAAATTGGCAGCAGGACGATTTTCGTAAGACCGTGCTCAATGCAATCGTATGGACTGCCAAGGGCGATGTCCCGGCAGACGGGGTGCCGTCGCGCACTCCGACTGATGCCGAACTAGAGCTCAACCAAGACTATCCCGAGCGAAAACCTAAGAAATAGAATTTAATTCAAACCAAAATAATACCAATGACACGTTACCTTAAAACAATTGTTCTGCTCGGAGCCGCTTGCATGATCGCCAGCCCTGCTGTCGCTAAACCTACTCCAGCACCTGCCATCAAGGCGCTGTTAATCACCGGCGGTTGCTGCCATGATTATGATAATCAGCGAGAAATTGTTCCCATGGCGGTGGATTTATACTCCAAGCAAAAAGTTGAATGGACGATCGTGCACCAGCGCACCAAGGCCGTGGATGCGATACTTGAGTTTTACAAGAACCCAGGGTGGGCCAAGGGGTACGATGTGGTGGTGCACAATGAATGCTTTGCCGCGATCAACGATGCCAACTACATCGAAGGTATTCTGCAGCCGCACATTGACGGCGTGCCGGCGGTGTTGGTGCATTGCTCAATGCATAGTTACCGCGGCGGCCCGGCGGCTGAGAAATGGTTCGAATTCTGCGGGGTGCATTCCGCGCGGCATGGCCCACATCACGCATTTGAAGTGCAAATTACCGCGCCCGAGCACGAGATCATGCAGGGCATGAGCAACTGGACGACGCCGAAGGGCGAATTGTATTTCATTAACAAGGTCTTTCCGATGATGACGCCGCTGGCTGAGTCGAAATCAGAAAAAGACGGCAAGATGCACACGAACATCTGGGTCAATGCATTCGGTCCCAACAAAACTCGTGTATTTGCCACTACGATCGGTCATCACAACGAAACGATGCTGCAGGATCAATATATGCAAATGATCACTCGCGGGTTGTTATGGGCAGCAGGCAAACCCGTCGCTGAAAATCTAAAATCCATTAAAAAATAACAGTATCCCATCAATATGAACAATTTTACACGTCGCGATTTCGTTAAAGCCGCAGCACTTTCTGCCGCAGCAGTTTCTACATTCAACATTCTAGGCGCGCAGACCGTCAACGGCATTGGCACTCAAAAAATAAAGCTTGGTCTCATCGGTTGTGGTGGTCGCGGAAAAGGAGCCGCTGGGCAGTTTTTACAAGCATGTAAAATTCTTGGTATTGAAGTCGAGATCGTCGCGGTGGCAGATGTCTTTCAAGATCGTGTGCAAGCTGCGCTCTCTCAGTTTAATATCGATGCCTTACGCGGACACTCTGGCTATCAAGCGTATCAAAAAGTCACGCAGTCGGATGCCGAATTTGTCATTATGGCGACGCCGCCTAATTTCCGTCCGCGTCACTTGGAGGCCTGTGTCGAAGCGGGTAAGCACTGCTTTATCGAGAAACCCGTTGCGGTCGATCCGGTCGGTGCGCGTAAAGTGATCGAACTCGGAGAAATTGCGAAGACGAAAGGCCTGACGATTGTAGCGGGCACGCAACGTCGCTATGATGCCAAGTATCAAACCGCGAAGGCGAAAATTGATGCTGGCGCTATTGGTGAGATTGTCGGTGGTGTGGTTTCATGGAATGGTCAAGTGCCATGGATTTCGTTGCGTAAGCCAGGCCAGAGTGATGCGCACTATCTCACGCGTAACTGGCTCAATTTCACTGAGCTGTCTGGCGATCACATCGTCGAGCAGCACGTGCATCAGTTGGATGTCGCTAATTGGTTCATTGGTCGTACGCCAGTTTCGTTTAACGGAATGGGTGGGCGCGCGCGTCGTGAGACTGGCAATCAGTTTGATTTCTTCAGTGTGGATATGGACTACGGCGATGGCGTGCATATCCATAGTCAGTGTCGCCAGATCGCAGGTTGTTATAATCGAATCGGTGAGAGCTTTCGAGGTACTGAAGGTGAAACCATTGGCACTAAAGTGATGGGTAACGATGTTTCGGTCCCCACCATTGAGTTGGAAGGAGGCGCTAGCATGATTCAAGAGCATGTTGAGTTGATCAAAAGTGCTCGTGGCTCTGGCACTCCACTCAATTGCGCGCAAGCCGTCGCTGAAGCGACACTCACCGCGATTGGTGGTCGTATTTCTGCTTATACCGGTCAATTAGTCCGATGGGTGGATTTAACCGTCAATGAAAAGTCGCCATTTTACTCGATGCAATTGACTCCTAACTCAATCGATTTTGAGCATGGTGAAGTATTTATGCCAGCGGAAGCACCAGCCATTCCAGGTAAGGCAATTCAGTTTCGTGTTCGCTAATCGACCATGCTCATCGTGAGACATTTATGGACCATAGTCTTGTTGCCGCTGCTCGCTGCCGTTTCAGTATCAGTGTGTGCGATTGCCGCTGACAAGCCCAACATCATCATCTTCCTGGTCGATGACATGGGAGTGATGGATACGTCGGTGCCGTTTCTCACAGACGCCGACGGAGAGCCGATGGTCTATCCGTTGAACGAGTGGTATCGCACGCCGAGCATGGCGCGCCTCGCTGCACAGGGCACACGCTTTAGCACTTTCTATGCGCAAAGTGTGTGCTCGCCGACCCGTGCGACTGTCATGAACGGGCAAAACGCCACGCGCCATGCCACCACGCAGTGGATTGCGCCTCATAGCAACAACCGTGGGCAATTTGGTCCGCAGGCTTGGAATTGGTCCGGCTTGAAAAAGGCCGATGTCACCTTGCCCCGTGTATTACAAGGCGCAGGCTACCGCACCTTGTTTCTAGGCAAAGCACACTTCGGACCAGTGGGTTCGGAAGGGGAGGATCCTTTGAACCTCGGCTTCGATGTGAACATTGGTGGCGCCGCTTGGG
Source organism: Opitutia bacterium UBA977 (assembly GCA_002292345.1). Taxonomy (GTDB): domain Bacteria; phylum Verrucomicrobiota; class Verrucomicrobiia; order Opitutales; family Coraliomargaritaceae; genus Lentimonas. The sequence continues at coordinate 15,348 of DBBT01000080.1, read as the reverse complement.
GGCAGCCCAAGAGTTACTATGGGCAGGATCATTATGGCAATCATCCCAAGTATGGGGAGAAGGTGACGCATCAGGTGCCGCATCTGGAGGCGTACTTTGATACCGATACGTTTTTGACAGAGGCACTTACCTTGGAAGCCAACAAGGAGATATCCAAATCGATTGAAGCTGAAGAGCCGTTCTTTCTGTTGATGTCGCACTATGCCTTGCACGCACCGTTCCATTCGGATCTACGCTTTGCGCCAAATTACGCGGGCTCTGATAAATCAAAGCAGGCCCAGGCCTTTGCGACTTTGGTCGAGGGCATGGACAAGTCACTTGGCGACATTATGGATCACCTAGAGATACTCGGCGTAGCTGAGGATACATTGATTTTCTTTCTTGGCGACAATGGCAGCGATGCTCCGCTAGGGGGCACGCATAAGGTCGCTAGCTCAGCGCCGCTACTCGGTAAGAAGGCCACGCACTACGAAGGCGGCATGCGTGTGCCGTTCATCGCCGCGTGGGCAAAAGCGAATGCCGCCAATATCGAGCAGCAACGCCTACCAATTGCGCAAGGCAGGATTCAGGCTCAGCTTGGCACCATCATGGATCTGTATCCGACGATTCTGGAAGTCGCAGGTGCGACTAATCCAGCTGGTCATATCTACGATGGTTACAGCTTGAGCAAATTGCTTTGCGGTCAAAGCGATGAGGCACATCCCGATGTTTTTTTAATGCACTTTCCCCACGCTCATCGCAGCAAGTATTTTACCAGCTATCGGAATGGCGACTGGAAGCTGGTGTACCATTACTTTCCGGAGATGAACAAGCAGAGCTCGCACTACGAGCTGTTCAATTTGAAGGACGATTTTGCCGAGTCGCAAAACTTGGCGGATTCGAATCCAAAAAAACTCCACGCAATGGTGCAAGCCATGGTCGCCCAGTTAGAAGCTGAAGAGGCATTGTATCCAGTCGATGCCGACGGCAACGAACTGCGCCCGATTCTCCCATCTATTTAACTCAATTCATTACCTCAAAATATTATGAAAAAGAAATCATTGTCACAGACCACCGCGACGCGTCGCGACTTCATGCAGAAAAGTGCCCTCGCAGGCGCCGGGCTTTTACTCATGCCTTCGGGCTCATTATTCGGCGCAGGCGCTGCCAGTAACCGCCTCAACATCGCGCTGATCGGTGCCTCTGGACGTGCGCGTGCTTTCTACGGAACGCTTAAGGGGGAGAACGTCGTCGCGGTCTGCGATGTGAACGAAAAGAACCTGCCAGACGCGCTACAGCATTTTCCCAAGGCTAAGGTTTATCAGGACTGGCGTAAATGCCTTGATCACCCCGGTATTGATGCGGTGCTGTGTTGCACGCCGGATCATCATCATGCGTTCATTGCGAATTGGGCGCTGAATCGTGATCTGCACATTTATATGGAGAAGCCATTGGCAATCACGGTTAATGAAGCGCGGACTGTGCGTGAGACTTATCTGACTAAACAGGGCAAGCTCGCGACACAGGTGGGTATGCAGCGTCACGCCTATGATAATTTTGCACGTCTGCGTGAGATGATTCACGACGGTGCGATTGGCAATGTGAAGGATGTCCACGTCTGGGGGAATCGCCAAATCCCACGACCCGGCTATTTGCCGGGTGGGCATGCCGTGCCTTCGACTTTGAACTGGGACCTCTGGCTCGGGCCCTCTCCAGAGCATCCATTTAATCCAGAATATGTGTCGCGCAATGACAGTTCCAACTGCTTAAACTGGAATATGTATTGGGACTTTGGTATCGGCCAGATGGGCGATATGGGTAGCCATACCATGGATCTTGCCTGGAATGTGCTGGACGCCAAGTTGCCGACTTCAGTTAAGTCGAGTTCCCCGGAGCTATTTAATTCAGGCGTCACACCAGTTAATTTGACATGCTCATATCAATTTCCCGCGAACGATTGGCGTGGCGAAACACGAGTCACTTGGTATCAAGGCGGCGCGATGCCGAAGTCGCCGTCAAGCTGGGTCGATATCAATAAGATCGGGCACGGCGCGCTATTTAAGGGCGACAAGGGCTTCGTGATTGCTGACTTTCAAAACCGCTTGCTGTATCCATCCGGTAAACAGCCAGACCTGACCTATTACAAGCCACGCAGTAAAGCTGAGATTACCCCGCCGCTAGGGAACTTTCAAGTGCAGTGGACCAAAGCCTGTAAGAGCAATAATCCGGTAGAGACCGCTTGTAATTTCGAATACAGTGCAAACATGATCGAGACAATGTGCCTCGGGCTTGCAGGCTTCCGCGCGGGAACCGACTTGGAATATGACGGTGCCAAGGGTGTGGTGACTAACAATGCCGCAGCCAATCAATACCTGACCAAGCCGTATCGTGCTGGCTGGACGATGAATGGCTAAGCGAGCGCATTAATTTTTCAGCCGCATACACTTTGTTGGGTATGCGGCTTTTTTTATTTTCATTGCGCACATTTCATTGCGGTATGATATCAACATTCAATGCAGTTTGATATGATCCTGGCATAAAGCCAGTCACTACAATTTCTAGTAGTGAGCGGGTTTATCCCGCGATTTTTTCAGCGTCATCAAGGTCACATATTAATAGATATTCTATGAAACGTCACATTCTTTCAGCCCTGCTTTTCATCGCAGGGACCTGCATCTTCAGCAGCCTTACCGCGACGGCAACCAAGCCAGCAAAGACGCCCAATGTCATCTACATCCTTGCCGACGACCTCGGTATGGGCGATCTCGGTTGCTACGGCCAGCAAAAGCTTAAGACGCCGAACATCGATCGCCTTGCCGACGAAGGCATGCGTTTTACGGATCACTACTCAGGCAACACGGTTTGTTCGCCCTCGCGTGCCGTGCTGATGACGGGGCAACATCCCGGCCATGTGCACTGCCGTGGCAACGGCAGCGAAAACGGCTTCGCGCTGGACTCGGAAATGACGACCTTGCCGCGTCTATTTAAGGACGCCGGCTATGCCACTGGTGCCTTTGGCAAGTGGGGCCTCGGTATTACCAGCGACACCGGCGCACCCAATCCATTGACGCACGGCTTCGATCACTACACCGGCTGGAAGAGTCAGATGATCGCGCACACCTATTATCCCAGTAGTTTCGTGCGTGATGGCGTGGAGTTGCCGCTGGAGCAGGGCACTTTTGTGCACGATCTGATCATGGCGGATGCATTCAAATTTGTTCAAGACAGCGTTAAATCTGAAACGCCGTTCTTTTGTTACATCCCGACTGCTGTGCCGCATGCCGCGATGCACGCACCCGAAGCACTGCATGAGAAATGGCGTAAGGTGTATCCACAATTTGATGACAGAGTCGGTAAGTACGGCGCGGGTCCTGGTGAGAATACTCCCAATGTGCAAAACCCGATCGCAGGCTTTGCGGCGATGATGGAGAATCTGGACAACCAGGTTGGCGAATTACTCAATCTGCTAATCGAACTCGGAGTGGATGAGAATACCATCATCCTTTTTTCTAGCGACAATGGTGCGCACCGTGAAGGCGGACATGAGCCAGAGTATTGGGACTCCAATGGCCCGCTGAGAGGCATCAAGCGCGATCTCTACGAAGGCGGCATCCGCACGCCGTTTTTAGTGCGCTGGCCCAGTCAGGTGGCAGCGGGGAGCACAAGTGCCCATTTGAGTGCTTTCTGGGATATTGTACCGACCATGGCTGAATTGACTGGCCAAGCAATCCCCACACAAAGCGATGGTATATCGATCGTTCCGACCCTGCTGGGGCAGGGGGAGCAGATACCGCACAAATATATTTACCACGAATTTATTCGCGGCAGAGCGAAGCCGTATTCTTCGCGCTCACTGCGTCAGGGAGACTGGAAGGCGGTGCAAGTCGCCAGAGATAACAAGCAGGGTGGGGGCTTCCATTCGATCGAACTGTACAATTTGAAAAACGATCTGGGTGAAACTAAAGATCTTGCGAAACAGTATCCAGAGATCGTCGACCAGATGGAACGCGACATGGACAAAGCGCATACGCCGCTCCAATAATCCTTAATCGGTTAAAGGTTTAGCCTGTGCGGCACTGGCTAGTGTTTACGCACTAATTTCGTGATGCGCCCCCATTTATTCCAGTCTTGAATGTAGATATTTCCTTCATGGTCAAAGCTGCAACCGTGGGGAGCGGTAAACACACCGTTTTGCCATTGTTCGGGTGGCACCCCGAATTTAGCACGTTGAGTGGTGTCTGGATTGTCACCTAGGACACTGATGATCTGGTTGTTCTTATCCAGGATCACTGCGCGTCCGGCCAATTCCGCGACCAGCACATAATCTTTCCAAATAGCGGCTGCACACGGTCGGCGTAATCCGTTGATCGCCACGTTGACAAAGTTTCCATCCAGATCGAAATGCTGGAGTCGAAGATTCTCTCGGTCACAGACCATCAGTAGGGGATTGCTCGGGTCGCGTGCGTCGATGGTCAATCCATGGCTGGTGATGAACTGTCCCTCAGCGCGTCCCCTTAGTCCAAATTGCTTGATGAAAGTGCCAGTCTTGTCGTATTTGAAAATCACGCTGGAGCCGTAGCCGTCGGCAATGAAAATGTCGCCATTTGGAGCGACTGCGACTGCGGTGGCTTTCGCCCAACTGTTGGCCGGATCCTGTTGCGCACCTTCGATTTTCAGAATAACATTTCCGTCCAGATCGAGCTTAGTGACATGGTTCATGCCAGCTGCATAAATATATTCTTGGCCGTTTTCTTGGTAGATGTTCAAGCCATGATAGCGCCGGCTTTTTTTGCCGAAGGTTTTGATGAAACTGCCGTCGGAGTTATAAACGATCATGCCGTTCGGCCCATCGGTCGACACATAGACCTTACCACTTTGATCAATCACGATGCCGCCATGAGTGGAGCCGATGTGATCATGCCCAGGCACATGGCCCCAGTTCGGCACGACTTCGTAGATCCATTCACCTTGGCCTGTGCTGGCAGTGATCGGATTAGTGGCGGGAGTCGTGGTAAGAGGAGGTGTTTTTTTGCCCCACATTCTAACCTGTCCCAAATTCAGCGTGGCGGATCTTCCAATAGTTAGGCGGAAATATTTTGCATGCCGCTTGTCTGCGGGTATCTGCGTCAGATCAACATTCCAGAATAGTTCAGCGGTAGTGGGCGTCCATACTGTCTGCCACTCGGTGCCGTCCTTCGAACTTTCTAGGCTGATTCCTTGCGCCCGCTCGGGGGCATCGGATCGGTTGACTAGGTTCAAACCTGTAAGCGTGATAGCTTGCTCGTAACTGAATTGAACCCAAGGGTGATCTTCATGTAAGGTATGCACAGCAAATGCGAGTCCATTGTCCTCATCCTGAATGAGCGATTGGAGTCCATCCAGCGGATCATGCTGACTGGTGGAACTGACGGTCACCTCGGCCTGAGGCGTGATCCGTTCGCCGAATTTGGCTTTGTCTTGATCAAACGCGGCGATGGAGGAGGTCGGCGGCAGGATCTTGCCCCACAACAGGACCTGTTGCAGGTGCAAAGTGGCGCTGTCTCCGGGGATCATCAGTCGGAAATGCTTGGCCTGCCGCTTTGCTATGTCGATTCGGGTGAGGTCAATGTTCCAGTCGGCTTTCACTTCGGTTGACGTCCAGACATCCTGCCAACTGTTGCGATCAAGATCTGTCGTTAAGGTCGAGGCCGGGCCGGGATCGGTATCGCTAACCCAGAACTCGATGCGGTCTACATAGTCCTTTCCGTTAATTTTTCGCTGGGCATAGAAGACGCAGTCAAAGGTCACGGTCGCTCCCATGTCGTAGACCACCAAGTGCGGGCCTGGGCCACGGCCAGCATAATCTTTGCCCAGTCCGGTGGAGGTGCCTACAGTCTCGATTGTCACCGTACCGTCATAGAGGTGGTCGACGGCGTAACGATCACCGAATTCAACCGATGCCGTGGCGCGTGCGGGATTACCCAGTAGAGTTACGGCTGTTTTATCGGAACCCTTACCGAGCAACAGTTCAGTGCCACCAGGGTTCCAGGAACCGCCGGCGAGGCGCATGGTTACATAGCGTCCGCTCAAGCTTTTCCCTAAAGGGTATTCGGTAAGCTGTGTGTTATTGGTATTGGTGATATGCACACTGCAATCTGCTGGATCCTGATTAGAACTTTGCAAGGTAAGTCCCGCCGCATGTTCTGGGATGTCCCGACGGTTTTTAATGCTGATGGCGTTCAGGGTGACTTGCTGATCATAGCTGAATCGAACCCAAGGCTGTTTCTCTTGTTGAGTGTGAAACGAGAACGGTAGCTCGTTGTCCTGTTCTTGTACTAAGAGCTTCAAGCCTTCGGGGGGATCGAATTGGCTGCTGGAACTGACAGTCACAGTGGCTTGCGCAGCGAGCTGATCTCCATATTTCTTAGCACCCTCATTGAACAGTTCTACCGAACGCTCGAATGGATCAATGATTTTTTTCACTGGGCCCACGACATCAACTTCCATGGACTTGAGGCGTGATTGCAGTGCGTCTATTTCATCCTGCAGTTTACGCTGTTTGTTGGCGTTGACCATCTCAGTTATGAAGTCCTCTGCGGCTTCGTAGCTCACATCTGTGTTCCAAGTAATGACTTGACGAAGATTAGGTAACTTCTTGAGCCACTGGAGCGCAGCGTCACTGATGGAGGTACCGTAGAGGCTGATTTTTTCGAGCTGCCGCAGGTTTGCGAGATACTGCATGCCATCATCTGTGATGGGGGTATTGTTGAGGCGCAATTGTTCGAGATTGCTGAAGGTGCTGATCTCTTTGAGGGTCGCATCGCTAAAAGTAGTGTTACCGAGATCCAGCAGGGTGATGTTGGCTTTGATTGGGGCGAGTTGAGCCACTAGAGCGTCGATCGAGTCAGTGGTCGGTTCGAAAAACACGTCTAGCGCAGGGGAGTCCAGAGCCACTCGCTGAATCCGCATCTGGGGGAGGTGATGCAGCGGCGCACTGGCCTCGACGGTTGCTTCCCAGGGGAGCATAGGAGTGATTGGCTCTGCAATCACAAAGCCTAGTGCGCTTTCCATCAATGCAATGGATTCGTCAGACGGTAGCTCTGTATCCAGTGACATGCGTTCGGGCGCGCCTTGATCAATCCACCAACTAATTGCTTCTAGTTCCGCTTCGCTCAGTTGCACTTTACCTTCGGGAGGCATGTGCTCTTTATGGTCGAGTGGCAACTGCGCGCGCTCAATCATCAAGCTCTCCGTAGCATTGCTAGCGTGCAGCGCTGGGCCGTTTTTGCCGCCGATTAACAGCGCTTCGAGATCGACCATTCGGAGCTCGCCCTTGCTTTTTGTATCGCTGTGACAGTCAACACATTTAGCATTAAGGATGGGCTGTATCACGCGGTCGTACAGGGCGGCATCTTCTATTGTGCCTGAATCGATCAGTTCTGGTGGAGCGGTGCCTCCCAATGCTTCCGGCAGATAGGCGGTGAGATAATCGTCGCCGTGGGTTAAAGAGCCTCCGAAATGGCCGGTTGCTCCTAACAAGCCCATACCGAACAGTAGGGATAGGCTGTAGAATAGGCCACTGCCGCGGCGTTTGGATCGATGGGCGCATAGCATCCAGATAGTGGCGATGCTGGTGCCGAGTCCCAACTGGCGATGTTTCAGCAGCAACTCAGCATCATAGCCGCCCGGAATGGCCAGCAAGGTTCCAATGATGGTCGAGAGAATGGCGGTGATCATGCTAAACCACAGCAGCGTGCCGATGCCAATTCGGAGGTTGGACTGACTGAACAGGGCCACCAGTTGTAAAATAACTACCGCGGCAATAAAGCCGATCGGCATATGCACAACCAGCGGATGGAAGCGGCCAATAAAAATTACGATTTCTTCGGATACTTCTGGATACGGATACAACCCCGCGATGAGGATGATCGCCGTGGCGATGATTGAGAAGAGGGTGAAGCGGGAGCAGGGGCTTGCGCGCTTTATTTTTGAATCAGTCAAAGGGTGTTCCATTAAGCTAGAATATCGTGCATCACGTGGCCATGTACATCGGTTAATCGGAAGTCGCGTCCTTGGTGACGAAAGTTAAGGCGTTCATGATCAATGCCCATCAAATGCATCAGCGTGGCATGCAGATCATGGACATGCACAGGATTTTCCACGATGTTATAGCCGAAGTCATCCGTCTTCCCGTAGCTGATGCCGGGTTTGATCCCGCCTCCAGCAAACCACATGGTGAAACAGCGAGGATGATGGTCACGGCCATAATTATCCTTGCTCAACTGACCTTGGCAATAAGTAGTGCGCCCGAATTCGCCGCCCCAAATGACCAGAGTGTCATCTAGCATTCCGCGCCGCTTCAGGTCTTTCAGTAGGGCTGCCTGAGGTTGGTCAGTTGCATCTGCCTGCTTTCTGATTTGATGCGGTAGATTGTTGTGCTGATCCCAGCCGCGGTTATACAATTGAATAAAGCGCACGCCGCGTTCGGCCAGTCGGCGAGCCATTAGGCAGTTGGAAGCGTAGGAGCCCGGCGTCAGTACGTTCGGGCCATACATGTCCAGCGTCTCTTTAGATTCGTCTTGAGTGTTTGCCAGATCGGGCACCGACATTTGCATCCGGTATGCCATCTCATACTGCGAAATCCGTGCGGCCACTTCCGGGTCGTTGGAGCGCTGGGATTCCTCGTGATTTTGCAACGCGAGCAGGTCGAGCATCCGCCTACGGTCGGTGCGTTTAATCCCTTTGGGGTCTTTAAGGAAAAGCACGGGGTTTTCCGAGCCTCGAAAGTTCACGCCCTGGTGTTCACTGGGTAAGAATCCAGAGCTCCACAATCGCGAGGAGATGGCCTGCATATTGCCGAAACCTTGGCTGATCATTACCACAAAGCCGGGCAGGTTCTCATTGGCGCTGCCTAGCCCATAACTGGCCCAAGAACCAAAGGAAGGCCGTCCAGGCAATTCACTGCCGGTCTGTAAAAAGGTAATGCCTGGCTCGTGGTTAATCGCAGAGGTGTGCATACTTTTCACCACACACAGCTCTTTGGCCATCGCACCGGTATGTGGATAGAGCTCTGACACCCACAGGCCGTCCTCATTGTTTTCATGCCGGTTAAACTTGAACATTGAGGGCGCAATCGGGAAACGTGCCTGACCAGAAGTCATACCAGTGATGCGTTGTTCCCCACGTACGGAATCAGGCAGGTCGAGATCGAATTTATCCGTGAGTACGGGTTTGTAATCGAACAGATCCTGTTGCGCTGGGCCGCCGTTTTGAAACAGGTAAATCACCCGTTTTGCTTTGGGGGCGAAATGGGGGGCCCCTAAAGATCCAGCTTCCATCGGCGAGTTGCCAAACAGGTTGTTGCCCATTAACGAGCCTAGCGCGAGGCCGCCAATTCCTGCAGCACTTTTGCTGAAGAACTGCCGCCGAGTCATGTTTAAGTAGTGATTTTCAAATGGATTCATCGGGTAGGCTAGTCTCGGGTTAAGGTTTCATCCAAGTTGAGTAGAGCCGACATACTGAAGCTAAGCGCGGCGAGTTCGACTTCCGGAATTTTTGGGTCTTTGGGTTTTTCGCCGTAGCTGAGAAACGCAGCAGCATCCTCTGGTGTGAGGTTGAAGCGTTCGAGACTTTCGTTACTGAAGCTTTCCCAATGCGCTAGTTCCGAATCGATTGGGCTGCGACCTGTGGTGAGCAAAAAGCCACGTGTCAGTCGGGCCGACAGCGTCTCCTGCCATGAGCCGGCAACGTCGTTGAAGAGCCGAGTGGCGAGTTCGCGAGACATTTCCAAATAGGTTTCATCGTTCATCAGCATCAGTGCCTGTAAAGGGGTGCTGGTAATGCGCCGCTTCATTACGCACGCTTCTCGAGAGGGCGCATCAAACAGTTCCATCTGCGGCGGTGGCGAGGCTTGCTTCCAGAAAGTATACATGCCGCGGCGGTATAGCTTGTCGCCCGAATCCCTTTGAAAGATGCCGGTATTGATTTCGGGACGCATGGTTTTTTCACGCCATAAGCCATCGGGCTGGTAGGGCTTTACACTGGGGCCGCCAATGGTGGTGACCAACAAGCCGGACGCCGATAAAGCATTGTCGCGGATCACTTCAGCTGGGAAGCGATAGCGTGGCGCGCGGGCGAGTAAGCTGTTGTCGGGATCGATTTCTTTGAGCTCCTCGCGAACCGTCGAGGCCTGACGATAGGTCGCGCTCATCACCATCATTTTCATTAACCGTTTCACATCCCATTGATTCTCTTTAAAATCAACGGCAAGATAATCGAGCAGATCGGGGTGAGAGGGTGGATCACTCTGCAGGCCAAAATCTTCGGATGTTTTAACAATCCCGTGCTGAAAGAGTTGCTGCCAAAAACGGTTGACTGCAAAACGGGCGGTGAGTGGGTGTGAATCTGCAACCAGCCACTGCGCTAAGCCTAGTCGGTTTTTTGGGGCGTCTTTCGGCATAGGGTCAAATACCGCCGGGGTGACGCGTTCGCGTGGTCGATCTTTGATTGGTTGATCGTAAAGGCCGCGGTCGAGCACATAGGTCGGTTGAATGTCTTTTTTTTCTTCCATCACCATGCAGCGAGCTGCCGTCATTTTGAGGTGTGTAATTTGGATCCTTGCGCGGAAATAATCGATCGCAGTCAGCTTGGTTTGCCCAGCTTGGTTCAAACTGTCGATCAGTAGCGCATCCTGGTGCCAGACGAGACGATCTTTGACTGGAATCAGCGCCACTGGGTTATCGAGGTCGTGCGGATTGTTTCCCACATAGACGATCAGATCATTGTTGAACTTTTCTTGGGTTTGATTGCCTACGTAACGAAAACGAACAAGCAGTTCTCCTTGCGCGGCGGTGACGGGTTCTTTGAGTTGCAGCAAGAAGTGGTGTTGGTCGCTAGGTAGCCCCTGATTCCAAGCGCTGGATGGATTGTTATCGAGCGCCTGAGCGATGCCTGTTTCAGGCCCCGAAGGCAACGAACTGTAGCCGGAAGCCAATTCAAGTGTTTGCGTGCTGTCGCCGTTGCGCAGTATGACTTCGATTTCAGAAATGATGTTTTCCGACTGGTCGGGGAGCAACTTGCCCATTTCCTTGGGACTTGCCTCTACCCGAATGGTGTTGAAGGGAGTCCCTGGAGCCTTGAAGCCAAGTGTGAGACTGGCATTCGAACCGATGTCGGCCCGAAGCACGATTTTTTTCGAATCGCTGATCTGAGTGATCTTATTGTTCGCGTTATTTCGTAGTTGTTTCTGGGTTTTGATAGAAACGAGTGGCGGTAGCTTTTTCTGATCGCTGTGTGCACTGTCCAGCGTAAGTGCCTGCCATTGTACTGCGTGCTCATCGGCAGGGATTTTGACAGAATCCTTCCCTTTTAGTTTTTTTAAAGTGGTTACCTCTTGCAGTACTGCATCAGCAGATGCACGGGTCATTTTCTGTTCATCCGAATAGACTGTAATAAACGGAGGGTAGGCATAGGCGCGGAATTCCTGCTGGGCCTCCAGCCCTTTTTCCGGAATGTTGTTGAAAAACGACATGAAGCTATAGAAGTCGTCTTGAGAAATGGGATCGAATTTATGATCGTGGCAACGTGCGCAGGCCAAGGTGAGTCCCATCATCGCAGAGCCCATCGTACTGACTCGGTCCACCGCATATTCAATCAAGTACTCTTCGGGAATGACGCCCCCCTCGTTGGTGATTGGATGGTTGCGATTGAATGAAGTGGCAATCTTTTGCGCATCGGTTGGATCGGGCAGTAAATCCCCAGCTAGCTGTTCGATAATGAACTGGCTGTAGGGCATATTCTGATTGAAGGCGGTGATCACCCAATCTCGCCATGGCCAACTGGTGCGCATCATGTCGACGTGGCTGGCGTTGGTATCTCCGTAACGGGCGGCGTCTAACCAGTCGGTCGCTAAGCGTTCGCCATAGTGGGGCGAGGCGAGAACCTCGTCGACCATTGCTTCAAAGGCCGCAGGCGACTCATTGCCGACAAAAGCACTGATCGCTTCTGGGCTAGGAGGTAGCCCCGTCAGATCCATATAGACTCGTCGAATCAACGTTTCTTTATCGGCTTCCGGGGCAGGGCTGATCTGGCGGTTTTCCAGTTTAGCCAGTACGAAATAATCGATGTCATTTTTGATCCAAGCGGTTTGCTTGACTGCGGGCAAGTTGGGCTTGGTGGCGGGGACAAAGGCCCAATGTTTTTTATATTCCGCACCATTCAGGATCCATTGGCGCAGGATCGCCACTTCCTCGTCGCTGACATCTTTTTTCTTGGCCGCAGGTGGGGGCATTCTTTCATTGGGATCTTCATGCAATATTCGGCTAAGCAGCAAACTCTCTTCGGGTTTTCCGGGAACAATGCCATAGCGCGCAGCTTCACCGTCTTTTGCCAAGTTCAGGCGAGAGGCTTCTTGGCTGTCCAATCTAAATGGACTCGCTTGATTGTCGACATCTGGACCATGGCAGGCGAAACAGCGGTCGGAGAGGATCGGGCGGACATGGGTGTTGAAACTAACCTCTTCGGGCAATGCTAGCAGAGAGGGTTGGTGCGGATCATTTACTTCACTTTGCTCGCCAGCTTGCGAAGCTTTTTCAGACGAACAAGCTGCTGTCAAAAGACAGGCGCATGCCGCGGTCACATGCCATGATTTCTTTATCCAAACTAATAGCATCGATTCGTTGTGAGTCGTCATACTTGTCAATATTATTAGATTTCGCTGGTATAGC
>DBBT01000080.1:2233-2640 GCA_002292345.1 Opitutia bacterium UBA977 | reverse complement strand
TTCATGTCGTTGGCGGTGTTGCCGTTACTGTAGAGGCGAACGTATTGTGCGTTGGTGCTTTTGGCATCGATCAGCTTGCCATAGCGTGTGTCGACGTAAGGCTTGTCGGAGCCTTTGCCTTGCTCAGCCGAGTTGTCGTAGTCGTTGTTGAACAAGGTGGTCACATCAGTTGCGAACTCAGGATCGTTCGAAACTTGCACGATGATATCGTGGTACGCGCGCTTTTGAGAGTGGTAGTGCCATACCCAAATCGCTGCGAGTTCAGATGGCGCATCGAGGTCGATCTGTACCCATTGTGCGCCGTCCATTAGTTCGACGAAGTAACCTTCGCCAGCTTCTTTGTCGCCATCAGTGATGTATTCGAGTTCGCCGATGATTGGAAAGTCGTCGCTACCGGTGACGGTCTT
>DBBT01000080.1:0-2177 GCA_002292345.1 Opitutia bacterium UBA977 | reverse complement strand
GCTTTTTCGAGGTTATCGACTTTGATCGGCTGCGGTGTGCCTTCGATCAATTCTGGTGGAATCTCTGTAGTGAGTGGCATACTGCCAGCGCTGGCAACCGCTTTAGGCGCTGATGCGCTGTCGTCGGATACCGCTTTGTCGCCGCAGCCAGTGAAGATCAATGCGCTGCTGGCAAAGGAAAGTAGGATTAGATTTTTCATGGTATTTTAGTTGGTTGAAAGTGGTTGGTTGGATCTGCAGCAAATAAGACTATAACACATCTATCATCGCTTTAGTATCACGCGATCGCGGGATAGAATACTGCTCTTTATTCTCAAGTTTCCCTAAGTATGTAAATGCTCGTCGGTGAAATGAATAGTTTCTCGGGTGTTGGCTGCGTGATTGACCCAATAAATGGGCGCCTCGGATTCGAGGGCATGACGGGCATCACAAGTCAGCTTAGCATTACCACGAATGGTGTCCAAGAAATTCTCGATATGCGGCTGGTGCGGTGCTTTGCTCAGGCCGCCAGGCAAAGCATATTCGTCAGGTGGTGCCGACTCGTAAGAGGCGATGGCATCAGCGCCACCCGCGGCTTTGCCGGCGGCTTCTTTTTTGAGGAGACCGCGGCTCACCAGATTATCCCATTTAGCGCTGTCGGCTCCCGACTCTTTATAAATCTTAGTGTAGGCTTCGCGCTCAGAAATGTTGATGGTACCGTCGGCGCCCATGAAGGACTCGTAGTAACCACCGCCAGAACTGGTGGTGGTCAATACTTGGTAAAATGCGCGCACATTACCTTGTGGGGTATCATAGTCGAAGATGCACATGACATTGTCGAAATGCTCACGATCTTTGAAGTAGCTGCGACCTCCGGATGCCATTAGCGAAGTTGGCTGGCAGCCAAGGTACCAATTGAAAATGTCGATTTGGTGAGCCCCTAGGTCGGAGATTGGTCCACCTGAGAGGGCGGTGTAAAAGCGCCAATTCAAAAAACGATGACGCAGTTCCTCGAGTGACAGTTCGTGATCCGCGCCCAGATTGAAGCCGGCCTTTCGGAGTGTTTCAGCGTCCGGCAGAATGGATGGCTTGGATACAATGTCCTGAGATGAGCTGAGTGCCCGATTCCACTGGCCATTAATGTTGACGATTTGACCGCAAATTTTTTCTTTTTGAATGAGTTGATCGAGTGTGTAGCGGTAGCGTGGATTACTGCGGCGCTGATGGCCGATTTGACAAAGTTTACCGGTGCGATCCATTGCGGCGACGATACTGCGCGCGCCTTCGAGGGTGTTAGACATCATCTTTTCGCAATAAACATCGCATCCGGCCTCGAGGGCCATAATCGTGTGTGGGGCGTGCCAGAAGTCGGGTGTGGCGACAAATACCGCATCGAGCTCTTCTTTTTCGAGCATCTCTTCGGCATCGAGGTAGCGGTTGATATTAGTGTCGAAGCGCGACTTGATAGTAGAAAAGGTGCGGCCGACGCGGGCTTTCATGATATCGCAGGCGGCGACGTAGCGAATGCCTGGGATGTTGACCATCGCGTTGAACAGCACTTCGTGTTGCTTGCCGCAACCGATAAAGCCGACGCGGATGTCGTCGGCGGGCGCGCCTGCTTCCTTGGCGCGTAAAATCGAGGGCGCGCCTAGTACGAGGCCTGCGCCGAGGGTGGACTTGGCGAGGAAGTCACGTCGAGAAAGAGCTGGGAGTTTTAAATTCATGGCTGAGCTTTGGCTGGGATTACCATTTTTTGAGAACTGCAAAGCGATTGTACTTTGCGAGTGCCAGTGCCATTACGACCAAAATAATATGCACACCAAGCCATGCGACGCCGGAGCTCTGATTGATTAAAATCAGACCGAAGGTGAGGCTAGTGTAGACTAGGCCCATCACAAATAATGAAATGCGTTGAGCAATGCCGAGTAATACGCCAAGACCTAAGATGATGAGTGCTGGTCCGAGGATGCTGTCGTAAAGGTTGAGTCCCCATGTTGGGATGAGTGGCTCGTTGCTGAACTTTTCGTAAAGTGGAACTGGCACTCCGTGGTAGTTGCTGAGCGAGTAAACCTTACCTGTGACTGTATCAGTGAGTCCGTAGCTATTGGGCACGCCGTCAATGAGAACATCTTTGTCGCTGCTGTTGGTGCCGGCATATTTCTCAATACCAGTTAAGAGCGCGCGGCAACCAAGCCAAA
>DBBT01000139.1:2805-22301 GCA_002292345.1 Opitutia bacterium UBA977 | reverse complement strand
TTCCCGTAGTTCAATGGATAGAACAACTGTTTCCTAAATAGTCGATCTGGGTTCGATTCCCAGCGGGAATACCAGGCTGCGCATGGTGACACACTTACGTGTGAGTTAGTCGAACCTAGATGGTGATCTGGGTGGGGTCTTCGCCTGCGGCTGCGTAGTCGATTCCCAGCGGGAATACCAGGCTGTGTGAAGCGCTGCTGCAAAAACGCACTTATCTGTTCGCATGCATTTTGAATTGGAGCGAGGGCGACTCGCCCTCGTCGTTGCCTAATGTGGGCGAGTCGCCCACACTCCTTATAATTGCTTCAGGTATTTCTTGCCGTTGGGATCGATAAAAAGGACACGCTTTTCCTGAATGATTAAGACTTTGAGGCCGAGTCCGACGTTGACGGTTTCGCCGACCAAGTAGGCATTGTTATTGAGGATCACTTTGTTGCCACTGGTCGAGAGCCGAACGCCGGAGATTTTCGATTTACCCAGCCATTGAATAATATCTTGGCTCGGTTTGGCTGCTGCTTTGGTTGCGGCGAGTTGCTTCGCGGCTTCTGCTTGTTTGGCGGAGGTCGCATCGGCGGCGGCTTTGGCTTCGGCAGCCACGCGCGCGAGGCGCAGGTCATTGAGCACGCTGGGACTGTCTTGCTCGAGTGGCTGAGTCGGTGCGGGAGTCGGTGCGGCGAGCGGTTGAATTATTGGTGTTGCTGGGGATATCTGCTTTGCAGGAGCTGGAAGTGTTGCCGCTTGTTGGGCGACTGGTGCGGGGTCTTTACGCAGCACGACAATAGTGAGTCCTGCGACGAGGCCAATGAGGAGGGCGATGCCTGCAACGAGGCCGATGAGGAGCCCTGACTTGTTGAAGTTACCAGTATACTTTGGGTGCGACGCGCTGGCATGATCAGCAGCCGTGGCTGGACGGCTAGGGGTGCGCTGATGCTGCGCTTTGCGGAGGGCTTGGTTGATTAAACTCATGTGTGTTTAAAATTACTTGTGTAGCCGATTGATGTCTTTGAGGGCTTTGCGTGCATCCCACCAGTTGACATCAGTGCCGTTGCGAATGAAGGAGGCGAGTAGGGCTTTGTCGCACAGGTTGTTAATCATACGTGGAATACCTAGGCTACCTTTGGCAATTTTTTTGACCGCGAGCGGGGTGAATTGAGGCTGGCCGTTGCTGCCTGCGAGGCTGAGCCGATGCAGGATATAGAGATGCACCTCCGTTGCCTTGAGGGGTTGCAGGTCGTAGTGGACTAGCACGCGTTGGCGCAACTGACGCAAGCGGTCTTCCTTGAGCTTGAGGGTCAACTCAGGCTGGCCCATGAGGATAATCTGTAGCAATTTCTGATCGTAGGTTTCGAGGTTGGAGAGCATCCGCAACATTTCCATGACCTCGAAGGAAAGGTTTTGCGCCTCGTCGATGATCAGGACGATTTCGCGGCCTTGATCGATGCGTTCGAGTAGAACGTCATTCATCTTGTCGAGTAAATCGCTTTTGGAGCGGGCTTTCGACTCTTCGCCTAGCTCCTTCATGATGCCTTTGAGGAGCTGTGTTTCAGAGATTCTGGGGTTCAAGAGCAGCGCCGTATCGCACATTTCATTGGCCTCAAGCTCTTCGAGCAGCTTACGACACAGCGTAGTTTTACCACAGCCGACCTCTCCAGTTAGGACGATGAAGCCCTTTTTATCTTCGATTCCATAGCGAAGATGCTGCAGCGCCTCTTCGTGGGTCGGGCTGAGAAATAGGAAACGCGGATTAGGCGTGACGTGAAAGGGCATTTCCGAGAATCCAAAATAATCCTGATACATATGATATAAAATCTACTAAGCTAAGCTGAGATTACCCTTTCCAATTTCAAGAAAATGACCTTCTGTGTGGAGTCTAATGCCGAATCCTTCACAGCGAAAAGAACGCGTAATCCTACTCATGATGGTGGGGGTGCTGTTAGCATTGATCGTATTCTTTAGCAGTCTTATGGTACAGACTTATCGAGAGTACAAGAATTTCAGAGTACGCGAACTTAGAATTGAGGCGAAGCTCACACAAGCTCGAAAAGAGTTTGAGCAAAAGGAGATTTATTTGGCGCGATTGCTGGAAGACCCGGAATTTTTGGAGCGTGTGGTGCGTGAGCGCCTTGGGTACGCACGTCCGGATGAATTACTGTTTCGATTCTCTGATGAGCCTTGAGTGGCACTGAGAATAGCCTTTATCAGGTTTTAACTTTGATTTTACGCAGTGGATGGATCGAGGTTTACATTTTCGATGCAGCACTTTAGTCAGTGTTGGCTTCGATTATGAATCATTCCTGCGCGACCACATCTCTCATTCAAGCATTTCAACAGGCTGGCCAAGGGCAGGTCTTTCGTTACTTCGATGAACTTGATGCCGACGGGCAGGCTCAATTACTTGCTCAGGCGTCGTCGATTGACCTTTCGGAAGTGGATGCGTTGGTCACTGAGCACCTTCAGAGGGCGCATACGAGTTCGGTTGATTTGGACGGCTTAACGCCTGCGCCTTACACGGCGCGACCTGCGAACGGAGGCGACCAAGCACAGTGGGACGCCGCGGTTGCGGCAGGCTCGGTTGCTATTGCCGCAGGTCGTGTGGCGGCTTTTACAGTAGCGGGAGGCCAAGGCACACGCCTAGGCTATGATGGGCCGAAGGGCACATATCCGGTGACCCCAGTGTCGCAAAAAACACTCTTTCAAGTGTTCGCTGAAAAGATCGCGCGTTCAGGTGAGCGTTTTGGCGTGACGATTCCTTGGTTCATTCTCACCAGTGAGATCAACAATGAGGCCACAGTCGCCGCTTTTAAGGAGTCAGATTTTTTCGGACTCGAATCTGATTCGGTTCATTTTATTATGCAAGGGCTGGTGCCGGCGGTTGATTATGACGGCAAGATCCTGCTCGCTGAGAAGTCGAAGATCGCGATGACGCCAGATGGTCACGGTGGTTCGCTGCGTGCGTTGGTGCGTAGTGGTGCGGTGGCGAAGATGGAGGAGCTGGGGGTCGATTGCGTGAGCTATTTCCAAGTGGATAATCCAATTATTCAATGTATCGATCCGGCTTTCATTGGTTTTCACGTGCTCGGGCAGTCAGAACTTTCGAGCAAGATGGTGCCGAAAGCCTATGCGCTCGAAAAAGTCGGTCATTTTTGTATACAAAATGACGCGGCTCTGGTGGTGGAATATAGCGACATGCCGGATGCGATGCAGGAGGAGACAAATGCTGATGGCTCGATTCGCTTTAATGGTGGCAGCGTCGCGATTCACATTTTTGACCGTGCATTTATTGCGCGGGCGGGCAGCACAGCATCGGATTTGCAGCTGCCATTCCATCGTGCCGATAAGAAGATCCCATACGTTGGTGCGGATGGGGTGATCGTCACTCCAGACGCTGCCAATGGAGTGAAGTTTGAAATGTTCGTGTTTGACGCGCTGCCACTGGCAAAGAATCCAGTGATTATCGAAGCGGCTCGTGAGGATGATTTTAGTCCAGTGAAGAATGCCGAAGGCGTGGACTCGCCTAAATCTTGTAAGAGGGACCAACTGCGGATGTTCGTCCGTTGGCTCAGAGCTGCGGGCGAAGAAATCGAGACGGATGAGACAGGCGTGCCGAGCACCTGGTTTGAGATCTGCCACTTATTTGCCGCGGATGAAGCTGACTTTGTCGCGCAATGGGCGGCACTCGAGGATAAGCCTACAATTGTCGAAGGTTTGATTATCGAGTAATTCAATATTCAGTATAGCAATCATTCATATCATTATCGAAATACTATGAGCATCATTGAAAAAATCGAAGCTGCTGGAACCGCGGGTTCTCTGCTTGAAAGCACTGTGGTCAATTTGAAACAGTGGGTCAGCGCCGACTTTCTTCCTGAGTGGGCTGGGGCGAGTATTAGTGAACTGGTCGAAAACGGCGAGTGGGACGAGTTGAATGACCGGTTTTACCAAAATCTTGCATTTGGCACGGGTGGCATTCGTGGTCGCACGATTGGTCGTGTGCCAGCTGCCGCAGAAACTGGCACGTTGTCCGAGACGGGCTCTCCTGAACATGCTGCAGTGGGGTCGAATGTACTCAACGATTTCAATCTCGTACGGGCAACAATCGGCCTCTTTCGCTACACCAAGCAGTATCTCAAAGAGTCTGGCAGCTACGATTTACCGCGCTTCGTGATTGCACATGATGTGCGCCATTTCTCACGTCATTTCTGTGAGCTGGCTGCATCGACTTGGTGTAAGCTCGGTGGCCAAGCGTTGATCTTCGAAGGGCCTCGCTCGACGCCGCAACTGAGCTTTGCAGTGCGGCAAAATAATGCGACTTGTGGTGCGGTGATTACCGCCAGCCACAATCCGCCGCATGACAATGGTTTCAAAGTCTATTTCGATGATGGCGCGCAAGTGGTATCTCCGCACGCCGAAGGCATCGTTGATCTGGTCAATTTAGTTGAACTTTCTGCAGTGCCGGCTTTCCTCAATATCGATCTCGAGCCAGTGATCTCTTTGGGCGCGGCAGATGATGCGGCCTATTTAGAGCTGCTCAAAGAGATGGTGATTGATCATGAAGTGATGCAGGAGGAGGCGCCTCAAATCGTGTTTTCTCCGATCCATGGCACGGGTGCGATTAGCTCGGTGCCTGCTTTGAAGGCACTCGGCGTCAAAGTCATCGAAGTGCCTGAGCAGATGGTGCAAGACGCGCGCTTCCCGACCGTCAAGTCGCCCAACCCTGAAAATGCCGAAGCGCTTGCGATGGCGATTGCGAAGGCCGAGGAAGTTGGTGCGGATGTGGTCGTCGCCACTGACCCAGATGCAGACCGAATGGGCGTCGCCGTGCGCGATCGTAGCGGCGAGATGGTGTTGTTGACTGGCAACCAAATTGGCACAATCATGGCGGAGTATCGTATCTCCGTGCTAAAAGACGCTGAAGTGATCCCAGAAGATGGCGGTGAAAATGCTGTCTTAATTAAGACTTTTGTGACGAGCCCGATGCAGGAAGCAGTAGCTGATTGGCATGGCCTAAAGACGATCAACACCTTGACTGGGTTTAAGTGGATTGGCGAAAAGCTTGCCGTTTATGAAGCGCAAATGAAAGCTCGCTTGCTTGAAGAAGAAGGCACTGCAGTGGATTACGATGCGTGCGATATTTGGACACGTGCCGATCTATTGCTCGATTACTCGACTTATTTCGTCTTCGGCGGTGAAGAGAGTTATGGCTATCTTGCGACCGATAAGCTGCGCGATAAGGATGCCAATGCAGCAGTTATTATGTTTTGCGAAGTCGCGGCATATTTGAAGGCGCAGGAAATGACATTTCCGGAGTTTCTCGATTCGTTGTATTTGCAACATGGATACTACGAAGAGAAAACAATCAATATCTACTACGAGGGCGCTGCCGGCAGTCAGAAGATTAAGAACATTTTAGAGTCCTACCGTAGCGCGGCGCCGAAGGCATTTGGCGATGTGAAAGTATCTGGGTTTACTGACTTCGGTGAAGACGAAATCATCGATGCCGATGGGCAGAAGATCCCGCCGCAGGATTTCTACTTCCTTGAGTTGAGTAATGGTTACAGCTTCGCCGTTCGCGGATCAGGTACGGAGCCGAAGATTAAGTTCTATGTGTTTGGTCGCAGCGATGTACTTGACCCAGAAGACTTGATCAAGGTGAAGGCCGTGGCCGCAGTCGAAATGCAAAGTGTGCTTGCCGCTATCGAGGCAGATGCTCGTGTGCGTGCAGAAGGCTAGGCTAAGATGGCTTTTTTAATTCGAAAAAGCCGCACTCCTATTGGAGTGCGGCTGCTTAATTAGAAATACAGTCTGGTCGATTCTACTGAATCTTAAAAGCTGTCCGTAACTACAACTTCGTCGTATTTGAGCTGGCCGCTGCGCGTATTAGCGTCTTTGAGGGCTTTGCCGACTGGCAGCATCATTCCGATAATATGATGCTCAGGAAGATTGATGATTTCGGCGACTTTCACCGGGTCGAAGCCGATCATTGGGCAGGAGTCGTAGCCCATCGATTTTGCGGTGAGCATAAGTGTCTGTGCCGCGATGCCGATCGAGCGCATCGCTTCGTCGCGTTGTAGGGCTGGGTTGTCTTTATAAAAAGGCTCAATCATCGGCACTAGCATCTCTTGCACAGGCTGTGGTGCGTGGACCCAATAGCGGCCTCCATTTTCGTAAGAATGTAGGTCAGCACAGAGCACGATAAGGATCGATGCTTCACTGACTTGAGCTTGATCCCAGGCTGCCTGTCGGAGCGCTGCTTTCTTCGCTTGGTCAGTGACGACGACGAAGCGCCAATTCTGCATATTAAAAGAAGTCGGAGAAAGTAATGCGAGCTCGAGCAGTTCTTGAATCTCGACCTCAGTCATTTTGTGGTCGGGATCGTAATGTTTAATTGAGCGGCGTTGGTGTATAGCGGTTGATGTATCCATGGCCGCGATATTGATAAGTTTTCTGCTAGAATCAAGAAGCGAGCGCGGAAAGCTTGCGGACACTTCAAAAATTGCCCTAGGTATGTAAGTTCTAGGCCTAATTGCCGTTCTCCTATAATGACTACCACAATTCTATGGTTTCGTAATGATCTACGCCTTGACGACAATTCTGCTTTGGCGGCGGCGATTGAAGCGGGCGGAGATGTGATACCCGTCTTCATTTGGTCACCTGAAGAGGATGCTGGCTGGCCTCCGGGGGGCGCGTCGAAATGGTGGTTGCACCAAGCATTACAAAGTTTGGAATCGCGCTTAGCGAAGCATGGCTCGCAGTTGATAGTTCGCCACGGCAACAGCTTAAAGATACTGCGACAGCTGGTTGAAGAGACGGGAGCGACACAGGTGGTTTGGAATCGTCGCTATGAGGGCCCACTGCGTGCAGTCGATATGGAAGTTAAACGTTCGCTGCGTGATGATGGAATTGCAGTGGAGAGTTTTAATAGTTGCCTGCTGAATGAGCCGCATACCGTCGCGGCGGGTGGCGGGCAGCCCTACAAAGTATACACTCCCTACTGGAAGAAAGTTCACACCAGAGCTGTGGAAGCACCAGTCGAGCCAGCATTAGATCGATTACAGGGCCCCGCAACGTGGCCGACTTCTGCTTCGTTGCAGGAGTTATGCTTATTGCCAGAGGTGCATTGGTACGCGGGTCTGGCTGAGCGGTGGTGCGTGAGTGAAGCAGGAGCGCATCAACGATTAGCGACGTTTGTACAGGGGCCAATTGATGGCTATCATGTGAATCGAGATCGACCAGACTTCGAGGGCACTTCAAGTCTAGCGCCTTATTTACGTTGGGGCTTGATTGGCCCTCGGCAAATTGTCGCGGCGGTGCGTGCGCAGTGTGATGAGTCGGCAGAAGGTCCGCAGGTGTATCTTAAGGAGATCTACTGGCGCGAGTTTGCTTACAATGTATTGTATCATTTTCCGGAGACGCCGAATCGTCCGTTGCGACTCCAGTATGAGTCGTTCCCATGGGAGACCGATGCAGTGACTTTGAAGCGCTGGCAGACTGGGCAAACAGGTTATCCGATTGTGGATGCTGGAATGCGCCAATTGTGGCAAACTGGTTGGATGCATAATCGTGTGCGGATGATTGTATCTTCCTTGTTGGTAAAGCATTTACTGCAAGATTGGCAGGATGGCGCTCGTTGGTTTTGGGATACTTTAGTGGATGCCGACCTAGCGAGTAATACACTCGGATGGCAGTGGAGTGGCGGTTGTGGTGCCGACGCGGCCCCGTATTTTCGTATCTTCAACCCCATCATACAGGGGCAGAAATTTGATCCGGATGGTGCATACGTGAAGCGCTACGTGCCGGAGTTGGAAAAATTGCCAACAAAGTATATACATGAACCATGGAACGCGTCAGTTGGATTACTTGAGTCGACGGGGGCGCATGTCTATCCTTCACCAATCATTGATCATCAAACGGGGCGTGCGCGTGCGCTGGCTGCTTTGGCAAAGTTTAAGGCGTGAGTAAACTTAAGAAAACGGTATTAGTCTCTGGCGCCACTGGCATGCTCGGTAAGGCGCTGTGCATCGCACTCGAGGCAAAGGGCCACTCAGTGCGACGGCTTTCGCGCGGTAAAGCTGCTGATGTGCAATGGGATGTGGATGCAGGGACGATCGATGCTGGTGCGATGGCAGGTGTCGACGTGGTGGTGCATCTTGCTGGCGAGCCAGTTGCGCAGCGTTGGACTGATGCCACTAAGGCTCAAATACTGAAGAGCAGAATTGGCGGGGCGCAATTATTGGTGGGCGCGCTGTTGAAAGAGCCGACACCACCAGATTATATTACCGCATCGGGGATTAATTATTATGGGCATCAATGCGGGGTTGGCGTGACTGAGGGCTCACCTTTAGGAGGCGGATTTCTTGCGCATGTTTGTGAGCAATGGGAGTGTGCGGCACAGCCATTAATCGATGCTGGGATCCGCTCAGTGTCGGCACGGATCGGCATGATCTTGAGCTCGCAAGGCGGAGCGCTCACAAAAATGTTGCCTGCGTTTAAGCTTGGCCTCGGTGGGGTGATCGGCGCCGGTAGCCAGCACATGAGCTGGGTGAGCTTACCAGATGCAGTGCGAATATTGTTGCTGGCGATCGAAGATAAATCGATTAAGGGACCGCTGAATGTGGCTTCTCCGCAGCCTTTGACGAATCGGGTGTTCACTAAATCTTTAGGCGCGGCCTTAAAGCGCCCCACATTTTTTCCGATGCCAGCATTAGCTGTGAAAGCCCTGTTTGGGCAAATGGGAACCGAAGTGCTGTGCTCCGATGTCGGAGTGTTACCGAAAGTATTATTGAATCGTGGCTTCGAGTGGGATTTTACCGATATAAAGAGTTGTTTCGATGCCTGCCTAGCTAAGCAATTTTAGGGCGAGTGTGAATGCAGATATGATTGATGTATTAGTGATTGGAGCCGGGATATCTGGCCTTTTGTGTGCTTCGGAACTACAACGTGCTGGAGTCTCGGTGCGTGTGCTTGATAAAGGACGTGGAGTGGGCGGGCGTATGGCGACCCGGCGTATGGGCGGTGGTCGCTTCGATCATGGTGCGCAGTTTTTCACGGTGCGCGAACCAAGCTTTCAAAGCTATGTAGATGAATGGCTACAGGCTGGTGTGATTCAGGAGTGGTTTCGCCATGCCCCCTCCGATTCGAATGCCGCTGGTTATCCACGGTATTGTGGTCGGTTTGGTATGACTGATGTGGCGAAGTATTTGTGCGAGTTTTTAGAGGTGCATCGCTCGCAGGCCGCGGTCGAGGTAGTGAGATCTGCGAATGCATGGGAGGTGCGGACTGCGACTGGCGAAGTTCATCGGTGCCACTATTTAGTTATCACTGCGCCTGTTCCTCAAGCACTCACGTTATTAGATACGAGTGCAGTCGACTATGCTGGGGTAGAGTTGGCCGCGTTGCGGGCCGTGCGTTACGATCTAGGGTTGGCGACTTTGGCGATATTAGATGGGCCCAGTGGATTGGCAAATCACGGTGCGTGCACGGTTGCGGAATCTCCAATCACTTGGATTGCCGATAATCAGCAGAAGGGCATTTCAATGGATGTGCCCGCAGTAACGATTCATGCGAGTGCCGAGTTTGCGCAGGAGCACTGGGACTCGGCGGACGATGTGCGCGGTGCTTTGATGCTTGAAGCTGCCTCTGCTCATTTGCAGTCCTCAGTTCTTGAATATTCCTGCCATCGCTGGGGCTTTACGTTACCAATAAACCCGTATCCACAGGCGTATTTCCATAACTCGGACTTGAGTTTGTTGCTTGCGGGGGATGGTTTTGGCGGGCCTAGGGTTGAGGGGGCTGCGCTGTCTGGGTTGGCCGCGAGCCAAGTGTTGCTCGATACGCTGTCTGTTGGTTAATTTTGTTTGAGGCCTGGAATAAAGTTCCGGGGATCGTAGCGAAAGCGGAGTTTCTGGTCGTGTATGGTTCCTTTGAGATTAAATACTAGAAGGTTAGGCAGAGGAGAAGAGATTAGTTTACGAAAGGTGTTTATCTTCGACTCAGGGTTGCCTGTATTTTCAAATAGCTTGACGCGCACATCCATATTGAGTGCTTGATCTGGGAGGTGCATTGTGCCCTGTGACCAAATCTTAGTGCGAGGGCCTTCGATTATAAAGTCGGAGAAGTTGATCATTTCTTGCTCGACTGCGAATCGGGCAGTCATTCGATCGAGGTTGAATGAGGTGAAGCTGATTCGCGTGTTTTTTAGCAAGCTGGATAGTGGTCCGAGTAGTTGAATTGCGCCGATTTCTTCGTTGTTAATAGCGAAATCTCCGTATCCATTAAATGCATACAAATTATCTATAGGTCCTTGAACGTGTAGGTCTAGGTCTAATTTTCCTTTACTGCGGATTACTTCGTCTGAATTAGCTTCGGGCTGAGTCAAGTGAGTTTCGATGTCGTCGAAACTTGGTAAGTCTTCAATGGCTTTTGCTTGATTAGCGTCACGGAGGCTAAGCCTGATGCGCAGATTATTGCCGTCCTCAATGTCGCACTGCGCGGTGCCATTCCCCTCGGCATATCCAAATTCTAGGCCTCTGAGGTGGATGGCTTCTTGACGGCTGTAGAGCTTGAACTGTAGGTGGTCGAGGGGCGTTTTCTTGAAGGTGATCGGTGTGTCGATGTCGGCGTCTAGGTCGAAGGTGTCTTTGTCTGCATACTGAGGATAGGCATCATTGAAAGTAACTCCATCGAGTTTGACTCTTGGTAGTTTAGTGACTTCGAAGTCATTGATGATCCTAGCAATCGTGCCGCCAAATATTTTCGAGGCGACATCGAGTGGCATCAATGAGTCGAAGTGGTAGCGGACCGAGAGCGGGCCACGGTCAGGGATTTTTCCAGAGGTGAAGCTAACATCGCCTTTCGCCCAACCGTCATCTGTTTTGGCGTCGATATTGAGTAGCTCGACATAGTTGCCGCGACCGCGGACGATCATTTCGGCTTCTTCGATCAGCGCGCCACGGTAGGCTGCGCGATGGGCTGCTGCATGGCCGAAAAAGAACACCTCAGGGTTAGGATCGCTGCACCGATAAATAGCGAAGTTGCTGTCGCTATATGTCGCTTTGCTGAAGTCGATATCTGTACATATCTTAGACCACCATTTTGGGAGGACTGGGCTGTATTGTTCAGGTTGGATAGAGCTAAGTAGAGTTAATTTAAAGTCCTTGGTTGAGTTGTTTTGACTGAATGTAGCATCGATCCATTGTGTGCCGCGCTCGATGAGTATCTTGTCTAGTGTGAATGTGTTCTCATTGTAGCTACCTGCAGTTTTAATACTGTTGAACTTTAGCTCGTTTACAGTGACATTTTGTGCATCGATCCTGAAGATTGCGCTATTGAGCTTCAGCCCGTCTATATCAACGCTGCCCTCGGCTTGTATGTGGCCGCTCTTGATTGCACTGTTGAGCTGCCCTTTAAATGCGACACCACCTTTGAGGCCATTGGTAGAACCGGTGAATTGTAGGTCTGGATAGTTCGCTGGAGAGATGATGGCTTGGGAGCCTTCTAGCTCGACCCAGTTTGTGGTAACTGACTGTGCGCTGATGGCAAACTCGGGCCAAGCGCCGTTTAGTAGGCCTATCCACTTGTCGGTCGCGACATGCGCTGAGATTTGCTCGGCTTTAAAGTTGAACTTCTGAACTTCGATTTCTTTAGCCCGAAGCATCAGCGGATCTAGGGGCGTGATTACGCCATTTTGTAATTTAAATTTGGCCTGAAAATTAAAGTCCGTCCCTTTAAAGTCGGTTTCTGTCGCGTAGGTGTGCTCTAAGTCTTCGCATGATAAGTGGACCGAAACGTCCACCGAGTCGTCAGCCTGTGCGGTTAAAGCGAATTCTAGGGTCGGGTTTTTGAAGGGTGAGAAATGTTCTTTTTCTTTGAGAGCATCGGCGATGATTTTGTAGAGTCGATGAATCGGCGGACTTTCAGTATTGCCGAAGGATTGGAGTGGCAAATCGTTAGAAGATGCGCGCAGAAAAATGTCTTCGAGCTTAGCTGCAAAGGAATTAACGCGGATGAAGCCTTTGCTGGGACTGATATGAAAGGCGACGCTCTCAAGTATCGTGGTGCGATTGCCGTCAGGCGAGTAAATCGCCGGCATATTTAGGGTCCCATTAGAGAGGACGAACTCAGTCGGAGTGAATTGATAGGTGCCTTGATCGAGCAGGGTGTATCCAAGTGCGGTGCTGTCGGCCGTCATTATCGGGTCGTTTATTTCACTGTGATAGATTTGTAGCTTCGTTAATTCGATTTCACCGCTTAACTTTAGTCGGAAACTTTCTGCTTGAATATAAAAGCCGTCGAATTGTTGCTCTAAGAGCGTCTTATTTAGCCACTGTGCGGGTGCGGGTATATAGCCGTAAATACACAGGCAGCCTGCGACAAAGGCTTGTGCCGAGAACAGCGTCAGCAGCAATAGGTTGAAGCAGAGTTCTAATAATAGAAACCCTCTAGCTCTGATTTTCTTCCACATGACAACCTGTTCCGGGTGGTGGGCTACGGGGCGATCGTAGTATCGACTGCGCTGGTAGGCACTGGATTGGAAACGGGCGGAATCGGCTTCTGTCGTGATATGTCCTGATTCGAGGCTTCGGGAGGAGGCTGCATATCATCGGTCAGAGTGTAGAGTGCATCAAGGGTGATTTGCGGAATCTCGAAAATGACATTGTGCAGCTCGGATGCGCCGACTTGGACGGTTCCTGAGAAGCGCTTGGTAAATACGTAACTGCGTGTGTCACTGCGGTCTGTTTCGTCGCCAGGGAGTAGGATATCTGCGCTGAGTCGATAGAGCCAAGGTCGTGTCGTTTCGCTGTCGAGCGAATAGGGATCTTGGTATTCATCGACCAAATACGTTTTTACTTTAAATTGGCGAATGGCATCCAGCAGAGTGAGGATTGCTTGTTGTTTTACTTCAGCGGTGTCGCTGAGCGCTTTTAACCAAATGAGGTCTTCGTCCTGAAGTGTATGCGAGAAGATAGTCTCGCCCGTCTCGAGCTTCTCTAGTTTAATACTTTTGATTTTAGCGGCTTCAGGCAATGTTTCTAGTATGCGCTTGCGATAGTAGGCTGCGTTGAGCGGTATAGTATCCAGTGTCGATCGTCGATCGACGGTGTAGATATATTCGGCTTTATCGCTGCGGGCGTAGAGTTTTTCGTTTTCGCTTTCTGGATGAGCGAGTCGAAGAGTGGTTTGTTCGTCGCCGAGCGATAGTTTAATGCTACGCCGTGGGGTGTTGAAGCCGAGACGGTCAAGGTCAGTCGGAGTCGGCGAGTCGACTGCAAAACTACTGGCGCGTAGGTTTTTTAGATCATCGATTAATTTAGCAATTATCTCGGGATCGGCGTGATGTGGCTGAATGTCGGTCTCGGCTGTACTTTTGATCACTTGCCAACTGCCAGTTTCAAGTTTCTGGAGACGAATCTGGAGGTCGTCTTCGGATATATCAATCGAAGTGAGCGCGGTCGGGTCGAAACTCATGAAGCTACGTTCGCGCAGTGCTTCTTGAGCTTCGCGTAGCTTGTCAAACGGTTCAGCTGCCACGGTGAAGACTGTCGGATTGTCTTCAATTCGTGCGAAATAGGTGGAGGTTTCCTCGTCTGTTGAGGTGGGTACTTTGTTGCCGATTAGTAGTGTTTGTTGCCGTTTGTTGCCGTGCAATGTAACGCGCATGGTTGGGTTTTCTAAGCCCTGCAGAATAGGATCGCTGGCCTCCTGCTCCTTAAACTCAACCACTTTGGCAGCCGTGAGGGTATTGATAGTGTTAGCAACTTGAGCGGTATCAGCCTCGGCGGTGAGAGGGGCCTCAAATATCCAGCCGTTGTTGGTCCGCGCGACTCGAACTCTGAAGTCGGCATTGCCGACTGCCTCTGGCGCGCGAATCTGCAGGCTGAGTGCGTCTATTTCAAAGACTGGAATATTGAAGATCTCGCGGTTGCGCAGATCGCCGAGATCGACCAGTAGGCTTTCAATCACTTGGCTGTTGACGACAAAAATGTCTTTCTTACTCGGTCCAAGTAGATAGAATTTGGTGGCGTTTTCCGTTGCTGTGCCGACGCTCAGCTCGATGGATTCGTCTTGGTGAGAGATCGTGAGGTGCAGCTGGGGCTCGTCGAGGCCGTAGTCTGCCAAGGTCAGGCCGGTTTGTTTAATTTCGGCGACGGAGAAGGATGCTTCTTCTTCGAGGAACTGTAGCTGGTTGAGCATACGGTTGATCGCAAAGTAGTTTGCAGACCATTGCATGGGCGCGGTTATTTTCCAAGATGAGCCATCGTGCTCGAGGATACGTGGCGTATCGAGACCTTTACCGTTGAGTTCGATGCGGTCGGCTTCGATGACTTCGCGGCCGATCATTGCAGAAAGGCCGCCGCTTTGTGAGCCGGCTTGCTCGGTCTTTTTATTGAGTGATAAGATCAGCCCAAAAGTGATAATGTTGAGGGCGAGTAGGAATAGTGTGAATTTGAATCGCATCGGTTTTAGTGGCGTCGAATGAGAACTACGAGAAGTCCGAAAAAAGCGGTGATAATAGGAATACCAGCAAAATAGGTGAGCATGCGCTGCAAGTCGCTTTCGCTCATTACGATTTGATAACTTTCTAGTTGGCGTGTTGGAATGTTAAGTAGATTGGTTCGGTCGAGTGACCAGTTGATCGAATTGATCAATAAGGTGTGGTTCCCAAATGCGCGCAGGCGGTTGTTGGCGATGAAGTCGGAGTTGCCGAACACGACCATGCGGCCACCCGGAATTGTTATGCCGAGTTCAGTGCCAGAATTTCTAGCGGATACCGTGGCGATGCTGACCGGGCCTTTTTGATCTCTTTGAGCATCAAATGCCGCTGGGTTTTGCGTGCGGTAGTCTCGTTCTGCCCAGCTCTGCTCGGAGGTGCCGATGAGTTGATATACTTGTAGGCGGCTGTTATTGGCAGATGATGGATCGACGCGCACGGAGCGGGGTTGCCCGAAGAGTGCTGTGATTTGGTAGTCAATGAGCAGTTGCGTGATTGGGTGTTCGGCGAATCGACGTATGATCAAGTCGCCGCCCTGGGCACGAAAGTCTGTGCCAGTGTCAATGACGACGGTGTCTTCGGCCAGCACGCCCCAATCGTAGAGAAGTTCATCCATCCCGTGGCGACGACCTGGGTCGATCAGTATGATCATGCGACCGTCGCGGGCGTCCATATAGCGGCGCAATTTTTCGATTTCTTCTGGCTGTAGGCTGGCTTGTGGAGAGGGCACGACTAGCATTGAGGCATCTTCGGGCACAGTTGCGTCAATCGCTAAGTCCAGTGTTGCCAGCTCGAAATTGCGTTCGCGCAAGAAGCTTTCCAGCTGGGAGAGGCCGCGCAGAGCATCCACGTCGTCGAGGCGCATCTCGCCGTGTCCGACTAGAAAATAGATTTTTTCTGGTTTCTTTGAGGAGACGCCGAGGATGGCGGAGGTAAAGATTTGCTCGCCTCTAAAGCCGCGGGTCTTGCCATTATCATATTCGTAGAGGCCGACTTGACTGATCTCTCGCACTTTGTCGCCGGACGCGATGATTATCGCATTCTCTTTAGTCAGATTGTATTTGGTCGCGAGCTCTTGGGCACGTTTGCGCTGGCGATAGATGTCGACGAATTCGACAGTGATGAAGGCTTTGCCGTCGCGCAGCCCGGCGAATTCGTATTCGCGCAGAAGTTTGTTCAGATCATCTCGAATGATGTCGAGGGCATCATCGTCCGTCTCTTTCGGGATGGTGACGATGATTTCCACTGGCTCCTGGAGCTCGCGGATGTAGGCCTTCGACTCGGGGGCGAGCGTGTAGGCGCCTGATTTCGTCAGATCGATACGTTTAAAGTAATTCGCTGAGATATAATTCAGGGCGATTATAAGGCTCAGGCTCAGTAATATCTGCACCGCACGGTTGGCGGTGCGGAAGCGGCGAGCAAAGCGGAATTCGTTAAATCGGCTGGGTTTCATCAGGCTTTCGCTTCGATCACAAGGGTGGACAATCCTAGCAGGAGCACACCTGTGCTGGTATAATAAAAGAAGGGACGTGTATCAATCACACCACGTGAGAAATCGTCAAGATGTTGGAAGATTTGCAAGTAGCTGACCATTTCGGACATCCAGAAAGAGAGATCGGCGCCGCCCTCGGCGATATTACCGAGTTGTTGTCCGCCGATAATGACGACAAACAGAGTCGTGAAGCTGAGCATGCCGGCAACCAATTGACTGCGAGTGATGCTACTGGCGAAGATGCCGATGGAGATAAATAGTATGCCGCTGAGTGCTAGGAATGTGAAGCCGCCAATAATGGGGGCAGGTTCCAGCAGGCTGCCGCTAAGTGCTGCGCTCGGAAAAAACTTAGCCGCAAGCAATGGGAAGCTGAGCGTCGCGAGCCATAAGAGCATGTAAAAGATGTATGCGCCGGTGAATTTACTCAGAATCACGGCCACACGCGAGGTGGGCGTCGTCATCAGAGTATCCAGTGTGCCCGTGGTGCGTTCGCCCGCAATGCTGCGCATGGTCAGGAGCGGTACTACAAAGAATACTGGAATCCAGAAAATACTTAGGAACTGCACGATTGGAAGGCTTTCTTCGGGCGAGTTAACCATTCCGCGTAAGATGGCCCAGTAGAGGAATCCCATTAAACCAAGAAAAAGCACCGCGGCGATGTAGGTCGGCGGGCTGATCAGCAGCATTCGAAGCTCGTGTTTGAGCAGGATAAAGAAGTTACGCATGGTGAAATTAGTAAATGCCTAGGACTGAGCGATGGCTATCGGCTTGGCTTTGGAGCTGTCGATGGTTTCTTCCCAAGAACGCTTGGTCGCAGCAAGGAAGATTTCTTCCAAGTTTGGTACGCGTGGGGCTAGGCTGCGCAATGTGCAGTTTGCTGAATCGTTGAGTGCGGCGATGAGTTGCGGGCCGAGCTCGCCACTGCCTTCGACACGTACAGTGAGGTTCAGAATATTGTCCTTAAGAGTTTCGCTTTGCAAAATCTCGATTTCAAAGCCCTTGGCATTTAACGCTTCGGTCACGCTGCGCTCACTGCCTACGACTTGCAGCTCGAAGCGATTGCCCGGTAGAAATTCCTGTCGCAGGCTGTCGCTGGTACCGCTGGCGACGATGCGGCCGCGGTTGATGATAATAACGCGATCACAAGAGCGTTCGATTTCCGGTAGGATGTGGCTCGATAGCACCACGGTTAAGCGCCCGCGCAGATTATTAATCAGTTTACGGATACCTTGGATTTGATGCGGATCGAGGCCGATCGTCGGCTCGTCCATAATAATCACCTCTGGGTTGCCGAGCAGTGCATCGGCAATACCCACGCGCTGTCGAAAGCCCTTTGAGAGTGTACCGATGATCTTGCGGCGAGCCGTGCGGGCAAGATCGCAGGTCTCCATCACCTCTTGCACTGTGTCGCGCAACTTTTTGCTTGAGACGCCTTTGAGTCGGGCACGGAAGCGTAGATACTCGATCACGCGCATGTCATCTGGCAGTGGATTGTTTTCCGGCATGTAGCCAATCCGCTGTTTCACCAAGTGTGGATCCTGCGCGACGGCGACGCCACTAACCCATGCCGAGCCAGATGTTGCCGGCATGATTCCGGACAAGATTCGCATCGTCGTGCTCTTGCCTGCGCCATTGGGGCCGAGGAAGCCGACGATTTCACCGCGGTTGACGGTGAAGCTTACGTTCTGAATCGCAGTGATCCCGCCGAACTGACGGGTAAGATTTTCAACGCGTATGCTGGGAATAGTCTCCATTTATGTTGATAGGTCGCTACGGAATCAGGAAAGTTGTTGGTGCAAATAAGTAGGTTTGAACGAAAGTTGCGGCGGCATCAAGGCTAGTGAGGGGTATTTTTACACTCTTAAGGGTGAATAACACCATTCCGGTTAAGATTCTGCTTTCCAATGGTGTTGGTTTTAGTGACTTTGTTACCAGATGATTACGACGACAGAAGCCCTTGCAGATGCAGTACAGGCCGCCCAAACGGCTGGAGCAGTCGGCATCGATACTGAATTTGTGTGGGATCGCACCTATTATCCAACCCTTGGCCTCGTGCAAATCGGTTATCCCGACGGCCATTGTGAGCTGATCGACGCTCCAGCGATCGAAGACTGGTCGTCCTTTGCCACGCTGATGGCAGACCCCAATACGGTTAAGATACTGCACGATGCGCAGCAGGACCTCACTATCCTCAAACGCGCCTGTGGTGCCTGCCCGAAGAATATTTTCGATACGCAGCGTTCATCAGGTTTTGTTGGTCTTTCATCGACGATCTCGCTCAGTGAACTGCTCAAGACCCTAATGAAAGTGCGCTTAGACAAATCTGAGACGCGCTCCAACTGGGTCGCACGTCCGCTCACTGACAAGCAGATGGAATATGCTGAAGACGACGTGCGCTATTCGACTCGTCTGATGGAGAAAATAATGGACAAGGCCGAGGCCCTCGGTCGCAAGCAGTGGATCATTGACGAGATGAAGTATTACGAGAACGAAGATCTCTATCAAGAATTCGACCCTGAGGCCGATATGCCGCGTGTGCGGGGCAGCGGTTCGCTGACTAATCAACAGCGTAATATCGTGCGTGCGCTTGGCTCTTGGCGCGAGCTCAAGGCCCGGCAACGCAACTTGCCGCGTAACTTTATTTTATCCGACGATGCGATCATCTCTTTGATGAAGCGCCCACCGAAATCCGCTGAAGCGATTCAGCCCAGCCGTGGACTCACAGAGCGGGCACTTGAGCGCAATCGCTCGAAGATTTGGGCGGCGATTGAACGTGGCATCTCGGGTGACCTGCCTGAATTGCCCAACGGTCGGCATAAGGGACCTTCTCCTGATGACGGTTACGAATCGCGCGTCGATCTGACATTGGCATTAATTAAAGGTATTTGCTTGGCGGCGGATATTGATCCGCCGCTGATTGGCAACCGTGCCGACGTCACCGCATTTGTCCTCGAAGCCGAAGTCGCCGACCCTGAACGTCACCGGATGCTGCGTACTTGGCGTGCCGATTTTATCGGCACCCGCCTCTTGCGGGTGCTCAACGGCGAAGGTCGTATTGCGATTAATACCGAGACGAAGCTTCCGGAGTTGGTCGACTGAGAAGAGAGCTGAGGCAGGAGAGCTGAGAGCTGCGTGTTTGAGAGCTGCGGGACTGCGATTATGTGGGCTTTTGTGTAGTGACTGGCTTTATGCCAGGATTAAATTGCGCGGGCCTTCGGTGTAGATATCGCACAATCGGTAGTGGGGATCGTCTTTGATGGCCATCCGTCAGAGTCGTTTTGCAGAGATCATCAGTGCGGAAGCGCGTGTGCGTCTGGCACGGTAGCAACGCGCAAGGTAGAAGCGACATGCCGGCACAAAAAAACCTCCCGTGTTCACGAGAGGTTAATGTTTTCAAAATGGTGCCAAAGGGCAGACGTAGTGCGACAGCACGGAGATGGCGGGGCGAAGGCCCGTCCGCAGCGCAGCGTAGGATGACTGTAGCGGGTGCCCTCTGGGCAGCTTAAGTCACATTTG
>DBBT01000139.1:0-2752 GCA_002292345.1 Opitutia bacterium UBA977 | reverse complement strand
TTCAAAATGGTGCCAAAGGGCAGATTTGAACTGCCGACCAAAGGCTTATGAGTCCTCTGCTCTACCACTGAGCTACTCTGGCGTCCAATTTGAAAAGATGCTGAGAAAAGGAGAGTTTGCATTTATGTCAAGCCTAGGTAGGGCAGCTTTTGGGCTAAATCAGAAATCGCTTTGTTTTAGGTCAGTGACAAATGCGGCTTTTTTGGCGACAAATCCGAGCGAGTCGATTTATTGAAGCCTATGTTTACAGGAATTATTGAAGAAACAGGGACCGTGGTGTCCTTTGAAGAACAGCAAAATTCATGGCGCTTAGTGTTGGCTGCGGAAGTGGTGACCAAGGATTTACAGATGGGCGACAGTGTCGCGGTGAATGGCTGTTGCCTGACGGCGGTCGCTTTTGATCAGTCACGTATTGAGTTCGATTTACTCGGCGAGACTAAGCGACTGACTTCGATCGATCGGGTCGGCCCCGGCGGCAAGGTGAACCTAGAGCGGGCACTGCTGCCGAGCACTCGCATGGGGGGTCACTTCGTGTCGGGGCATGTCGATGGCACGGGTGTGATCGAAGCGATTGAGCCGCGCGGTAAAGATTTCTTTTTTCGGATTAAGCCCGATGCCGATAAATTGAAGTATATCGTCAGCAAAGGCTGCATCACGGTGGATGGCATTTCGCTGACCGTCTCTGAGGTGGAGGAGTCGGGCTTTGCGATTTGGCTGATCCCGCACACGATGGAAGTGACAAATTTACATACCAAGCAAGTCGGCGATCGGGTGAATTTAGAATACGATTTGATCGCGAAATATGTCGAGAAGCTGTTCGCGCCGCAGGGGTAGACGGCTGGTTGATGTGGCGCTGGCATTGCTACGCCATCTCTAGCCGACCTCCTCCTGTCTGTGATATTCCGTTGTAGGCATTGGTATAAATGCCGGTGTCCCGTTACGATGCTTCAGTGGACGAGACGGCGCAGTGCTGTGTATGCGTTAGGCATGAAACCAATTTTTGGTTCTGTTCGCGAACCTGACCAGCGCGAGCATGATAGGCACTTCGACCAGGACGCCGACAATGGTTACTAGAGCGACGGGCGAGGTGGTTCCAAATAGGGCAATGGCGACTGCCACTGACAGTTCGAAAAAGTTGGATGCGCCAATCATGCCTGCTGGCGCCGCAATATTATGCGGAAGCTTCAGCGCTTTCGCCGCAAGATACGCGATGAAGAAGATCAGCACGGTCTGAATCACCAAAGGCACCGCAATCAAACCAATGTGTAACGGATTGTTGAGGATGACATTGCCTTGAAAAGAGAAGATGATGACCAAGGTGAGTAGCAGGCCAATAATGGTAATGTTTCCAAACTTTGGTAGGAATGTGTGCTCGAAGTAATCAGCGCCTTTGCGCTTGAGCATGTGGCCTCGTGTCAGCGCACCCGCGGTCAGTGGAATTACAACAAAGAGCGCCACTGATAAGAACAGTGTTTCCCATGGCACGAAGACATCGTTGACGCCCAAGAGGAATTTTACAATCGGCACAAATGCAATAAGGATGATCAGGTCGTTGGTCGCGACCTGCACCACGGTATACGCTGGGTTACCTTTGGTCAGATGACTCCAGACGAAAACCATCGCCGTGCAAGGGGCTGCTCCGAGTAATACCGCGCCGGCGAGATAATCTTTGGCTAGTTCAGCGGGGATTAGGTTTTTGAAGATCACGTAAAAGAACAGCCAAGCGATGCCGAACATACTGAAGGGTTTGATCAGCCAGTTGGTGATCCACGTGACGAACAAGCCCTTCGGATTTTTTCCAATGTCTTTTACGCTCTTGAAATCGACCTTCATCATCATCGGGTAGATCATAATCCA
The DNA here is from genome assembly GCA_002292345.1 of Opitutia bacterium UBA977. GTDB lineage: Bacteria > Verrucomicrobiota > Verrucomicrobiia > Opitutales > Coraliomargaritaceae > Lentimonas. The sequence continues at coordinate 895 of DBBT01000139.1, read as the reverse complement.
GATCAACACCGCCACGGGGATGGAGACATTCGCATATTCCAATTTTCCAAGGAATGCAGGGATGCCTGGAATGAATTTTCCGATCAGGATTCCGGACAGCATACACAGAGCGACCCACACCGTTAAGTATCTTTCGAAAAAACTAATACCTGTCTTGTTATTATTTTTCATAGTGTTGTCGTCTTTAAAGTTACACGTTGACTGCTTCACGGTAGCCTGTGGCGTAGGCTTCGAAGACGAGTTTAATCTCGTCGCGGATGCGGCGGAAGGCGTCGATTTCGGATTCGCCCTCACGTTGGGCATGCGGTGGATCTTCGAAGCCCCAGTGGTAGCGGTTTACTTGGCCCGGGAAGGTTGGACAGACTTGGTCGGCATTGCCGCAAACGGTAATCACTGTAGTGATGCCCCGGTCTAGGTATTGATCGAGGTGATCGGAGGTGTGGCCAGCGGTGCTGATGCCGAGCTCTTCAATCGATTGTAATGCAAGTGGGTGGACGGCGCCCTTTGGTTTGGAGCCGGCACTGAAGACATCGAAGAGGTCGCCAGCGGCAGCGCGTAAGATGGCTTCGGCCATGTGACTGCGGCAGGAGTTGCCCGTGCAGAGAATGAGGACTTTTGGTTTCATGTTTTTGAGTATTAAGGTTGGACGAAGCACGAGAAGCGCGAAGATGGTCAGTGAGGTCTGCCGAGTTGGCCCCGCAGGGGTGACTGAACTGGGTGCCCTTTGGGCAAGTGAAGGAACAAAGTTGAAAGTTGTTGGGAGGGACGAGGCGAAGCTCGTCCATCCCGTTCTGTTATTAAAGATAGTTCGCCAATGCGTTGAGCAGATAGCCCGTGAAGATGATCGCTAGGGGGGTGATCGCGAAATAGATGCCGATCAGTTTGAGGTACATAG
>DBBT01000067.1:2140-19972 GCA_002292345.1 Opitutia bacterium UBA977 | reverse complement strand
CGAGCTCGTTAATATGAAGATAGTTTTGTTTAAATCGTTCCCAGGACATGATTGGTGTAAATTAAGAATTAAGACTTGTCTGGTTCTCGGTTGAACCGAGAACTGAAGCACTAGATGGCGAAACCATTACTAAATTTTGTCAGTCACCGCACCTTCTGATGCGGTCGCGACAGTGGCAGCGTATTTACCCAGAACTCCGCGTTTCGAGCCTGCACCAGTTGGCTTAAAAGCAGCCATGCGCGCATCGTATTCAGCGTCGTCGATGAGCAGACGGATGGTGTTTTTGACGGCGTCGATTTCGATTTGGTCACCATTATTGACGATGCCGATCGGGCCGCCCTTGGCTGCTTCGGGTGTGATGTGGCCGACGTCGAAGCCGTGACTGCCGCCGGAGAAGCGTCCATCGGTAATGAGCGCGACTTCTTTAATTAAGCCACGCCCAGCAACTGCGCTGGTGGGTGAGAGCATTTCGCGCATGCCAGGGCCGCCGACTGGCCCTTCGTTACGAATCACCACTACATCGCCAGCGACGACGTCGCCGCGAAGAATGCCGACGAGTGCACTTTCTTCGCCTTCGTAAACCTTCGCTGTGCCTTTAAAATAGAGACCTTCCTTGCCAGTGATCTTACCAACGGCACCGCCAGGCGCAAGGTTGCCACGTAAGATACGTAGGTGAGTGGATTCTTTAATTGGCTGATCCCATGGGCGGATGATATCCTGCTCGTCTGGATACGGTGCGTACGGCTGTTCGTTTTTAAGCGAATCGGCCATCGTCTCGCCCGTGACTGTGAGGCAGTCGCCGTGCAGCAGGCCGCGATCGAGCAGCATCTTCATCATTGGACGGATGCCGCCGATACGAATGAGGTGGCTCATGTTGTATTTGCCAAATGGCTTTAGATCGGCGAGGAGCGGGATACGCTCGCCAATTTCCTTGAAGTCGTCGATGCTAAGTGGGACATCGGCGGAGTGTGCGATCGCGAGGAGGTGCAGGATCAAGTTAGTCGAGCCGCCGAGCGCTAGGCAAGTGGTGATCGCATTTTCAAAGGCCTTACGCGTCATGATATCGCGTGGCTTGAGGTCGAGCTCGAGTAGTTTGAGTACGGCTGCACCGGCATTTTCGCAGTCTTTACGCTTGGGTTCACCGATTGCTACTTGAGCACTGCTGCCGGGTAGGCTCATACCGAGAGCTTCGATCGCGCTTGCCATGGTGTTGGCAGTATACATGCCGCCACAAGATCCGGCACCTGGGATTGCATATTTTTCGACTTCTTTGAGTTCTTCATCCGTCAGCTCTCCTTTGGCATGTTTGCCGACTGCTTCGAATACAGAGACGATGTCCATTGGATTACGCTCTTCTTCATCGTGAGGCATCAAGCCGGGGAGAATAGTGCCGCCGTAAACAAACACAGCTGGTCGGTTGAGGCGGGCAAGTGCGATCATGCAACCGGGCATGTTTTTATCACAGCCACCGATAGCGACCAGCCCGTCAAAACCTTCAGCCGCTACCACTGTTTCGATCGAGTCGGCGATCACATCGCGCGAGACGAGGCTGTAGCGCATCCCTTTGGTGCCCATACTAATGCCGTCGGAAACGGTGATGGTGCTGAAGTTTACCGCCTTGCCGCCGGCATTATTGATGCCGATGGTGGCGTGTGTGGCCAGGTCGCCCAAATGCATATTGCAGGGAGTCAGATCACTCGGCGAACCGGCCACGCCGATTTGTGGCTTTTTGAAATCGGCATCTTCGAAGCCGACTGCACGAAGCATCGAGCGGGCCGGGGCGCGATCATTGCCATCGACGACGATTGAGGAGTGTGGACGAATGTTTTTGCTAGCCATGATAAAACTGAGATGAATTAAATAGTTGGAAAATAGGATTCTCGTTGCAGAAATGCTGAGATATCAATGAATAGCGGGAACCTCGACAATACCCTTTTTACTCTTCTAGACCTTAATTCTGCATTTAACTGCCACCTATGACTATGGAATTTGATCTCAATAAGACGCTCGAAGCGCTACTACTCTCGACTGCGGAGCCCATTCGCTTGAAGGATTTGATGAAGATTTTTGCGCGCTACCACTCCGAACTAGAGGAAGCGGCCGAGGCCGAGAAACTCGCAGGAGAAGGTGAAGAGCTTGCTGAGCCGATTCCACCCCGCGTCACGCCGGTGCAGATCCAAGAGGCGCTCTCCAAATTGATGGACGCCGCCGAGGTCGAGGATAAGGCGTATCGGCTGATCGAAGGGCCGAATGGGTTTCAAATCGTCACCGCGCCGCAGTTTGCAGAATTCGTGCGTTTGCTGCGTGGTGAGCCGCGCCCGATGAAGCTTAGTCCTGCCGCGCTGGAGACGATGTCAATCGTCGCCTACCGTCAGCCTGTTACGCGGGCTGAGATGGAGTCGATTCGCGGAGTGTCGGTCGATGGCCCGCTGAACCGTTTGATCGAACTGGAGCTGGTGCATGTCACGGGTCGCGCTGAATTGCCAGGCCGTCCGATACAATATAGCACCACCGAGAAATTTTTAGAGTTCACTGGTATTAAGGAGCTTGATGAGCTGCCTGCTTCGGACGTACTGAGTAATCATCAGATTGACGATTGGATGCGTCGCAGCGAAGAGCCCGAAGAAGAGATCACTGATGAGGATATGGGACTCGCCAAAGAGCGAAAGTCAGACGAACTGCCGCTGGATGAGACATTTGTCGAAGTTGATTGGCAAAATGAGAATGCCGAGAGCGATGCTGCTCCAGAATCCGCCGCAGAAGAGGCTGCACCAGATGCCTGAAGATATTAATATTAAGCTACAGCGCAACCGCGACGCGATCGACGCGATCGATAAGCAAGTGGTGCAACTGCTCAACCTCCGGGTGCGCCAAGATGGCGGTTTAAACGAAGCGCAGGTGTTGGAAAAAGTGGCTGCGTTCAATCAAGGCCCACTTTCGGATGCGACGTTACAGGCGATCTATCGTGCGATGATGCTGGCGGGGCTGGCACCCGATGCTCAGGCGACGGATCCTGCCAAGGTGGATGCACTTGATCTTAATATCGTGCAGCAGCTCAATCAACGCGTGCAACACGCCGGTGAGATTGGTAAAATCAAACACGCCAACGGAGCGGACTACTACGACCCGACGCGCGAAGCACAGGTCATGGCTAAAGTCGCGGGGCTAAATCCTGGGCCGATCAATAATCGCACTTTGCAATCTGTTTACCGCGAAGTGATCTCTGGTTCGATTGCATTGGAGAAGAAGCTAGTGATTGGCTATTTGGGACCGGAAGCTACTTACACGCACCAGGCTGCGATTCACAACTTTGGCGTGAGTCTCGACTACCGAGCGATCAAGACCATTCCCGATGTTTTTTCTGAAGTCGAAAGTGGTAGCGCGGATTATGGCGTGGTGCCTATTGAAAACTCCACCGAGGGGGCAGTGTTTCATTCGATGGATATGCTGGTCGAGTCCGACCTGCATATTTGTTCGCAAGTTTACTTGCCGATCGAGCATTGCTTAATCTCGCAGTCGCCACTCGATCAAATCACCGAAGTGCGCTCCAAGGATCAAGCACTTGGTCAATGCCGTGACTGGCTCCGCACGAAATTGCCAAACGCAAATCTAGTGGATGTTGTGAGCACTGCCGATGCCGTCTGCACGGCCAAGGACAACGACAACGTTGCTGCCGTCGCCAGCGAACTCTCTGCGCAACATTATCAGGTTCCGATCCAAGCGCGCAGTATTCAAGACAATGACGACAACGTTACACGTTTTCTTGTGATTGGTAAAACCCGCGCCAAACCACTGGGTGATGGACGCGATAAAACCAGCTTAGTAATTTCGCTCAAAGACGAGCCTGGCGCATTAGAGAAAACACTGCGTCCGTTCGCTTCGCGTGGGATAAACTTAAGCAAGATCGAGTCCCGCCCCAGCCGTAAAAAAGCCTGGGACTATTTATTCTTCATCGACTTTATCGGCCACCACGAAGAAGAGCTGGCACAAGCCGCACTTACCGAGCTCGAACAGCACTGCTCGTTCGTCAAATGGCTCGGCAGTTATCCGAATGATAAACGTAATTGGCATCCAGCGTAGGGGCGGTGCTTGCGTGGGCCGCTGTAGGATTTTGTAGCCTTGGCACTTAGGGCTCAGTGCCATCTATTGAGATAGTCGCAGATCGTTTACTAGTACGTCACAATTTCGCAGCAATTCTTCGGACGGCTTTCTTGCAAAGTTGCTACGGGCTTGCGGTCTGTCTCAAAGTAGAGCCAATTAAGTGGGTCTTATGCCAAACGAATCACAACCCCACAATTGGCCCGAATCGGCGGGCTGCTTATACGGCGAACTCGGCGTGGGCTCGTTGCACCCGAATGTGCGTGAGTTGCTTACGGGCGATTCGTGTCAGCGTGTGTTGGTGGCTTGTTCGGGCGGTGCGGATTCGATCTTTATGCTTTGCCAGTTGTGGGCACAGGCTGACGAATTGAACATCGGATTGGTGGTCGCACATTATAATCACCGTTGGCGTGGCGAGGATTCGCAGCTAGACGCGACGTTTGTGCAAGAATTGGCGCAGCAGTTAAACTGTCCCTTTGTGACCGCGGTACGGCCGGAAAATGAGGCGGCGTTTACAGAGACAACTGCGCGGGTCTTGCGCTTGGATTTTTTACGCGGGGCGGCGCAGGAGCACAATTGCCAGTGTCTTGCTTTTGGCCATCAGCAGGATGATGTTTTAGAGACACAGCTGCAGCGCTTGGCGCGCGGCTGTGGCTCGGATGGTTTGGCGGCACCGCGACCAATACATTTTTTCCAAGCCTATCCGACACATGTCCGACCGGTATTGCATTTAGGTGCGGGGGAGATTCGGATGGCTTTAAATACCTGCGAGATCCCTTGGCGCGAAGATATTTCCAATGAAGATATGGGGATTTCACGCAATGCGCTGCGCCACAATGTGATTCCTAGTTTGAGCGATGCGTTGGCGCGAGATGCTTCGGCAGGGGCGGCTCGTTCCCGATTTTTACTAGAAGAAGAAGCGGATGCGCTGGACGGTTTGGCGCGGGTGACTTTGCCTAAAGCTTTTAGTGATAGTGTCACGCTGGATCGCGCTGCGCTGCGCTCGGCACCGCGGGCACTGACGCGGCGGGCCTTGTCGGCATGGTTGAGTGCGCATCATCTGATTCAATCGATGAGCGCACCGGCGATGGATTTATTGATGGCTGCGGTCTATGGGCTTAAGCAGAAAAATCGTCTAAGTGCCGGTGCTTTTTATATTGAGCTCGATGAAGCGACTGTTCGGGTGGTGTCAGCGCAAGTTTCAGGGCAATTTTTGGTATCTGGATCGATCGAAGCGGGCGAGTCGCTGATGCTGTCGACGGGTGCTTTGCTGGGGACCGAGTTCGTGGAATTGGATGAAGCTTTATGCCATACGATTATGCAGGGCGGGGTGAATGCCGACCTAGAGGCTTACGTTGCAGTGGCAGCAGAAGAGGCACTCGAAGTGCGGGGATGGCAGCAGGGAGACCGGTTTCGGCCGCTCGGTGCGCCGGGCACGAAGAAATTAAAAGACTGCTTTATAGACCGGCACATTCCGGTAAAGGAACGAAAGTTGCTCCCGCTTGTCGTATCGCAGTCAGGAGAAATTATTTGGGTGCCAGGCTTCCCACCTGCGGACACCATGAAAATCGGAACCGCAACGAAGCGGGCTCTTAGATTGACTTACGAACCAAGAAACTCAAGTTGACCCGCACAAATGTCATCACAGCAAAATCCACAACAGAAAGAGCCCGCGAATAACGGCCAACCAGAGCGCTTTAATCCTAAAGTACTTTTGATTTTTTTGGTTATTATCTCGGCTATCATTGGACTCTGGTTCGCGCAACCGGGTGCCGGTTCGAATCATGAACGCCTGACTATCAGCGAATTGGTGCAAGCCGTGAAAGATGGACAGATCGAGCCGGGCGATGGTGTTATGAAGCCTGACCCTTCGCTTGGCGAAGCTGGCTATATTGTAGCCGGTAAGATGATCAACCCGAAGTATGATGCGAATCTCTCGGATGCGAGTGTGCCGGAAAAGGTACAGTTTTCTGCTGAGGGCCGCTTGCTAGAGAAAGATTTCGATCTCGTGCGCGCAGTGCTTAAAGAGAGCCGGCGCAGCACCGCATTTCAAGACATATTGATCAGCTTTCTGCCGTTTCTGCTGATTATTGGCCTGCTTTATTTCCTCTTTGTGCGCCAATTGAAGAGCGCAGGGAAGGGCGCGATGAGCTTTGGAAAGAGTAAGGCCAAGATGCTGACGCGTGATAAGGATTCGCTTACTTTTAAAGATGTCGCGGGTTGCGACGAAGCGAAGGAAGAAGTCAGCGAGGTCGTCGACTTTCTCAAAGATCCTAAAAAATTCCAACGTATCGGGGGTCGCATCCCCAAGGGTGTGCTGATGGTCGGGCCTCCGGGCACTGGTAAGACACTGCTGGCAAAAGCTGTGGCGGGTGAAGCGGAAGTGCCGTTTTTCTCGATCAGTGGCTCGGACTTCGTCGAAATGTTCGTCGGTGTCGGGGCGGCACGTGTGCGGGATATGTTTGAGCAAGGCCGTAAGAATGCGCCTTGTATTGTATTTATTGACGAGATTGATGCCGTGGGTCGCCAACGTGGCGCAGGTGTCGGCGGTGGTAATGACGAGCGCGAGCAGACGTTGAACTCTCTTCTCGTTGAGATGGATGGTTTCGATGGCCACGAAGGTGTGATCATCATCGCCGCGACTAATCGCCCGGATGTGCTCGACTCTGCGTTGTTACGCCCGGGTCGTTTTGACCGTCAAGTCACGATTGATTTGCCTGACCTCAATGGCCGTCACGAAATCCTCTTGGTGCATGCCAAGAAGATCGCGCTTTCTGAAGAGGTAAATCTCGAGCACGTTGCGCGTAACACTCCAGGCTTCTCCGGTGCAGATCTTGCCAACCTTCTCAATGAAGGTGCTTTGATCGCGGCGCGCTATGATAAGGATGCCGTGGAAATGAACGATCTCGACGAAGCGCGTGATAAGATCTCCTTTGGTCGTGAGCGTCGCAAATTGATGGATGACGAGGATCGCAAGATCACTGCTTACCACGAAGCTGGGCATGCTCTGATCCAGGCGGTGGTCGACGATGGGCATTTGCCCGTGCACAAAGTGACGATTATACCGCGCGGTCAGAGCCTCGGATCCACAATGTTTATGCCGAAGAAGGATTTACTGAATCACTCCAAGCGGCGTCTGTTGAATCAAATCTGCACTGGCATGGGCGGCCGTTCGGCGGAGGAAATTGTGATGGGCGACATCACCAGTGGTGCGTCCGGCGATATTCGTATGGTCACCTCGACTGCGCGCCATATGGTGTGCGATTGGGGGATGACTGACCTCGGGCCGATCGCTTTCGGTGAAAGCCAGAATCATGCCTACATGGGCACGATGGGTGCTGGTTCAAATAACTTTAGCGAAGAGACTGCACAAAAAATTGATAAGAAAATCTACGATATCGTGCAAGAGCAGTATTTGCGATCGCTCGAAATTTTGAAAGAGCACCGCGCTGCGCTCGATGTAATGGCCGAGGCCTTGTTGGAGCACGAGACGATCGATGGTGTCCACGTGCTCGAAATCCTTGAGCATGGAGAGATGCGTTCGCCGATCATTAAGCGTGAAATTATCGAGCCCGAGCCAGAGCCTGACGAAGACTCTGATGATGAGGTCTCGAAGCAGACTGAAGAAGATGACGACACAGGCGGTCTCGCCGGCGAAGAAGCACCTGCACCATCGCCTGCATAACGTGCTGCAGCTACATTTCTCAAACGGCTGCTTCCTGAATTGGTAGCAGCTTTTTTTATGGAGTGTTCGTGGCGCGTCACGTTTGACCGCTTCTATTTTACTTTGCCAACCACTCGCGCTTTGCGAGAGGCCTTATCCACCAGAGCGAAGAGCCGGTCGATTTGATTGCGCTTTCGTACGGTCCGATGCCCCTTCACTTTGACTAATTCGAAGTTTAAGGGATCGGTGCTGCGGTAGTATGCTTGATAAAGTTCGGTATTACGTAAAGGTAGGCCTTGTTTTGAATGATAGTCGTGTGCTTCGAAGCGTGTCCGTCGCGCCGCTAGATTGATGATATTTTGCGAGTCGGTATAGATGGTGAGATGATCACAGTCTTTGGGGAGTTCGGACAGTGCCCAGAGCAAGGTTTGTAGCTCGAGCTTCGTCGAAGACGTGTCTGTAAATTGCTGAACTTTAATTCGAGTGCCCAGTGTCTCCATGGAGAGTGTTTGCTCTGCTGTTCGAATCAAAAGCGATGCGCCAGTGCCCGCCTTGGTTTGGGCATGCACGCTGCCGTCGGTGAGGAGGATATAGTCACTCATTAAGGGGCTCCTTGTGCCTGAATCGGCGTGCCTTGTCTATGGCTTATTACGGGCATTGCTTGAGTGGCCGACTTGCTTAATGCTTGACAAGTAATGATATTACTTTGACTATTCAAAGTATTAAATTTGATAGAACACGTTTTATTTTTTTAAGTCTCGTGATAGGTGCGTCGCTAGTCACTGGCTGCAGACCGACCGATTCCACCTCGGCGAATCGTACCGATGAGCCGTATCAAGTGCTATGTACGGTCGGCATGATTACCGACGTCGTGCGCAATATCGCGGGCGAGTATGCGCAGGTCGAGGGGATTATAGGCGAAGGTGTCGACCCACACCTTTACAATCCGACTCGGAGTGATGTGTTAAAGCTTAGTGCTGCAGACGTGGTCTTTTATAATGGTCTGTTACTTGAAGGTAAAATGACGACTGTGCTGATGCGCGTGGCGAGTTCTGGAAAGCCAGTCAAGGCGGTGACTGAAGCGATTTTACAGAATACGGATTATTTGTTGCAAAAGAGTGATGACTCCGAGCAAACCGATCCACACGTGTGGATGGATGTGCGGGGCTGGATGGAAGCCGTGCCAGTGGTGGCCGAGACGCTCTCGATTTTCGATCCAGCGCATGCGCATATTTATGCTGCCAATGCCAACGCTTACACAAAACAGTTGGAAGCGTTGGATGCGTATGCACAAGAGGCGATTGGATCGATTCCGGAATCGAAGCGTGTGTTAGTGACGGCGCACGATGCTTTTAATTATTTAGGCCGCGCGACGGGGCTGACTGTTCGCGGTATTCAAGGGGTGAGTACCGAGTCCGAGGCAGGCGTCCGCGACTTGGAGGGCTTGGTTAACTTTATCGTCGAGCAGCAAATTCCAGCTGTGTTCGTCGAGACTTCTGTGGCGGACAAGAATATACGTGCCTTGGTCGAAGGTGCGAATGCACGCGGGCATACGGTGCGAATCGGTGGGGCGTTGTTCTCCGATGCGATGGGGCAAGCTGGCACTTACGAAGGTACATACATTGGTATGATCGATAGCAATATTACCACGATCACACGCGCACTTGGTGGCGAAGCGCCTGAAAAAGGCATGCAGGGTAAGTTAACTGGTGTGGTGCACTGATTTTTAAAACGAAGGGCCTGGCCAAGCAAAGCCCCTACAAAATAAATATGTTTATATTATGAATGTAGTATCCAAAGAAATGATACAACCGTGCTCAACAATCACACAGCAGAAATCACTGCCGCTGGTGATCCGAGATTTGACTGTGTCATATCACCGCAAGCCTGTGTTGTGGGACATTGATTTAGAAATCCCGGAGGGAAAGTTGGTGAGTATCGTCGGCCCAAATGGTGCGGGTAAGAGCACATTAATTAAAGCCTGCTTGGATTTGCTTCCGCGCACGTCCGGCGAGGTGACTATCTTTGGTGATTCGTATCGTAAGGCGCGCAAACGGGTCGGTTATGTGCCGCAGCGTGAGAGTGTGGACTGGGATTTTCCAGTCAGTGCGCTTGATGTCGTGGCGATGGGCACTTACGGCAAGCTCGGTTGGTTTCGCCCAGTGAATAAGCACTCAAAGGCATTGGCTCTGCAAGCATTGGATCGTGTCGGGCTGGCGGACTATGCACATCGTCAGATCAGTCAGCTTTCGGGCGGTCAGCAACAGCGTACTTTCCTTGCACGAGCTTTGGTCCAGGATGCGGATATTTATTTTATGGATGAGCCGTTTGCCGCTGTCGATGCAGCGACCGAGCGCGCGATTGTTGAGCTGTTGAAGGAACTTCAACAACTTGGAAAAACCTGCCTAGTGGTACATCACGATTTAGCCACGGTGCCTCAATATTTTGATTGGACGGTGTTGTTAAACATGCGTGTCGTCGATTCGGGGCCAACCAAGGATATTTTTACCCAAGAGAATCTTCGCAAAACCTATGGTGGTAAACTTTCGCTGCTGAGTGAAGCAGCCGAGGAGCTGGCAAAATCGTTGTAGGGGTATTATGGGCTATTTGATTTTTACGATGGAGGGAAATGCTCCGTTGTTTCTACCGATGCCCAAAGCAACTGGGCTGAAAAACGCGGCAATGACGGAGCATTGCGCACCACCGCTAACTGCCACTTTTCACTAATCTCATGTTCGAACTTCCAGAGATCCTAGATGTCTTGTTGCTGCGTAATTACAACACGCGGCTGGTGGTTATTTGCACGATGCTGCTGGGCTGTGCCTGTGGTCTGATGGGTGGCTTCTTGTTATTGCGTAAGCGCTCCTTGATGGGGGATACCCTTTCACATGCGACATTGCCTGGCGTGTGTCTTGCTTTCTTTGTTGGCGTGGTACTGGGCGAGCAGGGGAAGTCGTTGCCGCTATTATTGTTTGGAGCTACAGTGACTGGAGTATTGGGCTGTGCGACGGTTTTGTTTATACGTAATCACTCGCGTATTAAAGATGACGCGGCGATGGGGATTGTGCTGAGTGTCTTCTTCGGTGCGGGCGTCGTGTTATTGACGATGGTCACAAAGATGCCAGACGGTGCAGCAGCTGGTTTGGAATCATTTATTTATGGTAAGACTGCGTCGATGGTATTGAGCGATTTTAGGCTGCTAGTCGTCGTGACTGTCTGTGTGCTGTTGCTCTCGGTGTTGTTGTTTAAAGAATTCCGTCTGCTGTGTTTCGATGAAGTCTATGCGGCGGCGCAGGGCTGGCCAGTTAAGTGGCTCGATATACTGCTCCTTGCGTTGGTCACTGCAGTGACTGTTGCGGGTTTGCAAGCTGTGGGCTTGATTCTAATTATCGCTTTTTTGATCACGCCAGCCGCAGCAGCGCGTTTTTGGACGAACCGTCTGGATCAGATGTTACTACTCTCTGCCGTAATCGGAGGTATCAGCGGCTGGCTGGGCGCGAGTGTGAGTGCCTTAATTCCAAATATGCCTGCGGGTGCGTTGATCGTATTAGTGGCTGCGTTTTTATTTCTATTCAGTATGCTGTTTGGCATCGAACGAGGTGTGCTGGTTCGTTTTATGCGTCAGTTGAAATTGAAGCGAAGTGTTGGTCGCCAACATTTACTCCGTGCGTTGTATGAAATTTTGGAGGCCGATGGTCGTGGCATCGATGGAGTGAGTATTCGCGCGGTGCCATTTCGTCAACTGCGGGGTCGGCGTACCTGGACTGATCGACAATTACGAGATTGCTTGAGGCGTGCGTATCATCAGGGATTGATCGACACCGTGCGTAAAAATGATGCTATACTGTTGACCCAGGCAGGACTGGATGTTGCGGCACAGGTCACGCGTAATCACCGCCTGTGGGAATTGTATTTGATCGAATATGCCGATGTGGCAACGAGCCGAGTCGATCGCGATGCGGATGAGGTCGAGCATGTACTGGGCGAGAAATTGGTCGCGCTGCTTGAGGAAAAATTAATCAAACTGCGTACTGCGAACGTTCTCGCAGTGCCTGCGAGCCCACACCCAATCAAGCCTGGAGATTAATTAGGAATGACGTTTTTAATCATTATCACTTTGTTTCTTCACTTGCCCAAAGGGCACCCATTTAAGTCACCCTTGCGGGGCAATCCGCAGACGGGTTACCATCTCCGCGCTACTCGCGCTTCGTCACTCTTACTAGGCGCGCAGCGCCTTACTCTCACTGCGTAGCAATGACTTGGTATTCAATCGATACATGGATCGTGGTTGTCGGCATTTTGGCGGCGGTGTCGTGCGCGCTGTTGGGCAACTTCTTAGTGTTGCGCAAAATGAGCATGATGGGCGATGCGATTAGCCATGCGGTGCTGCCGGGCTTGGCGATTGCATTCTTAATCACGGGGGCGCGTGCAAGTTTGGCGATGTTTATCGGAGCGGCGCTTGTGGGTGTATTAACGGCTGTTTTCACTCAGTGGGTGAGCCGTTTTGGCAAGGTCGACGAAGGTGCATCAATGGGGATTGTCTTTACCACGTTGTTTGCGCTGGGGCTGCTGTTGATCGTGCAAGCCGCGGATCATGTTGATCTCGATGCGAGCTGTGTGCTGTATGGTGCGATTGAGTTAACTCCGCTTGATGTCGTCTGGCGACCGCAAGTGTTTGGCTCCGTCTGGGAAGTGCCACGTGCGGTGATCGTTTTGGCGCCAGTGTGTGTAGTCAACTTGTTGTTTGTGGTATTGTTTTTTAAAGAACTGCGCATCTCATCATTCGATTCGGAACTCGCGACAACGATGGGCATAAATGCCAATCTTATCCATTATATGCTGATGACTTTAGTCGCGATTACGACGGTGGCAGCATTTGAAGCGGTCGGAAGTATCATCGTCATCGCGATGCTGATCGTGCCGGCTGCTGCAGCGCATCTATTAACAGATCGACTAAATATGATGGTGATTATAAGTATGATATTAGCAGTCATCACGGCAGTGGTTGGGCATGTATCGGCGATTCTGCTACCGGGCTGGATGAGCTTCGATCCTACGTTGGTCGATGCGACTTCGACTTCAGGCATGATGGCGGTAGTGGCAGGCGTGATTTTTGGCATCGTATTATTTTGCGCGCCTCGCCATGGAATCTTGGCGAAGAAATTTCGTCAGTTGGAAGTGGTTGCGGATTCTGAGAATACGATTGATTAGCTGCTGAAGGAACACGTGTGTTGGGTCGTTTAATAGGGTGGGTCGCCACGACGTTGTCTCCGTACCCACTCAATGTTGATCGGCTTGAAGCGGTTTATAATAAAAACATTGTTGCCGAGTTACGTGAAACCTTTGCTGCCAAATTCGGAATTAGTTTGAATAATTGTGTGGGAGAATTGCACCAATGATTCAGAATCCAGTCCGCTTCTGGGTGGATGCAGTGTTGGCTTATAGATGTGGATTATCGCTTGCAGAGTGACTTATTTAGAATAATTCTAAATTAAGAATGAATTCAGATTTAGTCGGAGTAAATGCAGAGGATTGGGCGTCAGGTCTTGCACGCTTTTTACAAGCGAATGCTTCGGTGGAAGCACTTAGAGTCGATTCGGAGCATCGAAAGCTCGAGATTGCGACGCTGGGGCCAGTGGATTTGCAGGCATTGCAGGCGAGTCTTGCTGAGACGATCCGCTTGATTGAGTCAAATTCTCAGGTATCTGCCGTGGTAGGGGTGTCGATTGAAACCGAAGAGGGCGGTGGTATTCGTTTGCAAAAGCCGACTTGTTTGACAGCGCCGGCGCTCTGGCATTGGCGGGAGTTAAACTGGCCAGATGCAATTGAAGACGAAGCAGAGACGGGTGAAGAATGGCGGGTACTCGGTCTGTTGGCTGGTGGTTGTGCGGTGCTTGGGATTTCTGGCTGGATGGTTTCGTCGGTGGAAGCTGCCCCAGTGTGGCTGTCGGTGATGTTTTATATAGGGGCGATGATTGCGGGTGGCTGGGATGCGTTCGAAGACGCCAAAGAAGGCCTACCGAAAGGTGAGCTGGACATTCACTTTCTAATGTTGGCCGTGGCGATCGGGGCGGCCTTGATCGGGGCTTGGGCTGAAGGCGCGCTACTGTTGTTTCTGTTTTCGTTCTCTGGGGCGTTGGAGCATTTTGCGCTGTATCGAACCCGCCGTGAAATTAATAGCTTGTTTGATGCGGCACCGAAGTCGGCCATGATTCGTGATGCGTCGGGTGGAGAACAGGAAGTACCGGTGTCTGCGGTGAATGTGGGCGATGTCGTGGTGGTTAAGCCTGGCGCACAATTCGCGGTCGATGCAGAGGTGATCAAGGGTAAGAGTGCGGCGGATGAGTCGAACTTGACGGGTGAGGCAAACCCAGTGCCCAAATTTATCGGTGACTCTGTTTATAGTGGCACAATCAATTTATGGGGTGCAGTGGATGCGCGGGTCTTGCGTCCGGTTGGTGAAAGTGCGCTGCAGAAAGTGATTCGTTTGATTCGTGAGGCACAACATTTGAAAGCGCCGAGTCAGCGATTTACCGACAAATTTGGCACTCGTTATACCGTCGGTATTCTGGGGCTGACGACGGTGATGTTCTTTGTCTGGTGGCTCGGCTTTGGCATTGCGCCATTTTCAAATACCGAGGCTGGGTTCTCGGCATTTTATCGGGCAATGACTTTGTTGGTGGTGGCGAGTCCTTGTGCGCTGGTGCTGTCGATTCCATCGGCGATTTTGGCCGCGATTGCATGGGGCGCGCGGCATGGTATTTTGTTTCGCGGCGGCGCGGCGATCGAAAAAATGGCAGAGGTGGATTTGGTGGCGCTGGATAAGACTGGCACGCTGACCACTGGAGAAATGGAAGTTGATTCAGTGGAAAGTTTTCCACCAGGGCGTGAGCGGGAAGCAGCAGAGCTTGCCTATTCTCTGGAGGCACATGGGTCACATCCGATTGGACGAGCAATTAAAAAATACGCGAAAGCGAAGGGATTAGAGCAGCGTACGATCGATGATTTCCAGGCGATGAGTGGTAAGGGTGTACAGGGCCGAGAGGGCCAGACGCTGTGTGTCCTGGGTCGCAGGGAACTGCTAGAGGATGGACCGTTGGCGGAATGGATTAAAGATGTGCCGGAGTCTGCACCAGAATTTTCAGAAAATTGGATCTTAAAGGACGATTTGATTGCCCGTATTTTATTGAAAGATCAAATCCGCACGGAGTCGCAGCCTATTTTAGAAAAACTAAAGGCGATGGGGGTGCGCACTGTAATGCTGACGGGCGACCGCCGCGGCGCGGCGGAATCAGTTGGTCGGGCGATTGGGATTGAGGAAGTCCGCTCCGGACTGACGCCAGAAGGTAAAGTCGATGCAATCCTAGAGTATTCGAAGAGCGGATACAAAGTAGCAATGGTGGGTGATGGCGTGAATGATGCGCCTAGCTTAGCGGCTGCCTATGTCTCGGTTGCGATGGGCGCACGCGGAAGTGATGCTGCCTTAGAACAGAGTGAGGTGGTGTTAATGAAAGATCGCATTGAGAATTATCTTGCAGCGACTGATTTGAGTCATCGAGCGCGATCGATTATACGGCAGAATTTAGCAATTTCGCTGGGCACAGTGGTGTTAATGGTGGCAGCTGCGATTTGTGGTTGGATCCCATTGAGTGTTGGGGTTTTTGCACACGAGGGCAGTACCGTCGTTGTATGTCTAAATAGCCTACGCCTTCTGTTTGCAAAGCCCTGGTCTGATACATCAATGCCCTAGAGCAAGAGTGCTAGAAAGAAGATGGCAACCACGCAGACGCTGAGGCTGAATCTCAAAGCGAAGGCGACGATGCCGCCGATAACCGCGCCGAACCCTGCCTTGCTGCCTGCCTTGAAGCTGCGCCCTGCGATTAACTCGCCAATGATCGCCCCGATAACGGGGCCGACAATTAGCCAGAACAGCGGAGGGGGAAGAAAAAAGCCGATAAACGCGCCGAGCAGTGCACCGACCGTACCTTTCCATGACGCGCCGAATTTGCGTGCGCCCCAGAGGCCCAGCACGAAGTCGGTGAATTGACCGATCAGAGTGATGATGCCAGTAGTGATGACGATTTTCCAAGCCACCGAGGCCTCGCCCATCCAAAGTTTGTGTATAATGATACCTGACCAAACGATCAGGCTACCCGGCACCACTGGTAGTAGCGAGGTCGTCAGCCCGATTAGAAAAATCAAACTGGTAACGCTGAGTGCGGTGTATTCGATCCAAGTCATTTGGAGAAATGGTGATGAAATGTTGTAAGACTGAAAGACTGAAAAACTGGAAGTTTGAGAAATGTCTCTCCGTGGCGCCGGCGCGGGCTAGTAGCGCCCGACTGCTGGGCACTGCGGGCGCGAGTAGACTCGCACGCCACAGAGGTGCTACTCTTAGCAGTCACCCATGCGACAGCATAGACAACAGTTGGCTCTGCCATTTTACCGCCATTTTATTTCGTCTCATTTGAGCTTACACAATCCTCATTGAGCATAGTGTAAGCGTGTTCTCTATCTTTGTCGGTTGCTGTCTCTTGCGGAAGAGGGCAATTTACAATTGCCATTTCGAGGCGCTGACGCATTTTCGCCTCCTTCCGTTATGACCGATAAGACAGCCAACCAGGACAATTCGCATGATCTTTATGCAGTCCGCCTCCAAAAGCTCGAGAATCTTTGCAAGGAAGGGCGTAATCCCTTTCAGGCAAATTGCGTGCAGACGCATACATCCGGCGAGGCTATTAAACTTTATAAAGAGGACGTAGCCGATGAAGAGCAGGCAGAAGTGTCTATCGCTGGTCGAATTATTGTCTTCCGAGTCATGGGCAAGGCGAGCTTCATTAAGATTCAAGATAGCGATGGTCCGATCCAGTGCTACGTCACTCGCGACGAACTACCCGAGGGCGAATACAACACATACTTTAAGAAGCTCGATCTGGGAGACATCATCGGCGTCACTGGCAAGCTCTTTAAAACTAAGACCGGTGAGATCACCGTGCGTGCAGCGAGCTACACTTTGGTCACTAAGGCTCTGCGGCCGCTTCCTGAAAAGTGGGCGGGCCTCACAGATGACGACAAGATATATCGTCAGCGTTATCTCGATTTGATCGTGAATCAAGACTCCCGCCAGCGTTTCCGCCATCGGGCTAAGATCATCCAAGAAATGCGCAAGTATCTGTGGGACCGCAACTTCACCGAAGTTGAAACACCGATGCTACAGAGCGTCGCTGGTGGTGCGGCGGCGCGTCCGTTCATCACCCATTCTAATGCGCTCGATTGTCAGTTTTATATGCGGATTGCGCTGGAGCTTTATCTAAAGCGTATGCTTGTTGCCGGGGAGGATCGAGTCTTTGAGATTGGTCGCGTTTTTCGTAATGAAGGACTGTCTCGTCGTCACAATCCAGAGTTCACTATGCTGGAGCTTTATCAGGCCTACACCGACTTCCGTGGCATGATGGAGTTGACGCAGGGCTTGATTCAGCACGTCGCCAAGACTGTGATTGGTTCGCTCGAGATCGCTCGACCTGACGGCACGACTATTAATCTCGATGGTGACTGGCGTGTAGCGAAGTACAAAGATTTGATTATTGAAGCAACTGGCGATGCCGAATGGTTCAGCCATAGCCGCGACGAGAAGCTCGCAAAGGCTCGTGCCATGAGCATCGAAGTCGATGGTGAGCTCGAAGATTACGAGATCACTAACAACGTCTTTGAGAAACTGATCGAGCCGACCTTGATTCAGCCGACCTTCGTGACGCATATTCCTAAGGAGCTGTGCCCATTGGCAAAAATCACTGTGGACGACGATAGCACGATTGATGTTTTTGAGCTGTGTATCAACGGCCAAGAAATTGCACCCGCATATTCTGAGCAGAACGACCCGATAATTCAGCGTAAGATGTTTGCTGAACAAGTTGGCGAAGAAGTACAGGACATGGACACCGACTTCCTCAATGCACTTGAGCACGGCATGCCGCCAGCTGGTGGTATGGGCCTCGGCATTGACCGTCTGATTATTTTACTCACTGGAGCCGAAAGTATTCGCGATACGATTCTCTTCCCGAGCTTGAAGC
>DBBT01000067.1:0-1947 GCA_002292345.1 Opitutia bacterium UBA977 | reverse complement strand
AGCCTGACGGTGCAACCAGTCGATAAACCTATCCTGAAACATGATCATCTGGATATCGTTTTGGAGAGTGGGTACTGCCTACGTCTGAATGATCCGCGTCGTTTCGGTGCCTGCCTTTGGCAGGGAGCTGATGAAGAGCCGCTGAAGTTATTGCAAGGAATGGGGCCTGAGCCATTGTCGGATGCGTTTGATGGCGAGCGCTTGTTTAAGCTGTCGCGTGGTCGCACAGTCGCAGTGAAGAATTTCATTATGACCAATGCTGTGGTGGTCGGTGTGGGTAATATTTACGCCAACGAAGCGCTGTTCTTGGCGGGCATTGACCCGCGCCGAGCCGCGGGTAAAGTCAGTCGTGCGCGCTATTTGGCGTTGGGCGACCATATTAAAAGCGTATTGGCGCACGCGATCGAACAAGGCGGCACGACGCTGCGTGATTTCCTCGGTGCCGATGGTAAGCCTGGCTATTTCAAGGTGCGGCTGAAGGTCTATGGCAAGGCGGGCGAATCTTGTCAGGTCTGTGGCACGCCAATCCGCTCTGTAATGATTGGGCAGCGAAATAGTTTTTACTGCCCGAGTTGCCAGCGCTAATCGCTAACTCTTGTCGGGTGGCGTCACCAACACGCGGGTTTGCAGGCCCATCAGGCGATCTGAGAAGGCTTCACCCTTTGGAGTGTTACGTAGCACGCGTTGAACCATGCCCATCTTGGCGTCGAGATTATCGATCATTGAGACGAAGACTGCTTCGGGTGTCGCAGCCATCGCAGCAGCTCCCCATTCTTTCTCCCCCTGATGGCTGAGGATGATGTGTTCGAGGCGCTCGGTGAGGTCGGCATTGAGCTTGGATTGAATGGCGGCTTTGCGGGCGATCCGAAACCCGATCACAACATGACCTTGCAGAATGCCGATACGGCTCACTTTCGCAGCAAATTCTCCTTCGTATTCTTCAAGTTTGCCCATGTCGTGCAGGATGATTCCTGCAATTGCGAGGTCGGCGTCGACTTCAGGGTAGAGGGGCAGTAGTGCACGGCAGGCGCGCAGCATGTGGGTGGTATGCTCCAGTAGGCCGTTGAAATACGCATGGTGCATACTGACGGCGGCGGGACACTTACGGAAGCGTTCGCCCAGATCGTCAAGCACGCGTTGCACGGTTTCTTTGAGTTTAGCGTGCTCAATCGCTTCGACACCTTCGAGAATGTGTGACCACAATTCCTCTTCGGATTCTGGCGGCGTTTCGACTAAGTTCGCCATCATGCCTTCGGCTTCGGCCTCCGCGGCGTCGATGACTTCGGCTGCCTGTAGTTTAGGTGAGAAGCGCTCCATATAATATTCAGTCTTACCGGCGAGGCGCACGATTGAGCCTTCCGCGACTGGATCGAGTGCCTTGAATACATCGGAATCGCCAAAGCAATTGGCATTAAAGCTGCCGCTGCCATCGCCCAGTTCAACGCTGAGGAAGGGGTTGCCGTTCTTTGCGGTCTTGGTCGTCTTGCGGCGGAGAATCAGAATACAGCGGAAGAGCGCGGCAATGTTGACGTCGATCTCCTTGAGCTGCTGGACGGTTTTATAATCAGACATAGCAACACTCTGCGCTGAGTGCAGGCGAATGTGAAGGTGAAAGTGCAAACCACACGTATCGTGGTCACACTTTTCTACGTTTAAATTTTTTCTTCTTCCGCCATTTCACGGAAAAAGATACTGGTCTTACCAACGCCACCGATGTGCTCACAACTGCGTGTTTTGACAATGTCATCGCAATGTTCTTTGATCTTAGCGCGATCCGCCTCAAAACGGATCTTAATCAGGCCATTCTTCGCCAACGCGGTCTCGATTTCATTCGAAACAGTCAGGCTGAGGCCTTGCTTGCCGATGTGGAGATGCGGCTTGAGCCGTTGGCCGATGCCGCGGAGCTCTTTCTTTTCGGCGCTAGTGAGTGGTATGCTGTCTTCCATG
>DBBT01000049.1:457-22185 GCA_002292345.1 Opitutia bacterium UBA977 | reverse complement strand
GCCGCGCAATACATGTCCACCGTGTTTGGCGTAAACGACATTGATCCAACCACCGAAGTCGTCCACTCGATCGGCTCGAAGACTGCCCTTTCGATGATCCCAGCCTGTTTCATCAACCCAGATGAGGTCGTCCTGATGACATCGCCTGGCTACCCAGTGCTGGGCACTCACGCCAAATATCTTGGCGGGGAAGTCTTCAACATGCCACTCAAGGAAGAAAATGACTTTCTTCCTGAGCTCGATGCAGTGCCCGACGACGTCGTCTCGAGAGCAAAGATTATGGTACTCAACTACCCGAACAATCCGACTGGCGCATCTGCGACCCTCGAGTTCTTCGAAAAAGCCATTACATTCGCCAAGGCCAACCACCTGATCATCCTACAAGACGCCGCCTACTCGTCACTGATCTTCGAAGGCACACCGATCTCCATCTTTCAGGTCGAAGGTGCGAAGGACGTCGCCATCGAGCTGCACTCGCTTTCGAAGAGCTACAACATGACAGGCTGGCGCATCGGCTTCGTCGTTGGCAACCCGCTCGTGGTGCAAGCTTACGCCGACATGAAGGACAACTCCGACTCTGGCCAATTTCTCGCCATTCAAAAGGCTGGCGCAGTCGCGCTCGCGAATCCTCAAATCACTGAAGAGATCTCCGCGAAATACTCACGCCGCATGGATCTACTCGTCGACGCTCTCAACGGTGCAGGTTTCAAAGCGAAAAAGCCCAAGGGCAGCTTCTTCCTTTACGTAGCCGCACCAAAGTCGGTGACGATCGACGGCAAGACCACCGAGTTCGAATCTGGTGAAGCCTGCAGCCAATGGCTGATCACTGAAGAGCTCATCAGCACGGTGCCTTGGGATGATTGCGGCAACTTCGTACGCTTCTCGGTGACCTTCGCCGCTCAAGGTGTCGAAGCTGAAAAAGCCATCGCCGCCGAAATCGGCCAGCGCCTTGCGAAGTACAGCTTTGCCTTTTAGCGGCACATCGGCTGACACTCCATTGATGGTCGCTGTTCCAGAGGCGTCCTCCTCATCCAGACCAACTACATTATGAATACTACCGAAATCACGTCACTCTTCGACCAATGGAACGCGGCTCTCCAAACGGGTGAGCCGAAGAATGTTGCCGCACTCTACGAGAACAATGCCATCTTGCTGCCGACCGTCTCCAACCAGGTGCGTCACAATCACGCAGAAATCGAGGACTATTTCGTCGCGTTCCTCGCCAAGGGCCCGAAAGGTACTATCGACGAGTCCAACGTCCGCATCTTCGAAGATGTCGCGATCAACTCCGGCGTCTATACCTTCGCTTTTGCGGATGGGGCAACGGTGCAAGCCCGCTTCACCTACGTCTACCGCTGGAACGGTCAGGACTGGAAGATTGTCGAGCACCACTCATCCGCAATGCCGGAGGGCTAGTCTCGGAGTTCGCCTCATTGGATACAGCCGGCTGCGTGGTGATCGACCGCCCCGCAGCCGACATCAAGGCACCGCACAGGGTCCCAAATCACTGACTTAAAGCCCTCCGCGAAGAGGGCTTTATCCATTTCATCCGCCCCGACGGGCTCCGGCATCCCAGAGCCGGGGATCGCGCGCAAAACTGCGACCGCAGTTTCAATTAATCAAGATAAGTGCAGCAATAGTCCGCGC
The DNA here is from genome assembly GCA_002292345.1 of Opitutia bacterium UBA977. GTDB lineage: Bacteria > Verrucomicrobiota > Verrucomicrobiia > Opitutales > Coraliomargaritaceae > Lentimonas. The sequence goes on along the minus strand of DBBT01000049.1, from coordinate 20,538 downwards.
CGCCTTCTTTGACTTTCAGGGCAAACTTCGAGTCGCCCGGGACGTTAAACGAAGTGCCTGCAGCATAAGTGATCCACTCATCAGAACCGTCGAGCTTCACATCCATCTCGCCTCCGAGCATTTCCATCAGCTCAGCCGCTTCAGTGCCGAATTCGTAATCACCCGCCTGCATGAAGCCGAGGGTCTTCTTAGACCCATCCGCAAACACAACCGTGCGACTAGTGACTTGGCCGCCGAAATACACATTGGCTTTTTTTACGATAGAGATGTTTTCAAAATTTTCAGACATGCAAAAGGTGATGGCGATTCCGCTAAAATTTACAATCAGGATTTACTTAGAACCGAAGGAGTTGTGGCACATGCTACTAGCAGAGAGCATGTGCTGCGTGGACTCGCTATAAAACGAATCAATCAATGCCCGCAAATACAGGCGTATTCTTTATACTCACAGCTGGGACAATTGCTCATATTTAAATAAAATGTCTCTCGCACACCCGGCGCAGCAGGAGTCGCTTTGATCTGTAAAATGATCGGCATGCGCTTCATCTCTGGCAACGCTGCGGTTGAGATTAAGCCATCACCATTTTTAACAAACTCCACCTTCGTCGGGGCACTGCGATCACCGCCGACCGCAGAGACGACTTGATCAGCTACTGGGACGACTTGGCCATCGCGCCCTAGGAATGTAATCTGCACCAAGCGCTCGGACGTGACTAAGAACTCCATGTGCGGATCCACGATGGTGATAAGACGACCACCATTGGGGCCGCCCTGAACTTTCTGCGCGGCAACCTTACTGGTTGCGTGGCTATGCCCGCCATTGCCCAGACCGTGTCCCGCGCTCGCATAGCAATAGCTTGTCCCGAATATGGCTAGCGTCGCAATGAGGAGAACTTTGAGCTGTGTTTTCTGTTTCATAATATTTTTGGGTTTAATTGAATAAAGATAAAAACCGATGACATGAAAGTCATGCCTACCGCACCGATGGATTATGTCACTCAGAAGCTGCGGCTTCTAGGCGAATAGACTTTTCGGCCGACTTTTGAAAGAAGGTATAGAAGATGGCAGGCGTCACCGCCAGGCCGAGCAGCGTCGAGCTGATCAAGCCGCCGACGATGACGATCGCGACGGGATTGAGAATTTCTTTGCCAGGTTCATCGGCGGCCATGATCAACGGGATCAAGGCGAGACCTGCAGAGATCGCAGTCATTAAGATCGGCACGAGTCGCTCTAGTGTGCCACGCACCACCATCTCGCGCGTAAATGCTTCACCTTCGTGACGCATCAAGTGCAGATAGTGCGAAAGCAGCATAATGTTATTACGCGCAGCAATACCAGTCACTGCGATGAAGCCAACCAGCGTGGCGATGCTAATATTATTCAATGTAAAACTGGTATAAAAGACCCCGCCGATCAGCGAAATCGGAATGATGCTCAATACAAGCCACACAAAAGTGAAGGTTTTGAAATAACTATAGAGTAGGAAAATGATCAGCAGCAGAATAACCGCACACATAATAAAGATGGTACGCCGCGCTTCTTGCTGCGCCTGATATTCGCCTTCAAACGCTACGCTATAGCCTTGCGGGAAAATCAACTCCTCCGCGATTTTACTCTGCAAGGTTTCCACCACTGCATTCAAATCGTCCGTCGTCGGATTGATCGAGACCACGAAACGACGCAGCGTATTCTCGCGCAGAATTGTATTCGGCCCCGTCGCTTGATGAATTTCTGCTACGTAACTCAATGGCACCCGTTGCCCACTCAGTGTATCGACATACAAGTTCGACAACCGCTCTGGCGACTCACGCCACTCAAGCGGCAGACGCACCACTAAATCATACACACGCTGCCCTTGGTAAATTTCGGCCACCACTTCGCCACCCATCAAGGAAGCCAACTGCTCGTTCAATTGCCCGGGCGTCACGCCATACGCCAGCGCACGGTCGCGATCGACTTCGATCCGTAGCTGCGGAATCATCGCCTGCTGCTCCGCACGTGCTTCTTCCATGCCCGGAATCGCCCGTGCGATCTCAGTGACTTGGTTGCCGAGGCGGCGTAATTCGCTCAAATCAGGCCCATAGATTTTGACTGCGACCTTCGCAGACACACCACTAAGCATGTGCCCAATGCGGTCGGCTAATGGCGTGCTCATCGCACTGAATGTGCCTGGGATGGTGCGCATCGTGACACGTATTTCTTCCAACACTTCCGCACGATCCCGATCAGACGTTTCGGTAAATTCGATATCAAACTCAACCGTCGACACTGGCACCACATGGTCACCACGTTCGGCGCGGCCGACACGATAACCCACAGTTTCGACTTCTGGAATCTGCAGCAGCAAGTCCTGCGCAGTATCGGAGAGTTCGGTGGTTTGCTTCAGCGAGGTACCTGGTGCAGTGGTCATTGCGACCAATGCAGTCGGTTCTCGAAACGCCGGCAAAAAGTTGCCCCCCATTGAAATCAGCGCTGCATACGCGACTAATAGCAGCACCCCAGTAATCAGTACTACGAGAAACGGCTGTGACAGCGAAAAGTTGAGCCATGTCTTGTGAAAGCCCCTCTTTAAACCACGCACGACGACCCCTTCGGTATGCATTTTACCCGCCTTCGGGTTTAATAAAAACGAACACAGTACCGGGATGACAGTCAACGACACCACGAACGACGCACTCATGCTGACAATTGTTGCAATCGCAATCGGCGAGAATAGCCGCCCCTCCACGCCACTCAATGCCAGTAACGGCAGGAACACTAAAATGATCAACACGGTGGCATATAAAATAGATGAGCGCACTTCGGCCGAGGCACTGGCGATCACTTCAAGCCTCGGACGTGGCTTCGATAAACTAGCATTCTCGCACAAACGGCGAAACACATTTTCCACATCAACAATCGCGTCGTCGACCACCATACCAATCGCCACGGCAAGTCCACCGAGTGTCATCGAGTTGACGCTCAAGTCCATCAGGTCGAACACCAGAATCGTGATGCCGAGTGAAAGCGGAATCGCAGTGAGCGTAATCAATGTAATCCGCACATTGAACAGAAACAGAAACAACACTAAGCCCACTATGATGGCACCGTCACGAAGGGCTTCTTCCAGATTTCCAATCGAGAGATTAATAAAGTCGGATTGCCGATAGAGCGTAATCACTTCGACTCCTGCGGGAAGCGTCTGTTGCAGCGCCGTGAGGGCGGCTTCCACTCTCTCAGTCAAATCAATGGTATCGAATCCCGGCGATTTTGTCACACTGAGTATCACTCCTGGGTAACCCTTGACCGCACCATCCTGCTTAATGTGCTTTGTGCCAAGACCAGCATCGCCACGCATCGGCTCAATATCCCACACCAACGAAGCAACATCGCGCAGACGAATCGGACGATCATTCTCGTACGTCACAACCGTGTTACCGATCTCATCCAGATCAGTCGTCATCGCCAAATTACGCACCATGATCTCTTGAGCCGATTCGGTTAAAAATCCACCAGTCGTATTTTTAACTGCTTGAGCAGAGGCATCGCGTATTTGCAAAAAGGATACACCCATCGCGAGCATCTTATCTGGATCTGGCTGCACTTGCACCTGCTTCACCCCGCCGCCCATCGACAGCACTTCGGCAATTCCTGGAATGGATTGAAGTTTTCGAGCAACCTTCCAATCCGCCAGTGAGCGCAACTCGCGCGGACTCGTCTCGCCTGTAGGATCCGCTAATCCAACCAGCAGGATGTTACCCATAAGCGATGCGACTGGCGTCATGTAAGGGCTCACTCCTTCGGGCAATGTTTCACTCGCACCAGTCAAACGCTCCTGCACAAACTGACGCGCCTGATAAATATCTGTGCCCCATTCGAATTCGACGAAGATTAAGGACAAACCCACATCATTGATCGAACGCAGGCGCGACACGCCCGTCACACCCATCAGCGAATTCTCTAATGGAATCGTCACCAGTGTTTCCACTTCTTCGGGAGCGAAGCCAGCGGACTCGGTTAAAATTGTCACCGTCGGCTTAGTCAAATCCGGCAACACTTCGACCGGAAGCTCCACCGCTTTCTTAATTCCTAGAACAAGCACGATGACAACTAAGGCCAAAATTAATGGCCTCTGTGAAAGAGAAAATCGTATGAGTTGATTTAACATGATCTGTAATTTTGAATGAAGATCATGCCCTTATCCACGGCGTTGGCTCCACCAACGCTGTGAAGCGACCAGGACGAGTAACGTCAACACGCCTGCATAAATCATCAGTGGCAGACTCAACGCATGCGTCGCTGTCTCTCCTTCGTGATCGTGCTCAGCCTCGGCTCGCTTGGCTTTATCGGCATCAGTGAGCTCTGAGCCATCCTCATTGTGCTCGTGCCCATGCGCGGCGTCCAACGCCTCCTTCAGCGAGATATTCTGCCCGCCATCAGCGAAGCCCAAGGAATACGAGCCCTGCGTGACGACTTCATCACCAGGAAACAAACCACTTAGCACCTCGACGAATCGGTCATTGCGCTCCCCGATCACTACGGGGACACGTAGAAATGCATTAGGTAGATCGAAATCCTTCACAAACACGACACGATTGGCAGGCCCCCCCTGAATTGACGCACGTGGCACAGCCAAGACATCCGCACGCGAATCAAGCACTACGGCAAACTCCACGCGCATTCCCGGGCGCAGTCGGCCATCCTTATTTTCCAAAAGAAAAATCCCTTCCACTGCCCCTGCACCTCGGTCGGCATTCACACCGAAGCGCACTAGAGTCGCTCCAAACAAAGACTCTCCCAGAGCAGGCACACGAATGTGCGCATGACTGCCCACTTGCACGCGCGCAGCTTCATTTTCAGGAATTTTCGCGACCGCCCACATGCTCGAACGATCCGAGATATCCATCAACTCGACATCAGGTTGCACGGGTTGCCCGAGGCGTATGTGTGAATTCACCACCAAACCACCTTGCGGCGCCTTCAACTGCACCTGCGGCGGCGGGTCGCCAATTAGCCGAGTCTCTATCGTCGCCACCACATCGCCACTGGCGATAGCATCTCCCTCAAAAGCATGCAACTCGATCACACGCCCGGCGACTCGCGAGGACAACACGGAGTGCTTCGATGGGATTTCTTCAATACGACCAATCGCAAAAACCGTAGTCTCAAAATCACGCTCTTCCACTTCCACAGTTTGGATCCGAAGATTCGCCACTCCCGACGCATCGAGAATAATAGGCGCATCGGTAGCGGCCGAGATTACAGTGACGCTTAGTAGCGATAGGCAGATGGTACTCAGGCTGATATTAAAATTTGTTTGTTTCATTTAATTAAAAAATATTTGGGTTATTGGAGCACTGGTTGTGCTTTGGCCGTCGCGGCTTTCCAGCGGATCATCGCCTGCTCGAAATTGTGCAGCTTTGTTAGTTGGGCAGATTGCACTCGAAGACCTTGTTCTTGTGAGCGGAACAGCTCGACGAGGTTAATTTGCCCCGCCCCATAAGCGGACTTCATCTCGGCAAGGTTCTTCTCCACTAACTGCGTTAAGCGTTGATCATAGTCGCGCGCTTGCTGATACAGACTCACCGCGAGTGTCGCCTGCGTATGTGCTTCACTGCGCACCTCTAGACCGACGCGATCGAGTTCGTATTTAAATTGTCGCTGCTCAGCTCGACTCGCCAGAATCGCGCCGTCTTTGCGATCCAAAAACGGCAGCGGAATTGACACACCGACGCCAAAGAAACGATCTGTGCCTAAACCGCCAGGATCATCGACACTGCGCTCTTCATCAAAAAATACACGCACCGCGATATCAGCCCAGCGCTCAGCCTTGACCACGGAGACTCGCTTATCGGAGATACGAGACAGCAACGCCTTCATGCGATATTCTGGATGCTGCATGAGTGACTCCTGCGTCAGGCTCGCCAACTGCGGCGGCGCGGCAGGCAGTTCAAATTGATGAGTTAAGCTGAGCTCGGCATCCACATCAGCTCCTATCAGTTGCTTCAATTTAGCGAGTTTCGATGACAATGTATTCGAGAGTTCCTGCTTCTCTTGTTCCACCGCATAGAGTTCGATCTGTACTTGATTGGTCTCGACTGAAGAGACTTCCCCGGTCCGAACCCGCGACTCCATGAACGCTGCGAATTTACGATTCAGCTGCAGGCGTTCGTCCCGTAATTCGATTTGAGCTTCTAGGGCAGTCGCAGCAGCGACCGTGGTCTCAACCTCGAGCGTGAGCAGTCGCACTTGATTGGCAACTTCCGCTGCCGCCAGCTCAATCTCATCTTGCGCGATCGACTTTTGCAGGCGCAGTCGGTTCGTTACGGGAAAGCGCTGTACGAAGCCAATGGAGTAACCATACTCCCCTTCGTCGTTGAAGGTCTGATCGGTAGCGTAATCAATACTGAGCTCTGGGTTCGCCCAGCGGCCCGCTTGCTGGTGATTGCCTAGCGCACGATCGATCGTGGTGCGCGCCGCGTTAAGCGCTGGGTTCTGCTGCAATGCACGTGCCACTGCTTGCTCTTTGCTAAGCGAGAGCGGTGCGGCGACCAGGCTAGTCAACATCGATTGGGCGATGAGGACGAACGCGCCAGCGCGTTTTAATTTCAAAAAGTTAACCATAAAAAATCCTAATACAATGAAGCTGAGGCGTAGCGTAGTGCTACAAATACAACTGGTTTGATTAAACCAGAAAAGCTAAGTGTGTATTAGGATATCAGACCCGAAGGACTGTCTTCTGAATATAGCGATCGGTCAACCAATGCACCGACAGCGGCGGTCCGCGCGGCCGTGGAAACATCGAACTCAAGACCTCCAATGGTCGGACGATCAGAGCATGAAAGTTATATTCAGCCACAGCGAGCATCGGTAAATTAACCGAGTGCACTTCATTTAAGCGTGATGGGATTTGCTCACCACCCTGCAATTCGAGATCGGTGCAATCATCTTTATCAATACACAGTCCCACCTCTTGGGACTCAACGTGTACGTGCTCATCTCCGCAATGCCCATGCTCCTGATCCGCAGACTCAACATGCACCTCAAAATCATGGTGCAAGCACAGCAACAAACTCGGGACCTCGGCTAACGCGACGTTCCAAACAAATAGGCTAAGCAGCCATATAACTGTCGATTTCTTGATCAAGAAGTAGTTAGATATGAAAAATAGAACCCATACTGTCAAGGCTCGCGCGGATGGGTTCCCTCTCGCCGGGTCACTCGATGAATAAACTCCGCATCTTGACTTGTGGCAATTAGCTGCCTTTCCTAATCGATCCTACCCAACCGATACTACTACCAATGAAGAGATTACTTGCCGCAAATCGTAGCGAAATCGCTGTTCGTATATTCCGAAGCGCAACCGAAATGGGTTGCCGCACAGTTGCTATCTACGCGAATGAAGACCGCTTCGGCGTTCATCGCTTTAAAGCCGATGAAGCCTATAAAGTGGGATCGGGCAAAGGTCCAGTCGCCGACTACCTCGACATCGATAGCATCGTCGCTCTAGCGAAAGACAAAAAAATCGACCTGATCCACCCAGGCTACGGGTTCCTTTCCGAGAATGCTAACTTCGCGAGCTCATGTGAAGAAAATGGCATCACTTTTGTTGGCCCAAGCTCTGACTTACTCGCCCGCATGGGAGATAAAATCGAGGCACGCAAGATAGCTGATCAAGCAAACGTCCCTACACTACCTGGCACCGAAGACCCGATTTCTGATCCAGACGCAGCGCTCAAAACTGCCAAGAAAATCGGCTTTCCACTCATCATTAAGGCAGCCTTTGGTGGCGGCGGCCGCGGGATGCGTGTGGTGAAAGATCCTAAAAACTTGAAGGACTCCCTCGAAGAGGCACAGGGCGAAGCGCAACGCGCGTTTGGCAATTCAGCTGTATTCCTTGAGCGCTATATCGAGCGCGCCAAACACATCGAAGTGCAAATTTTAGGCGATAAGCAGGGCAATGTCGTACATCTGCATGAGCGCGACTGCTCTGTGCAGCGCCGCCACCAAAAAGTCGTCGAAATTGCGCCATCAATTGGTTTGCCCGACGACGTGCGCGCTGAACTCTGCGATGCTGCCGTCAAAATCGCTAAGTCAATTGGCTACTATAGCGCTGGTACTGTCGAATTTCTCTACGACCTTGATTGCGACGAGTGGTTCTTCATCGAAATGAATCCACGCATTCAGGTCGAGCACACCGTTACCGAAGTCATTACAGGCATCGACATCGTGCGTAGCCAAATTCTAATTGCCCAAGGACACAGCCTACACTCCAAAGAAGTCGGCATTCCTCAGCAACAAGACGTCCCACGCAACGGCGTTGCAATTCAAGCACGGATTACCACGGAAGATCCAGAGAAGAACTTTGCCCCCGACTATGGCAAAATCGTCAACTACCGCTCGGCAGCAGGGCTCGGTATCCGACTCGACGGAGCAATGGGCGATACCGGAGCAATTATCACTCCCTTCTACGATTCCCTTCTAGTCAAACTCACCGCATCTGCCAGCACCTTCGAACTCGCGATTCAGCGCATGGACCGTGCGCTTAGCGAAATGCGCATCCGCGGCGTGAAGACCAACATCCCTTTCATCGAAAATGTGGTCAACCACCCGATCTTCGTATCAGGCCAAGCGACCACCACACTGATCGACACCTCCAAGGAGCTCTTCAACTTTAAGCGCCGTCGTGACCGTGCAACTAAGCTCTTAAACTTGCTCGGAGAAACGATCGTCAACGGCAACGACCAAGTCAAAGGCCGTCCCGTGCCTGTAATGGATTTGCCGGTGATCATTCCAAAGTACGACCACACGCACTCACTGCCCAAGGGCACTAAGGATTACCTAACCAAGCACGGCCCAGAGAAATTCGCTCAGTGGACCCGCAATCAGAAGAAGCTACTCGTCACTGATACCACGATGCGTGACGCCCACCAGTCACTACTCGCGGCCCGCATGCGCAGTTACGACCAACTCAAGGTGGCCGACGCTATCGCACAGCGCGCAGGCGACCTATACTCACTGGAGTGCTGGGGCGGTGCCACCTTCGACACCTCCATGCGCTTCCTGCATGAGAACCCATTCAAGCGCCTTCGCCGACTACGCGAGCGCATTCCGAACATTTGCTTCCAAATGCTACTGCGCGGCGCAAACGGAGTGGGCTACTCCAACTATCCCGACAATGTGATTCGCGGTTTCATTAAGCACTCTGCTGAGTCGGGCATGGATATTTTTCGCGTCTTCGATTCGCTCAACTATTTGCCCAACTTAAAAGTAGCGATGGAGTCGATCCGCAAGGACACCAACTCCGTGTGTGAGGCCACTATCTGTTATACAGGTGATATCTTGGACGACAATCGCGACAAATATACGCTCCAATACTACGTCAATATGGCCAAAGAGCTCGAGCAGATGGGCGCACACGTCCTCGCACTCAAAGACATGTCAGGCCTCTGTACTCCACACGCAGTATTCAAACTCGTTAAAGCGCTGCGCAGCGAAATCGCCATCCCTGTGCATTTTCATACGCACGACTCTTCCGGCATCGCTGGAGCCTCGATCATCAAGGCAGCGGAAGCCGGCGTTGATGTCGTCGACCTTGCTACCGCGTCGCTGTCAGGCCTCACGTCGCAACCAAACCTCAACTCTATCGTCAACGCATTGCGCGGCGACAAACGCGATACAGGTCTGGATCTTCAGTTTCTCAATGAACTATCGATCTACTGGGAAGCGGTTCGCCAATTCTACGGTCCCTTTGATACCAGCCCAAAGTTCGGATCCGCCGAGGTATACACACACGAAATGCCAGGTGGCCAATACACGAACCTTCGTGAGCAAGCCCGTGCCCTTGGACTCGGCGCGCGCTGGCCCGAAGTCGTGCGCTACTACCACGAAGTAAATCACTTACTTGGCGACATCGTCAAAGTCACTCCATCCTCAAAAGTCGTCGGCGATCTTGCAATGTTCTTGCTCACCAAGGGCGTCGAACCCGCAGACCTCGTCAACCTCGAGCCTGGCACTGCGTTTCCAGAATCCGTCGTCGACATGCTCTCAGGCGGTCTAGGACAACCCAAGGGCGGCTGGCCCAAGGCAGTGCAAAAAGTCGTGCTCGGGGACCGCAAGCCATTCAAGGGGCGCCCTGGCGCGCGCGCCGAGAAAGTTGACCTAGAAGCGAAACGGCAAGAAATCAGCAAACAGTTCAAGCGCGAGATCAACAACGACGACCTATTTGCCTATCTTATGTATCCGCAGGTCTACACCGACCTCGATAAGTATATAAAACAAAATGGACACGCTCGCGTGTTACCTACGCCAGCCTTCTTCTACGGCCTCAAGCCGGGCGAAGAAATTACGGTGGAGATCGAAGAAGGCAAATCCCTGATCGTAAAACTCATCTATGTCTCAGAGCCAAACGAAGATGGCGAACGCACCTTGACCTTTGAACTCAATGGCCGTGCTCGAGAATGCGTGATCCTAGATAAGTCCATCAAGACTGAGTCCAAAAAGCGCGCGAAAGCCGATCCTGCAAATAAGATGCAAGTTGGCGCACCAATTCCAGCAATGGTCAGCAGTGTCGCCATTTCCGTGGGTCAAAAGGTGAAGAAGAAAGACAAGCTCCTCGTGCTCGAAGCGATGAAAATGCAAACCACAGTTTACGCCCTAGCCGATGGTGTCATCGACAAAGTCGAAGTTCAAGCTGGCGACCAAGTGGATTCCAAAGACCTACTAGTCAGCCTCCGATAAGCCTAGCACAACGCTTACTCTCACAGACGCCAATTACCGGGGCTCAAAGCGACCATCCGCTCGCTTACCAAGTAATCGCTTCAACTCCAAGCCCATCAGAACACCAGAGATCTCGGAGATCGGCTTGTCTAGGCGCTCCGCCAATGCATCTGGTGATGTGATTTCACCACCAGCGAAACAATTCAGAACCGCTTGCTCAGCCACTGATAGAGACGGCGGTTGTGATTCTGCATCCTTTAGGCCCAGATCCGACTCCTGCGCCGGAAACTGCGTGCGCTTGTAGCGAAGCTCTTCCAAAATATCATCTACCGAAGTCACCATGATTGCGCCATCGCGAATTAACTGATGGCAACCACCGCTACTGGCTTGATCGATTCGGCCAGGCACCGCCATTAACGTGCGCCCCTGCTCACCCGCAAAACGCGCAGTAATCATACTGCCACCCGACACTGCACTTTCGATCACAATCACTCCTTGGCACATACCAGCCACCACTCGGTTGCGCATCGGAAAAGTCTGCCTATCTGCACGGCGCCCAAAAGGGAACTCACTCGCGACCGCGCCATGCGTGACTATATTTTCATACAAGTCTTTATTCTCCGGCGGATAAATTGTATCCAAGCCGCAGCCGAACACGGCGACGGTTTTACCGCCGGCCTCCAGCGCACCCTCATGGGCAGCCGTATCGGTGCCACTCGCCATACCACTAACAATACAAAACCCAAGCCGTGCGAGTTCGGACGCGAACTTTTTCGTCACACTTCGCCCATACAATGTTGAGCGGCGCGTGCCGACAATCGCCACACAAGGACGATCAACAATGTATTCACCCTGCCAATACAAACCAATTGGTGGATCATACGTCTCTCTGAGCAACTCTGGATACTTTTCGTCGCCTTGAATGAAGAAGCGAGTTCCAGTCCGGCGCATCTGCGCTACTTCTTTGGCGAGATCAAAGCGATCTTCCCAATGCATCAAAACATCAGCAGCTTTAGGCCCAATCCCCGGGACACTATGTAGCTTCGCGCGTTGCCCCGAAAGCGCCGCCACCGCATCGCCTTCAAAGGCATCCATCAAACGTCGCAGCATAATCGGTCCCACATGGGGTAAGCCGTTGAGCACTAGCAATGCTTGGCGTTGATTCAGCGACGAAGACATTTACAAACACTAGCACTGCCATTTCCAAGGACAATCTTATTGTGTCTAGGTTATCTTTCTTTTGCTGAACGATCAGTCAGGATAAAGCGCAATACACTTGTGTTCTTTACCCGCGTTTTGCCACCGAAATTAGCAAGGCGCAGGCTAACTACAGCTACACAATCAATTCGCCTCAAGCTCGACGCAGCGCGCTCGACAGATAATCAAGCAGTTGCGTCGTATGCACTGCGACTTGCCCATGTGCGCGCGCTAGTCGCTGCGCGGCCAACCCATGCAGCACGACACCACGAGCCACCGATGTTTGCGTACACGTTTGATCTTGTGCAATCATACCGCCAATTAAACCGGCAAGCAAGTCGCCGCTGCCGCCGCGCGACAGAACGGGGCCGCCATAGGTATTATACCAGATATTTTCACCGTCGCAGATTCGCGTATGCGCCGATTTAAGAACCGTCGTCACTCGGGAACTCTGGCAAAACGTCCTCAAGGTCTCATTTGAATAATCAGGCGCATCGAGCTTCGCGATCCGCATAAACTCGCCCATATGCGGCGTTAATATCACCGGGCCCGCTGAGGCCCTACGCTTCGGAACGAAGTTCATCACGCCCGTCCGTAGTGCGTCTGCATCCAAAATGACCGGTAACTCCACGTTGCCGACAATTTCTTGTGTCACTGTCTCGGTATTACGGTCCTTGCCCATTCCTGGGCCAAGCAGCACTGCGGTCGCCTGATCAATACGATCCAGTAGCAACGGCAGCGCCCTAGGATTCAGTGTGCCATTGGTAGTCTCGGGCCATGGCACCCACATCGCTTCCGGCACCTGGGCGGCAAGCGCGGCCGCCACTGAAGCTGGCGCGAAGGCTGTCACGAGACCAACGCCTGAGCGCACTGCTGCCTGCACTGCCATTAATAAAGCGCCAGGCATAAAGGCCGAGCCGCCTAGTACAAACAAGTGGCCAAATGCACGCTTATCCACCCCTGCAGGCCGCAAAGTCCGCAACGAATCGAGTACATCGTCGTGCAGTACCATCTCCTTAGCATCCACGCTTGCGCCTGCGGGTGTCTTAGAAAATCCTAGATCGACCGTTCGCACTCGTCCGCATTCGACGTTGCCTTCGAACAATACTTTTTTCGCGACTCCAGTCGCATACGAGAAGTCGGCATGAAACGTCAAATCATCGGATACCTCGCCCTTGCCGCTCGGCACATCAACTGCAGCCCGCAGACCGATTTTTTCGTAGCAATTGACTGCCTCAATTAGCACACGCATAGCCGCGCGCACTGGAGGCTGGAACGACATGCCCAATAACCCATCAATACAAATATCAAACGCACGAGCCGCTGAAGCCTTGTCCAAGAGCTCATGAATCGCTGCCACATCGCAACTGGCATCGACCTGATGTTGACTAACACGATCTTTCAGCTGTTGGTAGGCTCGGGCAGCCAAAGGCTTTAGATCGCTAGGATCGCCTGCAAAGATTAGGGTCACACGCGCCCGTGGAAAATCAGCTAAAAGCTGACCGCAAGTGAGCAGCGCATCTCCGCCATTGTTGCCTTTCCCGATCAAAGCCAACACGCTAAGCCCTTGTGGCAATGATTGCAGCTCTTGATAATCTAAGCAAATGGCCTTAGCTATACCGACCCCAGCCTGCTGCATAGCAGCCCATTCGGCCGCTTCATCCGCAAGAATTGTAACCTCTAGCTGCGCAGCCTCTTGGCATGTGAGCACGGGAGAAGCATAAAGTAACGGTTTCAAGCGATAAGAATAAGGGGCAAAAGTTTGTTATAGAACAACTTAATGAGAATTCATCTTAACGTGCTAGTACTTAAAAGGCACGCTTTTATTAGGTTCATTGTCGATTCCAAAGATAGCCACTTTGGTCCATCTATAGCGCGCAAAGCCCGCTCGACTGAACAGTGGCTGCTCGCTGAGCCAATTAGGCACTCCAATAAATAGAATATTTTATTTCAAATACGCCTTCATCTCACGAACGGCTTGCTCCACGCCGACAAACAAAGCACGGCTCACGATGGTATGTCCAATGTTCAGCTCATGCAGATGCGGGATCTTCAGCACTTCACTGATGTTGGTATAGTTAATTCCATGCCCAGCATTTACCACTAGTCCAAGACTGTGCGCCAACTCCGCGCCCTGACAAAGAATCTCCAACTCTGCTGCGCGACGATCGCCATAATAAGCATTTGCATATGCCCCAGTATGCAACTCGATCCACTCTGCCTTGAGCTCTGCCGAGGCCTCGATCTGCGCTGGATCTGGATCGATAAACAGACTCGTGGTAATACCCGCTTCGGTCATGGCCGACACCACTTCGCCAACGCGCAACTTCTGACCGACGATATCAAGGCCGCCCTCAGTGGTGACTTCTTCGCGGCTCTCCGGCACCAGGCAGACGGAATCTGGCTTCAACTCTAATGCATACTTAATCATCGCTGGCGTGCAGGCCATTTCCAGATTTAAGCGCGTGCCGATCTGTTCACGCGCACGATGCACGTCCGATTCCTGCACATGCCGGCGGTCTTCACGTAAGTGAATGGTAATGCCATCGGCACCCGCCTGCTCGCAAAGCAATGCAAACGCCACGGGGTCTGGCTCGACCTCGTTACCATGATCTAGCGCATGCTCGCGAAAGCGCGCCTGACGCACCGTCGCGCAGTGGTCCACATTGACACCAAGAAGAATGTTAGTAGCGGGGATAGTCATACAAGCTGTTCAATTTGGCGATTTCATCGAATGTGTCCACACGAGTTTCACATTTCTGCTGTAAAGTAGAAGTGACACCCTAGGCACTTCAAAATGGCGACTTTCGATAAAACGCAACTAGCGACCGCAATGCCCTAGGCCGTCGGCTTCCAGTCGATCAGCGTCACCTGCGGATAGCGGCTATTGCGCCAGTAGTTCCACGAAAAGCGCACCGCTAAATCAATCGACTGGCCCACTTCAGGCAAGCCGTGCATGCGCCATGCTATACCAGCGACGCCAGTTCGATTGCCGTCCATTTTCGGCATACGAAAGCGAAAGTTGCCCTCACCGAAGGGGTGCGGCTCTTCTTCGAGGACGACGCCACGCAAACCAAACACAGGCTCAGCATTGCCCTGACCAAAGGGATGCAAGCGATCTAACTCTTCGAGTAAGCCCTCTTCTAAATTTCCAACATCCAACCAAGTGGACAGCTGCAGCGATGGCTCAGGTAAGCCATCGGGATAAAGCACCTTCAAACTTTTGAGATAGCACTCCGTAAATGCTTTTATATCCGCGACTTTCAGCGAAACACCTGCTGCCATCGGATGGCCGCCCCAGTGCCCAAGGAAGTCGGTACAGCGTTGAAAGACTTCGACTAAATTCACCGTCGCCACACTGCGCCCGGAACCATGCGCCTCGTCACCATCCGCCCCGAGAATTACACATGGCTTATGAAAGTGACGACTCACGCGACTTGCCACGATACCGACGACTCCAGGGTGCCAATCTTCGCCAAACAACACGATGCCCGGTTCATCCGCAAACTCCTCAGCCGCGCGCTGCTCTGCCTTTGCGGCAATGCCCCGCTCGATACTTTGGCGCTCGCGATTCAACGTATCGAGCTCTTGCGCAATCTTTTGGCAGACAGCTAGATCGTCGCTCAACAGCAGATTCATCGGCAGTGACGCATCGCCCAAGCGACCACTCGCATTAATGCGCGGCGCTAGTTTAAACGAAATATCAGATGCCGCCATTTCTTGACCGGAATCCATACCGCTGATTCCGGCTAAGGCGCCTACACCAATACGGCCATTCGCACGCAGATGGCGCAAGCCGAACCATGAGAGGATACGATTTTCTCCGCGCAACGGCACGAGGTCGGCAATTGTACCCATCGCGACGAGGTCTAGATAGTCTTTAAGTTGAATGCCATCTACGCGCGGATCTTCAGCCTCGCGCCGACTCTTCAGGAGCCCGTGCAAGAGCTTAAACACTAGACCCGCCGTACACAAATCGCGCCACGGCGCATCTTCAACATCGTTCACATGCGGATTTACAAAAATGCATCCTTCTGGCGCGACTGTCTTAGTCTGGTGGTGATCGACCACGATCACATCGCAGCCTAACTCACGCAAATACGCGATCGGCTCATGCGCGTTGGTACCACAGTCCAGCGCAATAAATAGATCTGGCACTTCGCCCGCGAAGACACGGTTGATCGCATCACGGCTCAAGCCGTAGCCCTCATCTAAACGCAGCGGGACACAATAGCGGGGTTCTAGCCCGAGCGTCCTCAACATACTGACAAGCTGCACAGTGCTAGTCACGCCATCGACATCGTAATCGCCAAACACCACGACCGACTCTGCAGCCTCAATTGCCTGCTCGATACGCGTCACCGCTGCACGAAGATTCTTCAGCGCAAATGGGTTATCTAGCTGGGCAAGGCGCGGGCGGAGGAATTCTTCCGCTGATTCGACCGTCTCCAAATCGCGCTGTGAGAGTAATTTGCCCATCACTTTAGACACACCCAATTCCGCGCTTAAATCAGCGGCGACTGTGTTGTTGGTCTCAGTTAGGGTCCAAAGCATAAATAAGGATGTTAGAAAGGTGGCACCGGTGGTTGGCGACTTTAATCGATCATTTAAAATTAAAAATGGCGAACCGTTGCCGATTCGCCATTCCTGTTTTAAATCAACTATTGATGGGCTTAATTCTCACTAGAGCTCTCCCACTCGTAGCGCTTCGGCGTGAGCTGATGCTCTTCGACGTGGCGACGGTCACCTTTATGCCACCAGTAAAATACGGGGCTAGCGATAAAGATTGAGGAGAACGTTCCGGTAAGAATACCAATAATAAAGATGAAAGAGAAATCAGTGATGACTCCGGCTCCAAAGATGTACAGCGAAAGAGCCGCAAGCAATGTGGTGATACTGGTGAGCAATGTGCGAGAGAACACCCGACTGAGCGCAAGATTGATAATCGAGCGCAAATCCGTACCCGGGTTGAGCTCAAGTTCTTCACGGATACGGTCGAAGGCAACGATCGTATCATTGATCGAGTAACCGACGATCATTAGGATCGCGGCCAACATCGGAGCGGTGAACTGACCACTCACAAAGATACCCAATTCGCCGCATATAACGAAGATGCCGATCGTCATCAAGACGTCGTGAATCGTTGCAACGACCGCGCCGACTCCGTAGCCGACTTCGAAGCGGAAAGCAACGTAGAGGAGGATGCCACCCAATGCGCACAGTACCGAGTAAAGAGCATTCCATTGGATGCTCTTCGAAACAGATGCACCGATTTGAGTGATGCCGGTCTCGATTAGATTCGCATCCGGGAAAGCGGCTTGTAGCTGCTTGAGAACGGGTCGTGCTTCATCAAATGATGTCTGCAACTTCAGGATTTCAATATCCTGCCCAATCAGGCTCTGGTAGATCGGAGTCACATCGCCGAGATCTTGGTCCACCACCACTTGCATGATCTCATCAGCACCGAGGCGTTGGTCATATGCGACTGTCATCTCATCACCTCCGGTGAAATCTTTACCCAAGATATTATCATGGTGAACAACGACACTGACGACACCAGCGAGCACGATCAGCCAAGAAGCGATAAACGCAGGCTTACGGAATTTAAAGAAATCGAGCTTCTTGGATGGAAAAATATCCATGCCCAAGACTTTTTTCAGCCCGATACGATGCACGAGGAAATCGACCAGGAATCGAGTGACGACCAATGCGCAGAAGATCGATGCACAGATACCAATTGCAAGCGTGATTCCGAAGCCCTTAACTGGGCCAGTGCCGAGCCAGATCAGGATCGATGCTGTGATTAGAGTCGTGACGTTGGCGTCCACAATCGTCGAAGTAACCTTATCGAATGCACCTGCGGTGGCATTCTTAATACTTTTACCGCTCTTAAGCTCCTCGCGAATACGCTCAAAGATCAGAATGTTGGCATCCACACCCATACCGAGTGTCAGCACCAGTGCCGCGACACCAGGAAGTGTCAGCGTCGCACCGAGGCTGGCAAGCACACCGAGAACGATGACGATATTAACCAACGCAGAAATGACCGCGACCACGCCGCCAGCAAAATAATAAAGGAGCATAAATCCGACCACTAGACCAGCACCCCACTGAGCCGCATTGATCGAGCTAGCACGTGCACCTTCAGCCAATGTTGGTTGTACTTCATACATCTGGTCCACACGCAGCTCAACGGCGAGTGGGTTGTTCAGGACGTTGGCTAGGTCGATCGCCTCTCGTTGTGAGTAAGTACCAGTGATCTGCGCGCGACTGGAAAGAACACCATTCACGGTTGGCGCCGAGTAAAGCTTGCCGTCGAGGACGATAGCAAGCGGCTTGCCAATCATTCTCCCAGTAACAGCAGCAAGAATATCCGCACCCTCGCTCGTCATCTCGAGATTGATCTGAAAACCACCAGTCTGCGTTTGCGAGACATAAGCATCATCGACGATTTCACCAGTCGCTTCTGGGATTAGTTTGACAAACATGCGACGCTCAAAGACTTCACCCGTCTTACGATCTTCATTTTCTTCAGCGAGTACTTCATAGCCGACAGGATATTTGCTCTTTGGAGTCGTGTCGGGGCTCAATGTCTCATGCACCGACCGGAACTCGAGGCGGGCGGGCTTTTTCAAGTCTTCTAGCACCTCTGGATTATCCTTAGTGGACAGGCCAGCGATTTGAATCTCAATCGCGTCATCGCCGACGGGACGAATGATTGGCTCGGCCACGCCGTGACCATCCAAACGACTACCCATGATTTCGATGGCGTCCTTCAACTGCTCAGCTTGTTCGAATTTACTACCTGGAGCATCCTCTGCAATCTTCAGTGTCACACCAACACCGCCTTTAAGATCGAGGCCAAGGCGTAGATTACTCTGCGCGGAGGTGAGGATGTACTTAAGTAGAATATCGTTACGCTTATTTTGATTCGCAACGTCGCGCAGGTTCACCTGCGGAAAGAACACCGCATAGTCGATGTCTTCTTCAGCACCCATCTCACGTAATGCCAAAAACAGTGTTTTCGACTTCTTCGAATCCACGCGAGCCCCAGCACGTGCCATGATGGAAGCGAACTCAGCATTTTCAGCAGTGGCCTGCGCGACGATGTAGTCCTCGAAAGGACGATCCTTTAAGGGAGAGATCTCAGCGACGCACCAAAAGATGATGACTGCCGTGAGGACGAATTTCCAAAATATGTTACCGGACATGGGATATTAATATGAATTCAGGTCGAATTACTCGACGATGGTTGCTTCGATTTTGCTGGAGACAAAGCCCTTGCCGAGTTCGACTCTTGTGTTATCGGCGATTTCGACGACAAAGCGATCGTCTTTCACGCGAGTAACCGTGCCGAAAAGACCGCCAGTCGTGACGATTTCATCGCCCTTCTTGATCTCACTAAGCATCTTATCATGCGCTTTCTGGCGTTTGCGCTGAGGCGCGATAATGAGAAACCACATGCCAAGAAACAACAGGACAATCGGCAGGAACTGCTCAAGCCCGCCGCCAGCGGGCGCTGCTTGAGCAAGAGGAAAGAGAGAATGAATTTCTGAAAGTACCATAAGATTGTAAACGTTGAAAAACGGGAGAAGCAAAGGTAGTCGCCCCTAAATGGCAAGTATCTATTCTCTTTGTAGTGTTTTAGAGGTTTGATAATAAGTCAGGCTCAGCGCAATTCGGTTGATTTGTAGCAGGCGGCTTTATGATGCCTTGGGTGCTATCGCCGCGTTAAACGCACTTGAGATTCAATTTCGCCGACAAGAGCAGCACAGCCAGGCCACTCGAAAGGTGAGTGGCCGATCCGCCCACAGCATTTCCCACTCGCAAATGAGGGCGAGTCGCCCTCAGTCCTTTTACAAAAGAACCCCGAGCAGCAATCCGCCGGAAAATAGCATACCATACGCCGCGACTACTTTCGCCGAACCCTTCAACGCTTCCAGAAACTCCTCCGGCCCCTCGGCGACAGGCAAACGCACGCCTAACAACACCGCATACCCTACTGGCAGGAGCGCAATAACCACAAACGGGCCATATCCGATCGCCCAGAAGCCGAGCACCACCGCTCCCGCAAGCAAAGCCGACACATAATACTGAATCTGCGCAAAACGGCGCCCAAACAAGACCACCAAGGTGCGCTTTCGCGCCGCGCGATCCTCCTCGAGGTCTCGGTAATTGTTCACCAC
>DBBT01000049.1:0-314 GCA_002292345.1 Opitutia bacterium UBA977 | reverse complement strand
GACCGCCAACACCAGAATCGTCGCGCGCCGCATAGTACGAGGGGCAATCAATCCTGCCGCCACTGCTCGCCGCGGGCCAAGCCGCGCCGCGGTATCGGTGCCTTTGATCCCGTCCAGATAGTCATTGGCGAAATTCGTGCCGATCTGAATCAACAGCGCAAAGACCAAACAAATAGCCGCCCCCCGCCAATCAAAGTGTCCATCCGCATACGCCAGACTCGACGCCAGTAAGACTGGCACCACTGCCGCCGGCAGTGTCTTCGGACGCAGCGCTTCGAACCAGATATTTAGAGACGACATACTTTAAGAGACTT
>DBBT01000135.1:1034-5918 GCA_002292345.1 Opitutia bacterium UBA977 | reverse complement strand
GAGAATTTATCTTCACCCACCAAATACTCGATGGTGTTGCGTACATTAGCATTCGATAGCACTGCTTTGCAGCGCACCGAGCGCACGGGGAATTCCTCGCCGCCGCTGTTCTGGCTACGCACGCGGACGCCAACGACTTTGCTGTCTTCGACGTCGATGCCTTCAACCAGCGCACACTTGCGCACTTCACAGCCGTTGTGCTTGAGCTCAGCGACCATCTTCTTGATCAAGGTATCGGTGCCACCTTGGAAGGTGAACACGCCCTTACTCATAAAATTGGAGAACACGATGCCATAAGTGATCGCGGGATCGTCGATATGCGAACCGTTGGCATACGAGATCGGCTCCATTAGAAGACGATGCACATCCGTGCGCCCCGGGAAAAACGCTTCAAACATCTCACCCGTGGTCTGAGTGTTGTCATCATAGAAGTTCATCGCCCGCAAGTGATCGTAAAAGCCTTCAACTTTGGCACGATCGACCTTGAAGTCGTTGACCAAAATATTGGTAAAATTATCACGCTCGAAAGTCGTCCACACATTCATCTGTGGATTGATAAAGCGCACATCATTGAGCTGATGAATCGAATCGGCGATTTCCTTGGTCCAATACTTACGGCAGGATTTAACCATGCCGTATGGAAAACCGTGCAAGGAAATGTCAAAAATGTGGCCACCAGGGCGCTTAAACCAAGTGGCAAGGCCACCAAATTGATAATGATGCTCGAGCAGCAGCACCTTGTGGCCGTTTTTCGCGAGGTAGTTCGCCCCGGTTAATCCGCCTAAGCCAGAGCCGATGACGACCACGTCATATTCTTCTTCGATACCTTCGAGCCAATCCTTTGCCATAATATAAAAAGTAGTTAGTAGCTAAAGATCTGGGAGTTGCAGAAGGACAGCAACTTCCGAAATCCAGCAGATTGCGGCCTAAAACAGCGAGGACGGGCTAGTTTTTCAACCCACAAAATATAAAATTCAGCGATTAAAAGCCATTAACACTTTCAGGCGCATCAGAGTTGCGCTCATCATCCCGCGCTTGGGCAAACAGCGCATCCTTATCCGCATCTACAAAGAGAACGCTATTTTCCATTTTTTTAGCACGCACAACACCATCATTGCGCACCATCTGAAATCCGAAAGCGGTCAAATTCTTCTTCGCGTCCGCGCTGTCAGCGCCAGCAGCAATTCCGTCGGCCTCGCGCTTGGTCCAGCGCTTCCCATCACCTTGCAATAAAAGCAACAGGTGAAACTCCTGCTCTGTCATTTTCGGACTACGCTCATAGAGTTCGATCGCTGACTTGCCATTGATATAGACTACGTGCAAGTCCCAGCCTGGAAGCATACGTTTTGCGTTAAATTTACTACGTAGCGCCTTCTTATCAGCAGACGCCGATTTATGATAGACTTGAATGTCCACGTCTGATTCCAAGTAGGGCAAAAACTCCTTGTAGGGCTTCCCAGCTTG
Organism: Opitutia bacterium UBA977; assembly: GCA_002292345.1. GTDB lineage: Bacteria > Verrucomicrobiota > Verrucomicrobiia > Opitutales > Coraliomargaritaceae > Lentimonas. The sequence continues at coordinate 4,454 of DBBT01000135.1, read as the reverse complement.
GCGAGCGTCGAGAATCGCATCATCACGATACGCCAATCCTCCACGCCCCAATAAACGTCGTTCCAGTTCTGACTTCGACTCTCCGATCCGAGCCTCAGCCGTAGAACTGAGAGCAAATAACACAGCCACGGCGCACAATAGGCCGAGGACAAAAGAAGACTTAGGATATTTCATGATTGAGATAAGGCACAGTTGTAAGCTCACTAAGCTCGGCAAACAAGCCAGAATCGCATGAAGAACACTTTCTATAACGACTTTGACCTCGAACGCTTTCCCGATACCCCCGTCGCTAAGAGCGACTATCGTAACGCCTTTCAAATTGAGCGCGACCGCATCATCTTCTCCTACCCCTTCCGACGCCTGCAGTCGAAGACACAGGTATTTCAATCTGGCGAATACGATTTCTACCGCACACGGCTGACGCATTCGATCGAAGTGGCCAAGATCGGCCGTTCCATCTGCGAGTACCTGCGCGCCGGCTCAGACCAGCTCAACGACCGCTTCTACATCGACGCCGACCTGACCGAAGCCGTCGGCCTCGCGCACGACATGGGGCACCCGCCCTTCGGCCACATTGGCGAACGCAAACTAAACGAGCTGATGGCGCCTCACGGTGGATTCGAAGGCAACGGCCAGACCCTGCGCATCCTGACCGAGCTGATCTACGAACGCCCCGGCGCGACCAAAGGCATCGCTCCCACCCGCGCTTTCCTCGATGGCGTGATGAAGTATAAGGCGCTGCACCGCGAATGCATCGGCACCCAAGCTGACGGCTCGCCAGACTATCCTAGCAACCACTTCATCTACGACGAGCAAGCCCATTGGCGCAACACCATCTTTGACAGTGAGCAACTCCCAGACGAACTAAGCACTCCGCAAGCGCTCAACTCTTTTAAAAGTATTGAATGCCAAGTGATGGATTGGGCGGATGATACCGCCTACTCGCTGAACGACATCGTCGACGGCATTCACGCGCGCTACATCAACGTTGGTAGCATTACCGAATGGGCCGCAGGCCAAGACCTCGACGCCACACAAACCGCATGGATCGACAAGCTCTGCCAAGTCATCCGTGAAGACCGCTACGAGTCGCACTTCGGCGCACGCATCGGTCGCTTCGTGCACGGTTGCACCCTCACGCCACGCAGCGGCTTCCTCAGCGACCGCACTAACCGCCATGCCTTTGACCTGACCATCGCCGCCGACGTCAAAGCCGAGAGCGCACTTTACAAGCGCATCGCCCTCGACCTCATATTCCGCTCGCCGCAACTTCAACAGATCGAATTCAAAGGCGGCCACATTTTGGAAAAACTTTTCACCGCACTGTGTCAAAACTGCGCCAATGCCGACGGCAGCGGCCTACGTATACTCCCCCTGCAAATACAAGAATTGATCAAACAAGAGACCACCACCACGGGCCGCCATCGCCGCCTCTGCGATTTTACCGCGGGGCTTACCGACAGCCTCGCCGTGCGCACCTACAAGCGCCTCTACGATCCCGATTTTGGCTCAATTGCGGAACTGCTTTAACATGACATCGAAAACCACTCCCTCTTCCCGATCAAACCTTTGGAAAGCCCTCGGCCCGGGCATACTCATCGCCTGCGCAGCAGTCGGCGGCTCACACCTCGTCTGGTCGACTCGAGCAGGCGCAGATTTCGGCTGGGCACTGCTTTGGCTCGTCCTGCTAGTAAACCTGCTCAAATTTCCCTTTTTTCTCTACGGCCAGCGCTACACCGCCGCCACCGGCGAAAGCCTCCTCGCAGGCTACCATCGACAAGGTGTCGGCTACGTCTGGATTTTTCTTTGCATCAATATTTTGACCGGCACCATCAACATCGCCGGGGTTGGTATGCTGACTGGCGCGCTCGTCTCTGGCTACGGGATTACCAGCCTTGCCGTGCCCCATCTCACTATCGGAGTGATGCTGATTTGCGCCGCCCTGCTACTACTCGGCCATTACAAACTGCTGGATGGACTAGCTAAAGTTATTATTTCCCTGCTCGCCGTTGGCACCTTAGTCGCAGTCGCTTTGGCGATTCCAAATCGTCCTGAAATAGCCGCCGATTTTATTGCTCCAAGCCCGTACACATGGGTTTCCTTCGCATTCCTGGTCAGCCTGCTCGGCTGGATGCCGGCACCGATTGACCTTTCCGCGTGGTCTTCACTGTGGATGTTTAGCCGCAAAGAACAGACTGGTCACTTCGCCACCATTAAAGAATCTACGATCGATTTTTATATCGGCTACATCGCCGCTGTCGTCTTAGCCGTGCTGTTTGTTGCACTTGGAGCGCTAGTCATGTATGGTACTGGCGAGCGCTTCTCCGCCAGCGGCATTGGTTTCTCGCAGCAACTGGTGAACCTCTATACCGCGACCATTGGTGATTGGTCACGCTACCTGATACTGACTGCCGCCTTCTTCACCATGTTCAGCACCACACTGACCTGCATCGACGGTTACCCTCGATCCCTTGCCGCCTGTTGCACCCTGATCGGTAAGTTGCCGAGCAAGCGTTTCGTCCAAATTCACCAAATATGGATCGTGATCTCGGTAATAATCGCCGCCGTCGTCGTACTCTTTTTTGTTACAAATCTACTGCAGCTGCTAACTTTTGCCGCAGTCGTTTCCTTTCTCACGTCTCCAGTGATTGCCTATATCAACTACAAAGTCATGAACGGACCCAACGTGCCAGAAGCAGCTCGGCCTAGTCGTTTTCTTAAATGCCTTAGTTGGGCTGGGTTACTCTTCTTCGCGGCCATGACCGCTGGCTACGTGTACGTAACGTTCTTCCAATAGGAGATCAACGATGCACCCAAACGTGATTCATTGCCGATAAATTATACCATCACCGGTATATTTTGAAATTAGAATATTACTTTCACGAACATTGAAGCCTCTGATCTCTTCAAGTGCATCAGCGCTAGGCAAGTGAAAATGAGCCATTGACCACGAAAGGAGCGTGGGCGACCCGCCCACATTTATCCTGTGTTGCTGCAAAGGAGGGCGAGTCGCCCTCCCTCCTTTAAAAAAAGGGACAGGCTGTTAAAAAACGCATCGATCTGGTTAAACTTAAAACATACCATTGACAGTATATACATAATCGTGCATATACTAATTACATTAATGCAAGCCTCCGACCTCTACAAATGCATCGCTGATCCGCAGCGACTCCGCATTATTAACCTCCTAAATGAAGGCCCGCTGTGCGTCTGCCATCTGCAGGAGATCCTCGAGGCGACTCAAGTGAAAATGTCCAAGCAGCTCGCGATTATGAAGCCGCTCGGCCTAATCGAAGCCAAGCGTGAAGGCACTTGGATGATCTACAGCCTCACGCAGCCAGTCAACGGGTTGATCCAAACCAATCTTGATTATCTGCTCAGCGGCCGCTGCGCCGAATGCCACCAACTCCAGCAAGACCT
>DBBT01000135.1:0-1018 GCA_002292345.1 Opitutia bacterium UBA977 | reverse complement strand
AGCCCTCAGCTCTCAAGTCTCAGCCCTCAGCCCTCACTCAAATGACCGATTCATCCAACAACCCACTCAAGCCAAGCGACGCACCGAAACCAGGCTTCTTCAAACGCATCCTCACCAAGATGGATACCAAAATGAAAGAAAAAGCCGACGAGCAAGCCAAGGACAGTTCATGCTGCTCTAGCGACGATAAAGGCAAAGGCGGCAAGTGCTGCTAACGCGAAGCGCCACATCTTAATCCTAATCTTACCCTTAATTCCCGATTACCTAGTGCCAAAGCATGAGTAAGATTAGGATTAGGATTAAGAAAAACTAGCACACAACACATGCTCACAGAACTCATCGACCTCCTGATTTACGACTGGGCGGGAATGGACGCCGAATCGCGATTCGCTGGCGCGGTCCACTTCTTCCTCTACGACACGATCAAAATCTTCATACTGCTTGCGGTCATGATCTTTGTGATTGGCGTGTTGCGCAGTTACCTGCCCGAGCACAAACTGAAGCAATGGATGAGCCGCGGCGGGCTGTGGGGCAACCTTATCGCCGCACTGTTTGGCGCCATCACTCCGTTCTGCTCCTGCTCTTCGATTCCCATTTTTATCAGCCTACTCCGTGCCGGCGTGCCGCTCGGCGTGACCTTCTCGTTTCTCATTACCTCGCCAATCATCAACGAGTATCTCGTTGTATTAATGGCGGCCTCGTTCGGACTGCCCATTACCATTGCCTATGTCGGTAGCGGCCTGTTGATCGGCACAGTGGCTGGTGGAATACTTGGTAAGATGCGCTTAGAGAAACACCTCGAACAAGACATTATCAATGCCAGCGACGGCGAGAGTGGGCCGCAGAGCTACACCTTTATTGGCCGCATTCGCTATGGCTTGGACGAATCCATACAAGTCATTCGACAGATCTGGCTCTGGGTGCTGATCGGCGTCGGCATCGGCGCCTTCATTCACAACTATGTGCCACAAGAAATGATCCACGGCCTGATGGAAAAGACCGGTATCTTCTCGGTGCC
>DBBT01000036.1:34801-37940 GCA_002292345.1 Opitutia bacterium UBA977 | reverse complement strand
AAACAGTCAGCACTTGGACCAGCCCGCACACAGGCCTTCGCTATCCCACCGAAGTCAAGATTCTGGCTACTAATCCGAGCTCCAATAAGTTGGAGACCTACCATCTACGGCCGAAGCTAGCCGATCAAGAGTTTACCGGCAACGACAGCAGCAATGCTTACTGGGAAGGCGGCTGTGATGTGTTTGATGCACAAGGCAAGCGCATCGGCCAAGCCTACTTGGAACTCGCGGGATACGGCGACGGACTGGGCGGCAAGCTCAACTAAACAACAAAGCCCTGCGCCCACTTCACGCAAAATACCCCAAGGTTACTCGCGGCATGCGCCAACATACAGGGAAACAGTGAGCGATTCTTGTTCCACCGGCCAAAGCGCAGTGCGTAGAACCAGAGCGAATTCACCAATAAAATACCGGTCGTGAAAAAGGCCTTGGTCGTGAACGTCCACGCAAAGGCTTCGCCCTCTTCATTACTCCAGAAGTGTCCATGAATAATCGCAAAAATTAATGAGAATCCGACACAGCTACCAATCAGCGCCGCACGACCTTTATTGTCCACCACCAAGTAGCCGCGAAAAATAATCTCCTCCACAATCCCCGCACCGAGGATCGCAAAGACGAAATACCACACCATCTCGCTTTGCTCTGAGGCGATACCCAAAGCAATTTCTCCACCGGTCTCGGCAGCCAAAATCAATAACGCGCCAATCACACCGATCACAAACAGCCCGAGCGAAGCCGAAGTCGCACCCGGCATCCCCTGTGGATCGGGCTGTTCCGAGGCTTGGTTCGACTGATAGTCTCCCCAATAGATGTATCCCACGTAGGCAGCGACGCCGACGTAGAGTAAGACCATAAAGGGGGATTCGTTCATAGCTGCGCGATGGCTAATAAATAATAAATGAAGGCTGATAAAAGCTCAGACCTAATCCGTCACTCACTTCTGACTACCACTCCCCACTTAGTCGCTTCGCGACTAGATATGCCGAGAGTCGTCTTCGTCTTTGGCGACGTAGCCACTCTCTTGGCGATCATGATTGACCTTGTTCTTTTTGGTATAGGCTGCGTGCACATCCTCCGGTGTCATACCGAGCACCTGAGCCAGTGAGATCACGAAGTGAAACAGGTCCACCACTTCGACCTTGGCATTCTGCTCGTCGAATTCCTGATATTTCGCCCACCACTTCCAGGGCACTGAATCAATCAGCTCGGACATTTCCTGCTGCATCGCGCGTGTGTAGTTCAACACCCACTTGGTCTTTTCTTCGTCCGACATATTGTCGGTGTCCACGCCAATGCGCTTGTTCAACGCGTTCTGAAGGTCAAAAAGTTCGTCAAATTTATCCATGTATAATGCCTAGGCGCACCCATCTCTTCAAGCAAGTGCAAAGACGCACCCACGGGTGGCCCATCTCTTAATCGTAGTCCTAATCTCTTATGCAACATCCCTTGAAATGTAAAGATGACCAGAATGACGATTAAGAGTAGGATTACGATTAAGAGTATGATTAAGATTAAGCACTGCCCCGATCTCAGCCCTTAAGCCTCAGCTCTCCGCTCTCTTCCGCGCGCCTTGCATGCACAGCCAACTCGAACTCACCCCACACGGTACCGTCATTTGCCGCGACGACGCTCGCAGAGAGTTAGCCGTGTTTCACGATTCGGAAGCTGCTGGCCTGATTCGTATCGCAGGTCAGAAGCTGTCGCCCGAAGTCGATGCCTCTGTGCTCTATTGGAAGGGATTCACTGAGCACTTCATCCGCGCGCTCTGCCAAGCTCCTGCTATTCGCGAAAATAAACTACAGCTCGATCCACCCACAGCTGACGAACTCGCCGACATTATTCTCAATGCACCCCCCATGCGCGGCGCGGAATACCTGAGCCTCGCCCTGCTGCGAGCCCTCTGGCAACGACTGCTCGACTGGGCCCGCGCGCAACTCGAAATCGAGCCTGACTTAACCCGCTTACTCGCAACGCATGCCCCTCTGTGGTCGCGCGTCGGGCGCGTCACTCTGCACCTGGCCGAGAACAACAGCGACCCCGACTACCCGTTCGCCTTCATGGCATCGTATGCATCAGACCTCAGCAAGAGCGGTCGCCTGCAGCAAATTCCCCTCGGCAAAGCGCTCAAAGAATACGCGGGCGCCAACAACAAGGCCGCCCTACTCAAACTGCTCGCACCGATCCACGCCGCCAGCAAACAGTGCGCACTACTCGCCGATCTAGTCGAGAGTCAGGACATTTTTCATCCACTCTTGTGGCTTCCCGCTGAAGCCTACCAGTTTCTGCAAAGCGTACCCGAACTCGAAGACGCCGGCCTGCTCGTGCGACTGCCAGATTGGTGGAAAAAGCGCAGCCGCCGCCCACAAGTCGCCGCCAAGATCGGCTCGACCAAAGGTAGTTCCGTCGGCGAATTCGGCCTACTCGATGTGGATCTCAACGTCGTGGTCGACGGCAAACCGCTCAGAGCCGAAGAAGTCGATGCGCTGCTGGCTGGCGAGGACGGCCTGATCCTGCTACGCGGGCAATGGGTCGAAGTCGACCGCGAGAAGTTACAGCAAGCCCTCGCCCATTGGGGCCGGATCGCAGCGCACGGCGACATCTCCTTCGCCACAGGCATGCGTTGGCTGGCAGGCGCACCAGCCGACTTACAGGCCAGTGCCGAAGACGAAATCCTCCACGAATGGGCCTTTGCCGAACCGGGCGAAGCGCTGGCCGAAGTACTGCAGCAACTTAAAGACCCAGTGCAACTCGCGCCACCCGCCACGCTCAATGCCGCCCTGCGCCCCTACCAGCAAGCTGGCCTCGACTGGTTGTGGTTTTGCACCCAAACAGGCCTCGGCGCTTGCTTGGCAGACGACATGGGCCTCGGCAAAACTATTCAGCTACTGGCGGCCCTGCTGCGCAAACAACAACAAACCCCAGACGCCGCAGCGGCACTGCTAGTGGTGCCTGCATCCTTGATTGGCAACTGGCAGCGCGAAGCCGAAACATTCGCGCCATCCCTGCGCCTGTTCATCGCACACCCATCCGAATGCCCCAAGGACATGCTGCACTCCGTACCCACCGAGCAGCTTGCCGACGCAGATCTTGTCATCACCACCTACGGCATGCTCAGCCGCCTCGACTGGCTGGCGCAAAT
>DBBT01000036.1:21293-34775 GCA_002292345.1 Opitutia bacterium UBA977 | reverse complement strand
TCCCGCCAGAGCAAGGCCGTCCGCGCACTCAAAGCAGACGCACGCATTGCCCTGACTGGCACACCGATCGAAAATACCCTCGGCGACCTCTGGTCCTTGTTTGACTTCATCAACCCCGGCCTACTCGGCAGCTCTGGGCAATTTGCGAAGTTCGCCCAGGGTCTGCGCACAGCCAACCGCGAGCACTACGCGCCGCTACGCCGACTGGTCAGCCCTTACATTTTACGCCGCCTCAAGACCGACAAATTAATTATTAGTGACTTACCGGATAAGACCGAGATGAAAGTCTTTTGTGGGCTCAGCCCGGAGCAAGCGAAGCTCTATCAGCACACCGTCAAAACACTCAAACAAGAACTGACAGCAACTACAGGCATCCAGCGCAAGGGACTCGTACTCAGCTACCTGATGCGCTTCAAGCAGATCTGCAATCACCCCGACCAATTGACAGGCGGCGGCGAATACGCGGCCAAACACAGTGCCAAGTTCCAGCGGTTGGCGGAACTTGGCAGTCAGATCGAATCGCGCGGCGAGAAGGTGCTGATCTTCACCCAATTCCGCGAAATGACCGAGCCGCTGGCCGACTGCCTCGCCGCCATCTTTGGCCGCAGCGGTCTCGTCCTACACGGCGGCACGCCAATCAAACAACGCCAACAAATGGTCGAGCACTTCCAGCGCGAAGACGGTCCGCCGTTTTTTATTCTCTCGCTCAAAGCCGGTGGCACCGGACTTAATCTCACCGCCGCCAATCATGTCGTGCACTTTGACCGCTGGTGGAATCCCGCCATTGAGAACCAAGCAACTGATCGCGCCTTTCGCATTGGCCAGCAGCGTAACGTGCTAGTCCACAAATTTATCACCCGCGGCACACTTGAGGAAAAAATCGACCGCATGATCGCAGACAAACAAAGCACCGCCGATCAAATTTTGGCTGGAGGTGCTGAGAAATCGTTGACCGAGCTCAATAATGACGAACTCTTAGACCTCATCCGCCTCGACCTCTCACACGCCGACACTACACCATGAGCTGGGACGAATTCAGTGACCACAAGCCTCCTTCTGCAGCACAATTGCGTGCCCAAGCCGCACAACGCATCCAAGACCTCACCGATGAGGGCTACCAGCTAACTCCGATCCCCACTGGCACGCGTAATGGACCGATCGGCAAAAGCTTCTGGGGTAAAGCATGGTGCAAACACCTCGAAGCCTTCAGCGATTACGAATATCATCTGCCTCGCGGCCGCAGCTATGTGCGCAACGGCGCAGTCGTGGATTTAAAGATCGAGCCGCAAACTATCACCGCCCTCGTCAACGGCGCTGAGCTCTATCAGTTAACCGTCAACATCGATGCACTTGAGCCCAGCAAATGGGCAGCAATCAAAACACGCTGCCAAGGCAAGATCGGCTCACTGGTCGAACTGCTGAAGGGTACGCTCTCCGATGAAACTATCTCACTGGTCATAGACTCTGAGGACGGACTCTTCCCAAAGCCCAGCGAAATCCACTTTAACTGCAACTGCCCCGACTGGGCGGACATGTGTAAGCACGTCGCCGCCTCGCTCTATGGAGTCGGCGTGCGTCTCGATGAGTCCCCCGAATTACTGTTCAAACTCCGCGGCTTTGATCACACCGAACTGATCACGCTTGACTCGACCGTCAGTGAGCTAACCAAGACAAAGGCCTCGCGCCGCCGACGCACCCTGGATCACGATGCCGTCAACGATGTATTTGGGCTCGATATCGACGATTAAGAAGCAAAGTGACAGCGACTTTAACACTTGCCGCATAAAAATTACTACGCTAGCTCTATTTGCCTCGATACGTGACTCGCCTCGAAGCCAACTTCTCGGCTTCGACTTATGCGACTTCCCTGAAGATCGCCGCGATTGATCCGTGAGTCCGTATGATCGAGTCAAACACATGTGTTTGGCAAGCTATGACTGTTCTAGCACGCCAGATACCAATACAACATAAGTAACACATACATAAGATGCCAGAATTCGAAGAAACTAATTCACAGCCAAATCCAAGCCACAGCTACACACCTAGCTCAGATGCTTCCAAAAAGCCTCGTGGCCGCCGCCGTAGCGGTGGATTTAAGACCGAAGTCGCCTCTTCTAGCAGCGCAGGAATGGGCGAAGTCAGCGCAACAGATGCCTTGCAAGGCGAAAAACTCAGCGGTAGCGCACGCCCTCAACAAGACCGCGAAGAACGTCCAGATAGTGTAGACTCGTCGGCCGACACCGCTCAGGAAGAGCGTGCCCCTCGCGTTGAGCGCGAACCACGTGCACCACGCGAACGCGAACGTGAGCCACGTGCAGAACGCGCGCCGCGNNGCCGCGTGAAGAGCGCATCACCAATCCTCAACCAAGCGAGGACACCCTCGCCACAATCAAGAGCGTTGAAGACAAATTAAGCGAACGCCGTGCCGAACGCGACGCCCGTCGCAAGGAGCGCGATGCCAATCGCCCTGCAAGAAGCGAGCGTAAGCCAGATGCACGCGGCAAAAAGCCACCAGCCAAGGGCAAGGGTAAGCAGCCTCAGAAAAAGGGTCTACTTGCTAAAATTCTAGGAGTTTTTGGAATCGGCAATAAGCCTAAGGACAAGCCAACGGGTAAACGTGGCGGCAATCGCGGCAGGCAAAATCGCCAAGGCGGTAACCGTGGCGGTAATCGCAATAGCAACCGTGGCGGACAAAATCGCCATGGTGGCAATCGCGGCGGACAGGGTCGTGGTGGAAACCGCGGTGGGCAAGGCCGTCGCCAAGGCAATGAAAAGCCTCACTCTGCAAAGTCACTCAGTAACGAATCTTAATTTCAACACAGCGCATACCCTATGGATGTCTTCAAAGTTAGCGGAAACGGACCACTCAATGGCACGATCGAAGTCGGCGGCGCAAAGAACGCTGCCCTGCCGATTCTCGCCGCCACCCTACTAACCGACGAGACGGTCGTTCTAAAAAACGTCCCCGATCTGAGCGATATGCGCTTCATGATCGAAATCCTGCAACATGTTGGCGCCGAGACAGTGCAGTCCGAACCAGGCACATGGGAGATCACCGCCAAAAAGATCACCCACATTGCACCGTATGAATTGGTGCGTAAAATGCGCGCCTCGGTTTGCCTGCTCGGCCCCCTCGTGGCGCGGATGCGCAAAGCTGAAGTGTCGATCCCCGGGGGCTGCGTGATCGGACCCCGGCCGATCGACCTGCACATTAAGGGCCTGCAAAAGCTCAACTGTAAGGTCGAAATTGCCAACGGCTATGTAAACGTCGATGCTTCCGCAATCAAAGGCGGTCCGATTTTTCTCGGCGGCCGCAGCGGCAGCACTGTCACGGGTACCGCCAACATCGTGATGGCTGCGGTGCTCGCCCCAGGCAGCACGCGCCTCGAATGCGCAGCCTGTGAGCCCGAAGTAGTCGATCTCTGCAACCTTCTGGTTAAGATGGGCGCCAAGATCGACGGCATCGGCAGCCCTGAACTGATCATTACTGGAGTCGAAAAACTCCACGGCTGCGAGCACGCTGTCATCGCTGACCGTATCGAAGCTGGCACTTTCATCGTCGCCGCCGCCATTACTCGCGGCGACGTCACCGTCAAGGGCATCGCGCCGAAGTTACTCAGCGCATTCCTCGACAAACTCGAAGAAGCGGGCCTGCCAATGGAGTTAGGCGACGACAGCATTCGCGTCCTCCCTTACGAAGGATCGCTCAAGCCTGTCGACGTCATTACCCTGCCGCACCCCGGCTATCCCACCGATTTACAAGCACAACTCGGCGCGTTAATGACGCAGACAGATGGGATTTCAATCATCACCGAGCGGATCTACCCGAATCGCTTTATGCACGTGCCCGAGCTACAACGCATGGGCGCAGACATTGCAATGGAAGGGCCGAGCGCGATTATCAAAGGTGCCAGCAAACTCTCCGGCGCACCTGTGATGGCTTCCGACTTACGCGCATCTGCAGCCCTGATTTTAGCTGCGTTTGCCGCCACCGGTGATACGTGGATCCAGCGCATTTATCACCTTGACCGAGGCTACGAACGCTTTGAACAAAAGCTCACCGCCATTGGTGCAAAGATCGAACGCCTGAGCGAGAAAGACATGCCGAAGGAGCTACTCGAAGAGTAAAGCCAAGCGCCCCGACAGCAGTCATGCGGACAGTCACTGACGCGCTCACACTCTACAGGTTTGCGCGCATCGCCTCATCGCGATAATCGAACACATACTTGAGTTGTTTCTTAACGTACAGCAGGTGTGCCAGCTGCCCAAAGGGCCCGTAAGGCATCACATAATTGACGCGATCGATGAATCGTACTCCTTCGGGATGACTCGTGATTTCGTGGTAGTGTAACCAAAGCTTATAAGGCCCGATGCGTTGCTCATCGACAAACGAATGCCCCTCGCGGATATACTTGATCTCAGTTAACCATGTCTGGCTGCCGAGGATCGGTATACCGACGCGATATTCAATCAAGAGCCCATCATACATCTTATCAGGCACATCCGTGATGATCTCAAACGGCATGTCATCTGGAGTAATCGTGTCGAGGTTCTTGGGAGAACTGAGAAAATCCCAAGCGGTCGCCATATCAGTATTGATGATGTGTTCGCGAGTGAGTTGGTGAATTTTAGCCATGATTGACATTTATCGGACGAAAGCTGTAACAACTTACTCACATTCTCCCTGTAAGGTTCTAGAGCCCTTCTCGTTCATTTTTAGTAATTAATATGAATAATCTAAGTAAAATTATAAATCACGCAGCAGAAGATGAGGGCAACCGCCTGCTGATGGCTTCATCGCCGATATTCATAATGCACCTGTTAGCGCTGGGCGCTTTGTTTACTGGGTTTAGCTGGGCCGCAGTCATTGCCCTATCGATTACATACGTGGTGCGAGTGTTCGCTCTGACGGCTGGCTTCCATCGATACTTCTCGCATCGCTCGTTCAAGACTGGCCGAGTCTTTCAATTCATTATGGCTTGGGTCGGTACATCGGCGGCTCAACTTGGCCCCATGTGGTGGGCCGCGAACCACCGCCACCATCATCAGCACTCCGACAAGCCGGAAGACATTCATTCGCCAGTAATCAAAGATGCCTTTTGGGCTCACATCGGCTGGATACTGTGCCGCGCCTACGGTTCGATTCAGCATGATCGAATTAAGGATTTAAGTAAATATCCTGAGTTACGTTTTATCGATCGCTTTCACGTTTTACCGGTCGCATCATTAATCGGGCTACTCTACGTAATCGGCGCCGGCTTGAACGCATACTATCCAGCACTTGGCACCAGTGGTATGCAAATGGTAATGTGGGGCTTTTTTCTGAGCACTATTCTAGTTTATCACGTCACCTTCTGCGTCAATTCGGTCACGCACATTGTCGGCAACAAGCGCTTTGATAACGACGACGAAAGCCGCAACAGCTTTTGGATCGCCCTACTCACTTTTGGTGAAGGCTGGCATAACAACCATCATCGCTGGCCACTGTCTGCGCGACAGGGCATGTATTGGTGGGAGTTCGACCTATCGTATCTGTTGCTGCGCGGGCTGGAAAAGCTGGGGCTGGTCTGGGACCTGAAGGTCTACCCAGAGGCAGTCTATGCCGAAGCGGAACAACGCACGACCGAAGGAGGGCGCGTTGAGTAATTACTGGTTGGGACTACTCAGTATTGGCTTCGTTGCGGCGACCCTCACCTATCTGCTCGCCTGGCGGATTCATCTCATGGCGCTGGTCGATGTCGTATGGACAGCGGGCCTCGGTATCGCTGCGATTGTTTATCTCGCCAACATGGCGGAACCCACACTGCGCAGTTACGCGGTGTTGGCGGTACTACTGATTTGGTCAGGACGACTCTCGACGTACCTCATCCGCAACCGTGTGTTGAGCGGCAAAGAAGATCCGCGCTACGCCTACCTGACTGCGCATTGGGGTAACAACGCGCGGCGTAATTACTATCCGCTTTTTTTGCTACAGGTACTGCTTGTCGCATTATTCATGAGTCCTGTCAGCATCGCCATGACGGCCATCGAGGCTCCGTGGGGACTGTTCGACTGGTTTGGCATCGCGATCGCACTGTGCGCTCTGCTAGGTGAGCACGTCGCAGATCGGCAGCTAGCAAATTTCCGCGCCGCTGCGGCCAACCAAGGGCAAGTTTGCCAGCAAGGCTTGTGGCGCTACTCAAGGCACCCGAATTATTTTTTTGAATGGCTCCACTGGTGGGCGTATGTCGCCTTCGCAGTCCATTCGAGCCAATGGGCGTTTACATTATTGGGGCCTGCCTGTATCTACCTCTTTCTACGCTACCTTACTGGCGTTCCGCACGCGGAACGCTCCTCCCTGCTCTCCCGAGGGACGGCCTACAAACACTATCAGCTAACTACCAACACTTTTTTTCCATGGAAACCCAGTCAGCCGGATCAACACTAAACGGTGCCTCGCCAGTAGGCGATCGATCGCGCCCACTGCTACTGGAGCGACTCTTTTTACGCGCGCTGGGAAATTTACACCAAGGATGCTTACACATCTACTTTCCAAGTGGCGCATCTGCCCAGAGTGGCGACCCTGCCTTCACACCGATTGAATTACGAATTCAGCTACCAGCCTTTTTCAGGAAAGTATTTTCGGGTGGCAGTGTCGGACTGGGCGAAGCCTACGTTGCCGGGCTGTGGACGACTTCCGACCTCAGTGGACTACTCACGCTATTAGCAAAAAATCAAAAAGAGCTCGGTCGCGTGCAGTATGGCTTCTCAATTTTAGCGAAAAAAATGAATCAGCTATATCATCGCGCTCGGCGCAACACGATTCAGCAAAGCCGCGAGAATATTCAAGAGCACTACGACTTGAGCAATGCGTTCTATGAAACATTTCTAGACTCCACGATGACGTATTCCAGTGCTCGATTCTTAAGTGATGAAGACACACTCGAGCAAGCTCAGCTAAACAAAATTGATCGCATGCTTGATTTAGCAGGCGTCAAAACGGGCGACCATATCCTAGAAATCGGCTCTGGCTGGGGCGCACTCGCACGACGGGCGGCTGAGCGTGGCTGCACCGTAAAGACGATTACTCTATCGGAGGAACAGTTTGCATATGCCAACAACTGCTTCGAACAAGCGGGCGTATCAGAGCGGGTGGAGATTATTCTACAAGATTATCGGACGCTGGTCGGGCAGTATGATGCCGTGCTTTCCTGCGAGATGATTGAAGCGGTGGGACAGGAATATTTAGACAGCTATTTCAAGATCATTCAGCAATCACTCAAGCCGGGCGCGAAGGCTGTGCTACAAGGTATCACCATTCCCGACGAACGTTACGAGCGCTATTGCCGCAGTTGCGACTGGATACAGAAATACATTTTCCCGGGGGGCCATCTGCCTTCTCCCGGAGCGATCCGCGACCATGTGGCTAACTCTGGCGGCATGGAAGTCCTGCAAATGGATTCGTTTGGTCACGATTATGCCGAGACGCTCAAGCGCTGGACCGTTGCGTTTAATGCACACCTAGAGACCGTGCAGTCACTCGGATTCGATACCGAGTTTTGCCGCAAATGGAATTATTACCTCAGTTACTGTGAAGCTGGCTTTAGAACAGAGCTAATTGATGTGCAGCATATCGTGCTAGAGCGTGCAAATAGGCCGTAGGCGTACACCTTTGACGCCGCGCGTCTCTATTCAGCCTTCCGAGCTCTTAGCCGACTGAGCGGCAAGCAGCGCCTTCAATTCGTCTTTCTGTACCTCTTGTAACTCTGGAGCGCACTGGCAATTCGTGGCTTCATATTGTTTGAAGTGACGGCACATGTCTTGGCCATCCATGACTTGTCGATTGAATCTTCCGCACAAGAAGCAGAGCTTCACATGCAACTGAAGAAAGAACCTCTTCGTGAAAGAGAGCTTCGCATAATCCTCTTTGGATAATGAATGAGAGACTTGTTTGCAGGTAAACATTAGAGAATATAACTACTTAATATCTTTTCCGGTCCATTTTTCTTCGAGCGCCACCTTGAGCTGTTGGCGCGCGCGGTGCAACAGAACCCATAAATAATTCGGAGTTATGTCCATGACCTTACAAACTTCTTCAGTTTCCATGTCTTCGAGCATGCGCAGCACAAATGCCTGGCGGGCGGGCTGTTTAACTTTGTCGATACAGACATTAAACACATCCCAAAATTCGGTATTATCATAGGCCTTACGCGGATTGAATTGCCAAGGGTCCGGATTAGTCGTGGCGATCCCGCTATATTTAAACCAGAAGCTCTCCAGCAAGGTCTCATCCTCATTATCGATGTCGACCTTGTTCTCCTTAATCGACTTGCGGATCTGATCGACGATCTTGTTGCGCATGATCCCACGCAACCAGAACTTGATGTCACGACTGCCATCGAAGCGCTCGAGGGCTTTGATGCCGGCAAGAAAAGTATCTTGCACACAATCAGCAGCGGCATCGGCATTACGCAGGCGAGACATTGCGTAGGCGTATAAGTAATTGCCATAGCGATCCACCCACGTCTCAGGTGGTGCAATCTCGACTTTCGGCTGACTTCTATCTACGGTGATTTAGTCACGATCATCGCTAGCCTAATGCAAGTCAACAAACGTTTAAAATCTGAATGCTAGGTGACGCCGCGCCACCCACTGATGTGAAAGAAGGCAGAATAAAGGGACGCCCCTGACACAAAGAAGCTCAAATAATCGAATGCGGCTCCGCTTGCTTATCACGATCAATCAAGGTCTGCGGTGAACACGGCGACGGGCGCTGGTACACTTGCAGCTTCTTTTTATAATAGAGCTGAGCTGCCTGCCAAATGATCCGCGGCATACTATTGAGTGCGGTATCGAAAGGATGCAGCAGCGCATAGCGAATGATGTTCGCGGCATTGAGAGGCACGCAACAGCCCTGTATCCAGGTTTTCAACACACATGCACCGTCACGATACAGATCCACTCGTAAGTAAATTTCATTTTCCTCGACCCTAAAGGTGAAATGATAGTCTCCAGATCTATCATTAAAGGGCGAGACATGAAACGCTTTCGGGCATTGTGCGAGCCATGTATTGGCCAGTTCACCGGACTCTAGATCTGGCAAAACGTACACATGCCGATCGCCAAAAGTATTGTTCACCTCGGCCACCACACTAATCAACTCCGCACCTTGCATACGAAGGTGAAAATTAACCGGATTGAACGCATAGTTAAAATAGCGCGGCGAAGTAATGGTGCGCGTGACTTGCCCATCCACCTCTGGCCCAAGCAACGCATCAACCTGCTCTCCAATTGGACGATCCTTACCATGCAAATAATCGCGATCGTTTAGACGCAGAATGCTGGGCTGATTGTAGCCAAACAGCCGGCATTGCTCAGCAATGGAAGATAGCTCTTTTGGGTCGAAGGCAAAAAAAGATACTGGATACGTAAAGGCATGCGCAACTGGTCCCATGCGCTGATGGATCACTTGGCCCCGGTATATCTGAGACTTCCAGCTCACAATTTGATTCCAAAGCGCTCCGCAACTTCGACCGCGGACTTAACTGCATCTTCATGGAATCCATAGCCGAAATAGCTGCCGCAGAACCATGTATTACGCTGCCCATTCATTGCCACTAACTTAGGCTGTGTTGCCATGCTATCAAACGAATAAAGCGGGTGCATGAGGGTGGTACGATTAATCACATGCGCTTCAGGGATTGCTTCGCTCGAGTTCAACGTGACCACGTAGTCGTGCCGCGTATTTAAGTTCTGCAAGCGATTCATATAATAGCTGACTGATACAGGCTGCGACGTGTCATCGTGCGCAGATTCACGGATAAAGTTCCAAGACGACCACAGCTTTGGATTCGGAGGCAAGTGGGTTGGGCTGGTGTGCAGCACTACGGTGTTTGGCTGATAGCGCCACGGCCCGAGACGCTCACGTTCGGAGTCATTTGGGTCTGCCAGCAATAGCAGTGCTTCATCTGCATGTGCACCAATCACCACATGATCAAAGTGTTGCTCCGCGCCATCTGGCATCTGCAGCAGCACACCTGATTCGGTGCGGCGAATGCTCTGCGGAGGCGTGGACAAAGCTGGCGCGCGCGGGAAGTCACGCAGCATGGCCTCTACATAAGTGCGGCTACCACCAGCGACAAATTTCCACTGTGGTCGGTTAGTCAAGCGCAACAGCCCATGGTTCTCTAGAAAATGCAAATACGGCTGGGCAGGAAAATCTGCCATTTTCGCCACCGGAGACGACCAGATCGCAGCCCCCATCGGATAGAGATAATTATTTAGAAATGCAGAACCAAAGCACCTCGATTGAAAGTACTCCCCCAAGGTCTTCCCTTCGAGGTAGCCGGAGTTGAGATCACGATAGCCAATCTGAGCGAAGCGCCACAGGTCTTTTAGTAGGCTCAGGTGTTGAGGCTTGAATAGATAACTGGCCTTAGGAAATAGAGCGCCCAGCGTATTGCCGGAATAGCCGTAATCACTCGCCCGATCATAATAGCTGAAAGTCATCGAACTATCAGCTAACTCTACTCCCAGTTGCCGAAGGACTTCTGTAAAGTGCGGATAGTTACGGTGATTCATCACAATGAATCCGGTATCCACCGCGACGCCTGCATCGACACCAGTAGGAACCCGCAAGGTGCGTGTGTGTCCGCCTGCATAATCATTTTTCTCAAACAGATGCACCTCGTGCTTACGGTTGAGCAGCCATGCAGCAGTCAGCCCAGCAACGCCACAACCAACGACTGCGATCTTTAGCGGTTTATCTGATGTAAGCGGTGGCGTCACTGAATTCGGCATAGGTATATTTAAGCTCTAATATACGATATTATCACTGAAAACTTACAGCAGCCTGAATTATTTGTAATGAATCCCAACTTTACTCGTTTTATTCTACCAATGAGACATCGCAACCTATATATCATTAGTAGTCTTTGTGCGTTACTTGCAATGACTGCCTGTAAAAACTCAACAAACGATATGCACACTCAAACCGTCCCGGACAGCGACTACAAGGCTGCGCTCGAGCGCTCGAGCCCATCCCTCTACCAGCTTCCAGCCGCGGGCTCAGTCGAAGAAGCGACCATGCTGGCTGGCATTGAAGATCTATTTACCAACTACACGCACGAAAACTTAAGCATCAAGACCACCGAGGTGTATGCGAAAGAGGTGTATTTCCGAGACGCATTTAAACAGTTCTCACATCCAGAAGACATTCGGGACTATATGCTTCACGGCCTCGAACCGCTCACTGCTGCCGAGTTTATTTTCAACCGCGTGATTCGTAGCGGTGGCGAGTTCTACATCGACTGGACCATGCGCCTAGATTTTAAAAGCACGCCAACAGACACGTGGGAAGAGTCGATTGGAATGTCTCACATCCGCTACAATAGTGAAGGCAAAGTCATCTTTCATCAGGACTATTGGGACCCAACCGACATCGTCTACCGCCGCATTCCGATCGCACGGCAGTTGATCTCATATACCAAAGGTAAGATGTAGCGAAACGAGTCCGAGTCTGGACTCAAGAAAATGACAGGAGCGCGGGCTTCGACTGTCACAAAAAAGCCCCACTCGATCACCGAACGGGGCTTTTTGAAAACAATTTTTGCTTGGGTTTAATCGAAGCTGTGGGCACCGAGCTTACGAGGAATCTTCACCATTTTTAGTTTAGCAAGAACCGGCACGCCATTTTCAAAAGGTACCTTCACTTCACCCTGAATGAGCGGCAAGGCATACTTATAGAAGTTGAAGTTCATGCTGACGCCGTCCTCGTTGATCCAACTCTCAGGAAGTTTCTTCACGCCGTTGGCGATTTCAGCAAGCGGCGTGAGGCCTGTTTCGCACGTGTAGGTTTCACCATCTCCGCGAACGAGTGTGATCATCTTGTCGGTCTCACCAGCGATCGCAGCTTCGACCGCCGCTTGACCTGCTAGGTAGGCTTCATCGTTGTCTGTTTGCGAGGAGCAGTGCACCGCTGCGCGTTGTGCCATGCCGAGAGAAACCGCACGTGCCTTAATTTGCAGTGTTTCTTCTACTAGGCCGCGGAGGTATTCACCTGCGCCACCGAGTTGAGAATGCCCAAATGCATCAGCACTGGCACTTGCAGTGGAGACGAAGTTACCATCCGCATCGACGAGGCCTTCGCCCACGACCACTACGCAATACTTTTCCTTTTGCAGCACGTGCTGTACATCAGAGATGAATTTCTCTGCCGAGAACGCAACTTCTGGAAGGTAGATCAAGTGCGGAGCCGCATTTGGCTCATCGCGGCTCTTGGCAAGGGCGGCACCGGCTGCGATCCAACCAGCGTTACGGCCCATGACTTCGATGATTTGCACTAGGTCGTATTGGCCCATCGCTGCATTGTCGCAGGCGATTTCTTTAACAGTCGTCGCGATGTATTTGACCACGCTACCATAACCTGGGGTGTGGTCTGTTGTGACGAGGTCGTTATCGATTGTTTTTGGAATTCCAATCACGCGGAGTTCATAGCCACGTTCTTGAGCGAGCTTGGAGATCTTGTCCGCGGTGTCTTGAGAGTCGTTGCCACCCGCGTAGAAAAAGTAGCGGATGTTGTGGGCCTCAAAGACTTGCAACACACGGTCGTAGTCCTGCTGGCTCTTGAGCTTAAAACGACAAGTGCCGAGTGCTGCACCAGGTGTATGGCGGAGAGCGCGGATCGTTTGCTGAGTCTCTGCAGCAAGATCGACGAGTTGCTCGTTCAAGATGCCCAGCACGCCGTTGACGCCACCATAAATTTCTTCGATACACTCATGATTGAGCGCTTCGGCAACGACACCCGCGAGGCTGGCGTTAATGACGGATGTTGGGCCACCGGATTGGGCGACGAGGCAATTTCCTTCGAGTTCTTCTGACATAGGTGATTATTCTCTGTTAATTTAAAAGGTGTATCGTGTGTAATTTCAGCCGCACTGAACGCAATACTTAAAGAATCGCGCCTGGCTTATAGTTAGCAGCATCTGGGAAGTTTTGTGCTTCTTCCCGAACTGTCGCGCAGAAGTTCTCGACCTGCGTGGTCGCCAATCCTGTCATAGCCTGTGCGCGGGCCATCATTTCAGCGAGCTTCGCTTCAGAAAGACCGAGACGGGAATCGGCACCGAGACGGGCGACCAGGTCGTTGCTGGTAATCTTGCCGGCACGCAAGTCGCGAACCGTCTGGACCGCGTGTTCCTTGATCGCTTCGTGGGCCTCCTCGCGCCCTGCACCTGCTTTGACTGCCTCCATGAGGACGGTGGTCGTGGCGAGAAATGGGCCGTAGCGTTGATTCTCTTGGTCGATCACGGCTGGGTAAACTTCCATCTGATTGAGAATCGTGATGAAAGTATCGATCAGACCATCAATCGCAAAAAAGCTGTCCGGAAGAAATACGCGACGCACCACGGAGCAAGAGACATCGCCCTCGTTCCATTGATCCCCGGCGAGCTCGCCTGCCATCGTAAGGTAACCCTTAAGTATGGCCCCAAAACCATTGATACGCTC
>DBBT01000036.1:0-21234 GCA_002292345.1 Opitutia bacterium UBA977 | reverse complement strand
ATACGCAGCGTCTTAGCAAAGCTCGACGGACCAGATGCAAGACGCACAAAAATCGAAACGACTTCGAAGTCGAGCCCGCGCGGGTAAACCTGACCGACGGTATCGAGCGCAGCACCCACACCTAGGTGATCAAGAATGCTGCCTTCGAGTGATGCGACCTTAGAGGCATCACCATCAAACAGTGTGAGCAGATCCATCTGTGTACCGACTGGCCCCTTAAGGCCACGAACTGGATAGTTGGCGATAATACGGTCGAGTTCGCGAACTGCGAGGAGCAGATCTTCGCCGAACATCGCGAGGCGCTTACCGAAAGTCGTCGGCTGCGCGGGCACGTTGTGTGTGCGGGCGGTGATTACGAGCGACTTCCACTCCTCCGCACGATTAGCCAATGCAAGCAAAGCCGCAACGGCTTTGTTGCGCACGACCTCCAAGGCTTGGATGATTTGCAACTGCTCGACATTTTCAGTCAAGTCACGACTCGTCAGTCCTTTATGGATATGCTCGTGCCCAGCAAGGTCGCAAAATTCTTCGATTCGTGCCTTCACATCGTGACGAGTGATCGCTTCGCGCTCGTTAATGGAGTCCAGATTAATCTCCCCCTTTACACGCTCATAAGCGTCAATCGCTTGTTGAGGGATGTCTAGGCCCAGTTCCTTCTGCGCACGCAGCACGGCGATCCAGTAATCACGCTCCAGTTTGATACGCCCTTCCGCGCTCCAGACTGCGCACATGGCCTTCGAGGCGTAGCGCCCCGCTAATACATTTGGTATGTTTTCCATAACTACTTGAATTTGAGAAAACGGATGAAAATACAGCTCTCGCCCCCTCATGCGACCAAAAAAGCAAGAAGATCGGCCAATCCGCTTTTGTAGTGCTAATCTGCAGCAGTGAGCCAACCGATCTAGCTAGCACAGCCACCCCGAATGCACCGTTGCAGATGCGCTGCGGAATGGACAGTCATACTCGTCAGAGCCGTGACTCAAGACTGTCGCCTCCCGAAGGCCGAAGCAAACGCAGCTCCCGAGAGGTTATGCCATAGGCTAAACAAGGCTGCTGGTAGCGCCGCAGCGGCAGGCAAGTACTTCGCAGCGAGAGCGACCGCTAGCCCCGAGTTTTGCATCCCCACTTCGATCGCAATCGTTCTGCAATCCGATTGGTTAGATGTGAAATAACGTGCGATGCCATAGCCAATCGCTAGACCAAGCAAGTTATGCAATACCACCGCCAACAAAATCCATTGCGGAAATTCTAGAATGCGCTCTCGATTTAACGCCATCACAATAGCAATCACCCATGCAATCAACACCATCGAAAATAGCGGCAGCCATTTTAGAGTGCGTAGCACCAGCTTACTCGCAACTAGACGAATGATCAGACCGCCCGCTAACGGCAGCGCGACAATCCACAGAATTGTCTGCATCATGGAGACCGCATCAATCGCAACTTTGTGACTCGCCAGCAGCCATGTAATCCAAGGCGTCAGTACTGGGGCTAGAAGCGTCGAAACCAAAGTCATGGAAACCGAAAGCGCAACATTACCCTTCGCCAAATACGTTACCACATTCGAAGCGGTGCCTCCTGGGCATGCCCCTAGCAGCACAAATCCGGCCACAACTTCTTTCGGCAGTCCCAGCGCCAAAGTAATACCTAAGGCCAATAAAGGCATCATCGTATATTGAGCCAACACGCCGATCACGACCAAACGCCAGCGCTTAATCACTCCGAGGAAATCGCCCATAGTAAGGGTTATGCCCATACCAAACATAATTAGCCCCAGTAGATAGGGGATCGCTGGTTTTGTCGGGATAAACCACTCCGGCATCCACAGGGCGAGTGCAGAAAACACCAGCGCCAAGGGTAGAAAAATCGCGTTCACTGGGCAGAGATTCTATTGCGCATCCCTAATAATCGCCAACGGCCGATCTTTCACACCTGAATAGACCACCACAATCTCAGCGGGCATATCAGAATCGTTCCGACCATAATGCCACGTATTGACTGTCTCGATTAGACCCTCGCCAGCCTTGACGACCTGCGTCTGGCCATCTTCGGCCGTCACCAGAATCTCTCCACTGATCATATAACCCGCGTTTATTGACGGATGCTTATGCCACTTTAGCTTTGAGTGTGGCGGGATCGTGAACTTGACCACACTGATCTGCGCTGCTTCGGTCGGGTAACTGGGAAGCGTCGCGCCGTCCCACGACGAATCAGATTCAGCGAGTACCTCGACCGTCACATTACCTTGCCCAACTGGCGCCGCGACCGTGGGGCAAATATGTGGATCAGGGAGACTATTGCAGCCAGACAGAAAAAATAGCGATAGTGACAAGAGAATAGAGAAACGTTTCATAATAATTAGCTTAAGGACTTGATTGCCAACTCACGGCACACTTCTTCTTGTTCGTTGGGACGCTCGAGAATGCCTTCAAATGCTTCAGCAAAAGCGATTTGAAATTGGATGAGCTTCTTTAACGGCACCTTACTGGCGGTGACCGCTAAATTACCCAAATACCACGGGTTCTGAGTGAAGACATTGAGATTACTCTTCTCTTCGCTTTCACCAAAATGGTGCCCATAGGTGCGGGCCGCCGCTTCGAGCTCGGACTTGGCGATCCCACGCCCACCCAGACGGATCGCTCCAGCATCGAGTAGCACCCGCAGCTGAATCAACAAGCGGTTGCGCGATTGCAAACTACCCAGCAGTGGGCGCGATTCGCTATTGGTAAAGAAATGGCGACGAAGTGCTTCTAGCGTCCAATCGAGATTCAACGAATAAAAGGCATCCGCGGCTTCGAAAAAATCGGCATCACCAAAATTCGGCACAAGATCGGCGACCAACCGCTCGGTGATCTGCTCGCCAGTGTCAGACACGAAAGTCGCAAGCTTACGGGTCTCCGCCACGATCAAGCGCGAGTTGCCATTGACCTTACCGATCAAGAGCTGCACCGCATCGCGCGCGATGGTCACGCCTGCCTGCTCGCACTCATCCTGAATCATACGAGCATACATTGCTGCGGCATTTTTATCTACGGCCAGTGCCGTAAAATCAGAATTTTTCTGACACCACTTATAGAAGCTACGCACTTTATATACCGGCTGGGCAGTGATCAATACCCCGACCTGTGCCGAATCGAGCGTCTCTAGTACCGCCTTCAAATTGTCCAGTAAATCCAGCGTGCCTTGCGCTTTGCCGGTCTGGTTATTGGCCATGAAATTGACATCCTTCAGCCACACCACCTTGCGGTCGCCGAACAGGGAGAGCGTCTGCACCGCACTAGTGAAGCGGTTGATCGCATCCTCCACCTCGGCGACATTACTCGCACGCCCATCCACCACCTCCTTGGACAAATCGTCCGCGATGTCTTTGGTCTGCTCGGCAAACCACTCCTTACCTCGTTCAGAAACAAGATAATCGTCGTCGCCGCAGATAAATGTGAAGGCTTTCGCTGACATGACTCATACGGCTGCACCGTATTAATGAAGGAGTGATAAAAAGGAACTAATCAAAGTGCCTACTCTCGTAAACAACGCAACGCGGAAGTCAGGGGCGTAATCAATTAATCCCTAGGACCCCTCTCAGCACTCAGAAACTCCTCCAGCTTATACTTGCGCAGCTTGCGACGCATCCAATCCAGCGCGGTTTGAACCGCGCGTGCCTTCACATCGAGCCGCCCACCGGTGTAATGCACGGTCTTACACCACACGCCCACGGGGGAGTGATATCCGAAATGAATCGTGCCGACTGGGTTCTTGTCATTACCCCCGTCTGGCCCAGCAAAGCCAGTCACACTCAGCCCATAATCTGCTGATAACCGCTCCGACGCTCCGGATGCAAGCGCCACCGCGCACTCGGGACTCACCGGCCCGTGTTGCTTGATAAGCGACTCCGGCACTCCTAGTAAAGTGACCTTCACGTCATCCGTATAACATACCACTCCGCCCGCGAAAACAGTTGAGGCACCAGCAATATTCGTAAACGCATCCGCTAACGAGCCGCCCGTACAGGATTCGGCAATGGCCAACGTTCGATCCAATGCGCGCAATTCATGATACACCACCTGAGCAAGTGAACAATGACCGAAACAGACGAAGTCCGCTCCGAAAATCTGCCGCGCCTCTTGCGCAATCAACTTCAGTTCAGCGATATCCAGCGAACCATCGCGGCAAGCTAAGCGCACATCCACCATCCCGTAATGCACACAATACGCGACGGCGACGGCTGAGTGCCGATCAATGATTGGCTGCATCATCTGCTCCACCGCCGATTCGCCAAGTCCGCACGTGCGCACCTGCACATAAGCATCGCCCTCACCGATCAGCCCATGTTGGCGTAACTGCGGCAGCACTTGCTTCTCAAACATCGGCTCCAACTCATGCGTCGGCCCCGGCAACATAATTAAAAGTTTCTCGCCCTGCTTATAAATCAGCCCCGGTGCCGTGCCCCGCTCATTATGCAAGGCCTCTCCCCCCTTGAAGCAATAACACTGCTTTAAATGATGCGCCGCCATCTCACACTCCATCACTGCGAATCGATCCTTGATCGTCGCCTCAATCTCAGGATCAAACACTAGCTCGACACCCAGCAGCTGCGCAATCGTCTCACGCGTTAAATCATCCGCCGTCGGCCCTAGCCCTCCGGTAGTAATCACCAAATCCGAATGCTCCCAAGCCTCTAGAAAGCCACGCTTGATCTCATCGGCATCGTCCATGATGACTCGGCTGCGAGTGATCGAGACACCATGGTGCGCCAACTGCTCGCCCAGATAAGTGAGATGCGCATTTTCGCGGATACCGACGAGGAGCTCGTCTCCAAAATTGATGACTTCGACTGAAAGTGGCTTTGACATAAACAGGCCGCTAGACAGCGCGGCAAATTACCCCTACATATAGGTAAGTCAGGAGAGTTATAACGGAATCATTACAAATGCCAAAGGCAGAACACACAAATCTAAAAGAAAAAGTTAGACGGCTGCCGCACAAGCCGGGAGTCTATCTGATGAAAGATCGCCTTGGGCAAACGATCTACGTGGGCAAAGCCAAGGATCTGAAGAAGCGCGTCTCCACTTACTTCCAAGCGTCGCGCAAGCTGCTCGTTTCGCAGCCCAAGGTGCGCGCAATGATCGACCTAATCGTCGACTTCGACCTGATCGTCGTCAAATCCGAGACCGAAGCACTGCTGCTCGAAGGGCAGCTAATCAAAAAATACAAGCCGCGCTACAACACCGACTTTACCGACGACAAGCGCTTCCTACTGGTCCGCGTCGATCACCGCGAGCCACTGCCACGCTTCCGGCTGACTCGTAACCGCACCGACAGCAAATCTCGCTACTACGGCCCCTTCGCCCACTCCACTCACTTACGCCAAACCCTCGCTGCCCTGCGTAAAAAATTCGGCATCCTGCTCGGCGACGCCAGTCCCATCAAAATAGAGGCGGATCAATGGCGGCTCTACGACGACGCCCGTGCCGAAATTTACGAGCACCCCAACGAACTCAGCCAAGCCGACTATCTAACACGCGTGGATGCCGCCTGCGCCTTTCTCGATGGCAAAACCAAGGAATGGCTCACCGAGCTGAAAGATCAGATGCAGGCCGCGGCCGAAAGCCGCGACTACGAAAAAGCCGCGCAACTGCGGGACCGTATCACCGCCCTAGAGCAAACCAGCGTGCGCACACGAAAGTTCGAACGCCCACTGCACGATCCCACGCCCAAAAGCGCAACGCTGGCACAACTGAAGGCGGATCTGGGACTCCGTAACATCCCCGAGCGCATGGAGTGCTTCGATATTTCGCACATTTCTGGCAGCTTCTGCGTCGCCTCCATGGTCGCCTTCAAAGACGGCAGGCCTGACCGCAAGAATTACCGCCGCTACAAAATTAAATCCTTCATCGGCAACGACGACTTTCGGGCCATGGAAGAGGTGGTCGGCCGCCGCTATCGGCGCCTCAACGACGAACAAAAGCCCTTTCCCGACCTCGTCATCATCGATGGCGGCGCAGGCCAAGTGACCGCCGCGCTGAAGGCCTTTTTAGGCCAAGGGCTCGAACCGCCCGCCTTGATCGGACTGGCCAAGAAGAACGAGACCATCATCTTCAGTGACGGTCGCGAGCCGCTCAACCTCTCGCATCACGATCCCGGGCTGCGCATGCTGCAACACATCCGCGACGAGGCGCACCACTTCGCCAACAGCTTCAACGCCGAACTACGCAGCAAGAAACTGCGCGAATCAATCCTCGACGATCTCAAAGGCCTCGGCCCCAACAAACGCCGAGCCCTGCTACAACACTTCGGCTCGATCGAAAAGCTCCGCGCCGCTGACGCCGAAAAAATCACCCAAGTCGAAGGCATCGGCCCCAAAACGGCCGAAGGCATCGTCGAGTTCCTCAAGCCAATCGATTAACGGGCTCAAGTCTCCATGAAAGAAGGGTAATCCCTCCAATCTAGATGCGGCAGTTAGTCGCTTATTTTCTCCAAAACAATTACCATGCGTAAGCCTATGAAGCGATAGAGACACTGAGGGATCAACGCTTCTAGCCGAGCAAGCACGCGCAACACGCTGGTTGGTAAAACCTGCGGTTTCGAATAGCCTCCAGTCAACGGGTATGCCAAGACATCACGATAGCGAACAGACTTCACCGTTAAGCTGAATTCAGCTAAGCGCGCAGCGACGATGGATCGATGATCACGGAACAACCCGACCGCCATACCCATATTGGCAAATTCGCCATCTACCCCATTCGCATCAAACTCGAAAGGCGGCACAATCAACTGTGGCACAATCGGCTCATGGTGACACAGCGAATAAAAAAAGCGCCCCCAGAGGGTCGCAGCGGGCTCTACTAAGATGATGCGACCTCCAGGTGCCAGCGCACCTGCGGCGCTCTGGAAAAATTGTAGTGGCTGCTTCAAATGGTGTAATACATCGATCGCAAAAATATTCTTCCAACACGTCTGCACCACTCGCTCAATGGCATAAGCCGACATCGCCTGATCCACATAATCAGTCTTGGCCACATCCGTTGTGTAAACATTTTTAATAAATTCACGGCTCACCGCGATCCCAGAACCGATTTCTAGAACAGAGCCCTCTAGGCAGTTCCGCTGCACATCCCCATACAAGTCACCGTAAATAAAACGCAGCCCATCCGACCGCTCCCAAGCCGTGCGACTTGCCTCCAGCAAATCAAGATCGTATGTTATATCTGATACTTTATCTGTCATATTGCACTCCTCACTTCTTAACCTGCGACTCAACTTGAACTAAGGTAACATCGCCTCGAAAGACAAATAATCAACCTAGCGAAAGGCAATGAATACCGCCCCGCCTGCAACTAAACACTATTCATAAGCTTCAACACCCCGTAGAGTGTCTAAATCTAAATTGAAGGCCTTAATTCGGCTTATTCGAGTCAGATAAAAAGGGCGAAAACTTCGCTCTGCAATCGTTTCCAAGCTAAACACTTCAAGCGGCAGTTGTGACTCCAACAATAAATCTCCATCAGGAGACAGTTCACACTCAAGCTCATCAACAAGATACAATTCCGTGAATTTACCATTCTCAAGCTCTTGGGACAATCGATCCGCACTCGCGATGGCAACAGGCGCAGTCAATGATGAATAGTTACGAAGCGTCCAAGACAATGAATACTGACTTACAATTAACAACCCTACTTTAGGGCGAGACGACAACTCTTGCTCAACCCACTGTACTTCCTCAGCCACAAAATTCCGATGGGTAAAGATCGCCTTCGAGTTCATTGGAAGGGTAAATCCGATCAGAAACAGAATCGATCCGACCACAAGGCACCTCCAAACCGCACGCTTATAATGAAAATGCTCAGCTACAATCACAACGCAGTAACTCATCAGAAGATACATCGGCAGAGCAAATCTCGAGGCCGCTAGCCGATCCAAGCGACCTTCATAGTAGCATAAGATGACAATGAAATGAATGCATAAGCCGAGCCCCATCAGGAATGCGATCGCATGCTCAGGCTTCGCTCTAAGCAGTAATCGATTTTCACGCACACAATAGACAACAAAAAACACAACCGCCACCGCCCCTAACATTGAGAGCCACAACGAATTTGCATAAGCATCCGAAACATTAAAAAAGAAATCGACCGCTCCGACAGAATTCACAGGTAGATTTGAAAATGAGAACGGCTCAACGACACCCGCACGGAACTCCCACAGTGACGTTGTATCGACAAAAAATTTATTCTGGAGGAAGACGCCGAGTAATAATGGAGCAGCAAAAATCGTGCCCGCCGACAAGATAATCGCACCCCGCAAATGCCAGCCTATTACGATTATACAGGCGATGATCGGCAAAAATAATACCGATTCATACCGAGTATAGGCCAGCATCACTCCAGCGAGAGCCAATAGTCCCTCGCTATTCGCATCCAATCGTCTCCAATAGTTGATCGCAAAAATTAGAATCAACACTAGCATCAGAACATTTAACAAGTCCATACCAGCTCCTGTTGCATTTTGCTGAAACAGTGGCACCGTCAACCACAACAAGGGGAGTAGAATAGCGCCTCTGCGCCCAGAAAGAAGGCCCCCTAAGACGGCTAAAGCCGCAATCATCACGACGCTAATTAAGCCGTTGAATATGTAAGGGTTTTGAAGTCGGTAGCCTGACAAATCATGCACCAATGATACGCAAAATGGATACATCCAAGGACGCTTATCCACATAGCCCTCAAAGTAATCAAATGATTGGTGAATCCAACGCCCATAAGTAGGCGTATGCACTTCCCTGCTTAAGTGCAGGTTTTTGGCTGTCGATACTAGGACCTCATCGTCCATCATTATCTTGGGCCCAATTTCAGCATGCACAAATACCATACCCGAAATCAATAAAACGAAGCAACACCACGGAAACCACTGTTGACAAAATTCATTCAGCTCACGGTCCTGCAACTTCTGCTTCTGCTCCAGGCCAAGGCGAACTCCATAAAAGACCGCGCCTGAAAAAGCCACCAAGGTAAACCAGTAGCCAGCGTGTCGAACGACTTGCTTTGCTGTATCTGGCGATACGAGAAGATACACTGCGACCAAGAAAAACACTCCAATAAATGCCAGTATCAATCGAGCAATAGGTGCCTCTTTCATAAAGGCGAATAACTTAGGGTACACGCATTTCATCATGGTAGTAATCGAGAAAAGAACTCTAGTTCTGCTTGCCTTCCATCCAGAGACTCGAATCCCGATAAATCTAAATCTCGCGCATCATCAACACTCCAGTGTACTCCCTTCAACTGGCCAATCCGCATCAGACGATTATCATCAATCTTAGCCTCCACCAGTGTCTCTAGATCAAAGTCCTCTAGCACTGGCGTGACAGGCCTGAACGGGCCAGGGGATGCGGGATCGCGGGCCAACTCGTAAGCGAATAATATATATTCATAAGAACCAATCGAATGAATCAGCTCCAATTTAGCTTTATTATTTTTAGCAATAAACTCGGGTATTGCAGGCACACGCTCAGCCAAGGCAACGATGTGCTTATTAGAAACAAATAAGACAGACTCGTCTTGGTACTCCACGACTTGATCTCGAAACCACTGACAAATATGTTGATCGGGCACCCACTTTAAAAAAGTGCTCCGCGCGCAAAGAGGCACAGTTACACCCATAAAATAACTAACCATTAAAATTAGCATTGCGCTCTTGCCGACTCTAGAAGCGCACACTACACCAATTACAAAGGTAACAAACAGCACCTGAAAAAGAATAAAGGGGAGTACGATTCGAGTCGCAATAATCTCGTCAATTTGCCCCCAGTGATAGGCCATCAACAAAAAGAAGTTAAATAAAACGACCACTGCAAAGGGGGAAATTGCTAAAAAGACAGACCCACCTATATCGCGCTGCTTAAATCTCCGAATTAACAGAACCAGACTGACAATTAGAGCACTTACAAACAGAACCGAAAGCAACAAACTATTCGGTTGCTGGTCATCGCTCCAATTAAAGAAAAAATCAGATGCGTGCGCCAAGTTCTGAAGAATAAAATGCGCCATAAACGGCTCCACGGCGGCGTTCTCTAGTTGCCAGAACTCTTGATGATTTCTAAAAATTGCCTGCTGGAGTGGATACGGGATCAATAACAATGGCACTAGCAATAAAACCGGTGAGATGAGCATCTTCCCAGCTCGATTCCATCCAATTAGAACAACCAATCCCACTGCAAAAATATACGCTACCGATTCATATCGAGATTGCGCTAGAAGCACGCTGAGAAGCACGAGCGTGTCCAAACGCCTCAAATCAGGTCGATCCAGATAAGACTTCGCAGCAACAAAAGTGCTCAGAATCATCACCAGATTGAGCAGATCAAAACCGCCTCCGTTGACATTCATCGCTAACAGCGGAACGGTCATGAAGAGGAGAACTGAGAAATACCCTCCAGACCGAGGACACACCCAATTACCCGAAATGAAAAGTAGACTCAAAAAGACAGGCGCCAGCAGGGCATTCAGTAGGAATGTATTACCGCTACGGTAGCCCGTAAAATCATGCAACAGGCTGACCAGGAACGGATAGAAATACGGGCGTTTATCGACATAGCCATCCAATTGCGTGAAGATACCCTGCAAGTTATGCGCCCGAGCCGTCGTCATCACTTCTTTATACTCATGCATCCGTAGCGCAGTTGCCGAGAGTACTGGCTCGTCCATGGGAATTTTGTAACCCGTCGGCTGGATCACCAAAAGCACAATCGAACAGGTGATGATGAAGGCTGCTGCGCCAAATACCCCCCGCCACCCAGCTAATGGAATTCTCCAAGCAGGAATCACCCTCAAAATAAAGTTATGCACCAGCAGGGCCACGCTCGTAAGCATCACCCAATAGCCCGTGTATTTTACGATTCCAACCGCCTGAGTGCCATCAAAAGTAAAGAAACCAAGCTTCAGCGCAATCACTGCTGAGAGCAGCAGTAAGCAGAATGATGAAATTGTAGGTTTATGCATAAAAAAAGCCGCCTACTGGTGTAGGCGGCCTGCATTAAATAAACAACCTAAGAATCAACTTAGAAGGCTATTGACACAACCGGAGTTCCACCAGTTGTCAGAGACGTTTGGGTTGATGTGATTGGACTTGGATATGTTTCACTAGCAACCTGATCCATGGCTTTAATATACGCATCAGTACCAAGTAGGGCAGAACTAGTGACGGTAGTCACGCCGTTTTCAAGGAAGTGCTGATCTGCACCGGACGCCAACTGGCGAAGGTTATTCAGAATAGTTTTTTCCTGTGAAGTCGAACGAACCTTTTGGAAGGCTGGGACTGCCATTGCAGCGAGAAGACCGATGATAACTACAACGATCATGATTTCAACGAGCGTGAACCCTTTTTTGCTTTTGTTTTGCATGATGATATTCCTTTTTTGTTATTATTATTTATTATATTTGCACCCAGAGAGACATGAGTGAAGTACAACCAAAGCGCCTCGCGGTCTAAAAATCAAGCAAAAGCGACTTATAGTCAGTGATTTAACACTTTTTTAACGCATACGCCCAACGTGCGCTCAACCTGCACTAGGCCTCGGGAACATCGGGTCGATACGTCGCAAAAATCATTTTTCCGCCGGCAGACGGGACCACCGAGTCCACTTCCACTCGCACCTCGTTGCCAATTTGCGCGCTGCCGCCATTCACCACTAGCATAGACCCGTCCGGCAAGTAACCAATCGCTTGCCCCGAATCCTTGCCAGCGCGCACCAACTCAGCACTCACAAGAGTTCCAATCGAAATCTCTTGGTTCAGCGCCTTCACCAGTGATGTGATGTTCAACCACTCTACCCCATGAAACTCCGCGAGTTTCGCTAAATTATAATCAGTCGTCAGTAGCTTGGCTTTCATTGACACTGCCAGAAATACCAACTTCGAATCCACCGCCTGCGCATCCAACACGTCACTCTCGTGGATGCGTAGGTCCAGATGCTTCATCTTGCGCAGTCGATTCAAGATATCCAGCCCCTTGCGGCCCTTCTCCTTGCGAATCGGATCCGGAGAATCCGCGATGGCTTGTAGTTCATCCAACACGAAGCGCGGAATCAACAACGCGTGCCCCATCCATTTACTCTCACAAATCGGTGCGATACGCCCGTCAATCAAGGCGCTGGTATCCACCACCACGAGCGGCGTCTCTATATTCTCAGCACTAAACCGCACATATGGTATAACCAAATTGAATTCATCCTTACCTCGAAGCGCAATCACCGTGGCAAGATACATCGAGATCACATATAACGCTAGACGAACCAGATACAGCATCTGCGCTAAGTCCGGGTCACTCTCCAAGGGCTCAAACAACGGCGACGTACCCAGTAAATACGCAATCGCACCGCCAATGAGTAGACCAAAGGTAATCGCCGAGAGGCCGCGCAACGAAAAGCCCCGTAGCATCAGGTCGGTCAGAATCACCAAACTCGCCATGCCCATGCCTATAAATATGACGAGCCACAAGCTCCACTCTGCCACCTGGTACGACATCAACACGCAACCAAGCAGACTGATCAATAGAAAGAAGATACGAAAAATAAACAGAGTTCTTTTCATCAAAAAATGATTGCGGTGATTTAAAAATTAAATGCGCCCGACAGCCACGCAGCCACAACGGGAAGCATCATAAACAAGAACATGACGACATAAATAATGAGTTTAGCCCGATCTGCTTTTTTTTGCACATCCGCTTGGCTCACCGCTTCGTCTAAATGCTCCATAGCTCTAGGATTATGCCAGAAGCGCAGCCTCGAAAGCAACTCGAACTTGCCCCCGTTAAGTTAATTAAATGTTAATCGACGAGCACCACGATCCGAAACCCAGTCAATCGATTACGGTCGCCTCGCGGTGCGCTGCGCATCGGCACGCTGAAAATCGACTCGAGTCGGTCTTGGGCGTGCCCGCCAATGTGACGTGCCTCCTCCGAATCGAATCGATCGCCCGACTCTAACCATTCGCTGACATTACCTAGCAGATCGTAAAACCCACTCGCAAACGGCGCTTTTTTGCCAACCGGCTGCGCCACACCATCTGCATCCAAAATGCTCCATACATGTTCTTCAAGCACGACATAACGCAAACGACCCAACGCTTGACGAAATTCATTCTCTGATGGCAACCGGACTTCTTTACCTAAAATCCACGACATCCGCTCACAAAAACTTTTAGCCTCGGTCCAGCTCACCGAGTCCACTGGATTAACATCCCCTTGATTACGACTCGGATTCGTGCCCATCATTATAGCATAGAGCGCCTGAGGTAATTCAGTGCGGAGCATGCGCAAGCCTCCCTCCCCCGGAACGGGAAGCAACGCATCATACACACGATCCTGAATATAGCCCAGATCGCTTTGCACTAAATTCAAATAGCGTACCTTTACCTCAAGCTCTTCATCATTGAGTGAACTGCGCGGGAACGCATTCTGCATATGCTTAATATCGCGACGCAGCGCCACAATCACTTCCGCAGCCTCATACGTGCGCCGCTCGGAGAGTAAGCGCTTCAGCAAGTCGTGATTCGTCTCGATCTCCAAGCCGAGCTCAACGCTCTGAGCTGTCTCACTCTTGCGCTGAAACTCTGCCACTCGCTCTGAAGATGCGTAAGGACTGTCAGGATACTCTTTATTCAACAGCTTCTGTAGGCGTGCCACTTCTTTATACAAGCTCGCCGCCTTCAGCGTTTCACCTTCCGCACGACTCGTATCCGCCAGATTCGACACTTGCTCGATTTCGAGATGATCTTGCCCCGACTCGATCCCAACCCATTTCACCTTTAAGCGCTCCAGCCTAGAAACACTCGCTTGGTTGGTGCCGCGGTACTCACGATTGAGCTCTAACTGAATCTGTATGGCTTGCTGCAACAAGGCCGCGGCAGACTCCCACTCGTTTTTTGCAATAAGGGCATCTGCATCCCTCTCAAAATGCAGACTTTGTTGCAACATCGGTTCAGCCGCGAGATAGCGCGCCTGGCGCTGTAAGCGAGTGGCACGCCCGACATCGTAGGCCGAACTCAAGGGGAAGTTCTCATTGATTGCTTTCTGCTTCTCAAAGGCCTCTTGGTACTTATCCCGCGCGGCTTCATACGCTTTATCTTGCGCGAGGCTCCGCGCCTCAGATTCGGATGCCGCACTTTCGACCTTCAGATACTCTGCTGATAGATCTTGATACTGCTCCTCCAAATCCTCCACGCGTTGCGATGCCTCTGCATTATATCCGGGTAGCGCATCGACATACTGACGTTGCAAATCCAGCGCACGCTTCAACAACAATGCATCCTGCGGCTCCGCCGAACGCATCGCCAACACTTCCTCAAATTGCGACTCAACATCGAGGCTCTGCTCGCGCAGCGCGATCGCCTCAGATGGGATCTCTACATCCGCAGTGAGCGCGCTATAATCGACTTCCTTAGGCCCAAATTGACTCAAGAACCAGAATAGCCCAAGGACACTCGTACAAACCATGACGATGAGCAACACGATCATGAATCGCTTAAGACCACTAGTTTCGTAGGATCGGCGGGAGCTGAGAGACTTCTTCAGGTTGACCATAAGGGAATTGGAGCTGGCACTGTAAACACGATCTGCCTAAATGAACCTTACGCTTCCCTCGCCGCAAGGCTAAAGGCTCCGTCAGTTGTCAGTTGTCAGTTCTCCAAGAAAGTGCATATCACGTTCTATCTCTTTCTTTCTTCTCACAAAATCGAAGTTTTCCATGTTTCAGCAGATTACGATACTCGGGCCAGGGCTTCTTGGCGCCTCCTTAGCTATGGCCGTAAAAGAACGCGGACTCGCCCCGCGAGTCGTGACATGGTCCCGACGACCTGAGTCTCGCGCGAAATGCCTGAACCAAAGCTGGTGCGATACGGTGTTCGACTCCCCCGAAGAGGCCGTCATTGGCAGCGATCTAGTGGTACTCTGCACGCCCGTCCAAACCATCGTTCCACTCCTAGTGCAAATCAGGTCGGGACTCGCCGCAGATGCGCTGGTCACCGATGTTGGTAGCACCAAGAGCCTGATCTGCCGCGAAGCGCTCAGCGTTCTCGAGGGGCACTCGGCCAGTTTTCTCGGCGCACATCCCATGGCTGGCTCTGAACAAGCAGGCATGGAACATGCACAGTCCGACCTTTTTGAGAACGCGGCCTGCATCCTCACACCACTGGACGATGCCGCCGCTGAAGTAATCGCCAAACTCAGCGCTTTCTGGGATGCAATCGGCATGACTGTCTCAACCGTATCGCCCGAAAAACACGACGAAATCGTCGCCCACGTTAGCCATCTACCGCACCTGCTCGCCTCCACACTCTGCGGCTACCTCGCCGCGCAAGACGGCACTTGGCGTAATCTCGCCGGTGATGGACTGCGCGATACCACTCGCATCGCTTCTGGCGATCCGCAGCTTTGGAAGCAAATCCTCGAACAAAACAGCGACGAAGTCGTACGTGCCATCGAAGGCTTCGAGCTCCAGCTTCATCATCTCAAAACAGCTCTTCTTAACCAAGACTCACTCGGCGTCATCGCGCAACTCGAACGCGGCAAAACCTACCGCGATCAATTGTAAGTTGCATGGGCGCCACATTTTACAAAAAACAGCCATATTGACCGTGTTCGCGTCACGGCCAGCTTGGTCGTCACTTCGTTCCTCAGTACAGATTTTCTATCGTAAGACGCATGACTGATCCACTTCCCATCAAGCCGTTTATGCAGCAGCTCGACAACACCATCCAGTTGCCTGGCTCTAAGAGTATTACCAATCGTGCCCTGATTCTGGCCGCGCTCGCCGAAGGCGAAACTCGCCTCGAAGGTGCGCTGTTTAGCCGCGACACCCGCATCATGCTCCAAGCGCTCACTGTGCTCGGCTTTGAATGCACGGCCGACCAGACCGCCGCAACTATCACGATTAAAGGTCAAGGTGGCCGTATTCCAAACAGCACGGCAGAGCTGCACGTCGGCAACGCCGGCACCGCCGCGCGCTTCCTCACCGCCTTTCTCGCATTGCAAGCTGGCGGCACTTACACACTCGACGGAGATCCTGCCATGCGCGACCGCCCGATGTCCGGCCTGCTCGATGCGCTGGTCGCACTCAATGCCGCCGAGTTTGAATTTCACGGGATGCCAGGGCATTTCCCATTCACGCTTAAAGCCAAAGGCTACAACGGCGGCACTGCCACAGTCGATGCGAGCGCCAGCAGCCAGATCCTCTCCGCACTGCTCCTCGCCGCACCCGCAGGTTCAGCCGATGTGAAAATTGCCAGCCCAGGCGTGCGACCCGCTTATGTCGCAATCACTCTGAAAATGCGTGAAGCTTTTGGTGCGGCTCCCGCCACCAGCGATGCTGAGGGTAACTATTCGCTCAAAGCACTTCACTATAAAGCTCCAAGCACTGGCATCTACTCGATCGAGCCTGACATTTCTGCAGCCAGCTACTTCCTCGCCCTCACATTACTTCAAGGCGGCCAGCTCACGATTCCAACTCTCAGCCCAGAACCACTCCAAGGCGACGCCCGCTTCGCCGAAGTACTCGCCCACCACGGCCTGCGCGTCGATGCCGAATCCAACCAATGGATCGCCAACTGTGCCGCTCCAGAGGCAATCGCCCTCGGCCATCGCGAAATCGATTTTAATCTCTTCTCAGACACCTTTTTAACCTACGCCGCGATTGCACCCCTACTCAGCGGATCCGTTCGCATTTGCGGCATTGGCCACACCCGCCACCAAGAGACTGATCGCATCGCTGGCATGGCCAACGAACTCTCAAAGCTGGGCCAGCTCGTCAAAGAAGAGGACGATGCCCTCACCATCAGTACCAAGCCTAACGAGCTACGCGCACGTGCAATGAAAGCTCGCAATGCAGGTCAACTGATCGAAATCGACACTTACGAAGACCACCGCTTCGCGATGAGCTTCGGAATTCTTGGCAGCTTCGACTTGATTGGCGATGGCAAGCCGTGGCTCGCCATCAAAAACCCAGAGTGCTGCGGTAAGACCTTCCCCGGCTTCTTTGCGGCCTTGGGTCAATTGCGCGGATAAGTGACAAAGGAGTGTGGCCGACTCGCCCACGTTGAACCCATATTGACGCAAACGAGGGCGAGTCGCCCTCACTCCTTTGAGTTCAGAGCTCGGTTGTCGTCTGCCCCGTCCATAGGCCGAGCTTCGTCGCCGTCGCCGACACTGCAGCCACACATGCCGTCTCGGCACGCAGTACGTGTGCGCCTAGATGCGCGAGCCTCCAGCCGTTTTTACGGAACACATCGCGCTCATAAGAAGACCACCCACGCTCAGCCCCAAGCGCAATCACTGCGCTCGCAGCGGCATCGGGCAACACATCACCTAACGAACCACCCGCCTCGTAATTATCCAACGCCACATGCGTGTCCGCACCATGCAGCGCGGAGATTGCCGACTGCAGATCAGCATGTATCGCAACCTGAGGAAGATAGGTACTAAAAGCCTGCTCCGCGCCCAGTCGGATGCGATCCCGCCACTCATCTGTTTGCCACAGACTACTCTGCGCATACGAAGGTTCGCTGCGTTCGGCTTCGAAAAAATGAATGCTCGCCACGCCAAGACTCGCACCCTCAAACAGAATACGCTTCGCCGTATGTGGCCGTGGCAGGCCTATCAGCAAAGTCACCGGTAACGCGGCAGGTGCTGGCTCCGTGCCAACCACCTCCAGCTTGTAACTACCATCAGACTCCACGGCCACCACTTTCGCCCGCGCACGCGGCCCATTAACGAAGCCCAAAAATACCAAGGTGCCAACCTCTGCGCGCAGTACCTTACGCAAATGCTGCGCACGAGGATCGCTTCCTTCGAGTCGAACCGACTCAAAGGCTTCATCAAAAAGCATCAAATTCATAAACGAGGATACACTTTTGTTATTTGCTGGAGGACTACCGTCCTCGGCGTACTCAAATAGGGACAATATTCAACCGACGCAGCTAGACCGCTCGGACGCGGTCTCACCAAATAAAACAGAAAGCCACACTCGCCGATTAACGACGACGCCCGAAACGGCTCGATGCCGAATTGCGCTTACGACGCTTCGGCGGAGCAGCAGACTCGCTGCGAATGATCGGTTCGTGAAAATAATTAAAGTCGTCTAGCTTACGCTGCTTAATCGGCTGATCGATAAATTTCTCAATCGCATCGAGCTTCGCCTGCTCATCGGGAGCGACCAAAGTCATCGCATCGCCTTCACGCTGCGCACGACCAGTGCGTCCGATCCTGTGTACGTAATCTTCCGCATGCTCCGGCACATCGTAATTGATGACGTGCGTCACGTTAGCGATGTCCAGACCGCGCGAAGCAATGTCCGTCGCGACGAGAATTTTCATCGTGCCGGCCTTAAACTGCTCCAAGGCCTTAGTACGAGCCTTCTGCTGAAGATTTGAGTGCATCGCGACACAACTGTAATCGCGCTCCTGCAACCAGCGAGCGATACGATCCGCACCCACTTTCATGCGGCAGAAAATAATCATGCTATCGACTTCCATGCTATCGATCAGAGCGATCAACAGGTCGAACTTCTGCATCGCGCCGACTGGATACACTTCGTGCTTCACTGTCTCAGCGGGCGTCAGTTTGATCCCGATAGAGACTTCGACTGGATCTTTCAGGCTCTTCGCGACTAAGCGTTTAATGTCGTCCGAAACAGTTGCCGAGAACAGCAACGTTTGGCGATTTGTGTTACACATCTTAATAATGCGCTGCACGTCGTCGATGAAGCCCATGTCGAGCATGCGATCCACTTCGTCGAGCACCAAGACTTCGACTGAGCGGAGGTCAAAATTGCCCTGTTGCAAGTGATCGAGTAAACGGCCAGGAGTGGCGATGACGACGTCCGCGCCTTCGCGCAACTCATCGAGTTGCTTACCATAGCCGACACCGCCGTGAATTAGGCAGCACTTCGGAGCACAATATTTACCATACGATGAAAATTGATCTTCGACCTGCGCAGCAAGCTCACGTGTTGGCCCAAGAATGAGACAACGAGGCGGAGCGCCTTGTTTGTGACCGCCGAGCCGATGTAGGATAGGCAGCGCATAAGCAGCAGTCTTTCCTGTGCCAGTCTGCGCAGAGCCGATGACATCCTTGCCCTCAAGAATGTGCGGAATGGAACCCGCTTGAATAGGAGTCGGCGTCGTGAAGCCGAACTCGTCGATAGATTTAAGAATAGACTCGTCGAGTCCAAGATCGTGAAACGTCATTATATGTGGTCTGGGTGAAAAGCCCGGCCAACTTACGCATCCGGGTCCAATTAAGAAGTCGCGTAGCGTGCGTGTATTTCTTTGAGAATCAAGGAGAAAGCATACCTGC
Organism: Opitutia bacterium UBA977; assembly: GCA_002292345.1. Classification (GTDB taxonomy): domain Bacteria; phylum Verrucomicrobiota; class Verrucomicrobiia; order Opitutales; family Coraliomargaritaceae; genus Lentimonas. The sequence continues at coordinate 1,899 of DBBT01000036.1, read as the reverse complement.
CAAATATCTGGTATCACTCGCGACCTTCGACTTTGAAAATTTGTGATGCTCGACATCTGCGGCTTCAGACATAGCTTGAGTTATAAATGTCTGGTCTACGATCAACTCGAAATCTAGCCGCTCTTAGTGTCGTCATTCTGCTGCTATTAAGCGGAGGCCTTGCCCAATTGGACAACCCGTGGCTTTCGCTCGTCCCTAGCGGCGCAGCGCTCATAATCGTATTCATTACGCGCAGTGCGTTGATTGGGCTGTTAGTCGGCGCAATGTGTGGCGCCTTACTGGTGACCAATGGAGCGCCGCTCGCCGCGGCTGAGCAGCTCGCGCTGCAACAATTCTGGCCTATCTTTAGCTCTTCTTGGAAGCTGAGTGCGATTCTATTTACCTTGATCTTGGGAGGCTTCGTTGCGCTGGTCGAGGCGGGAGGTGGCCTGCAAGGCTTGGTCCACCGATTGCTCGGCTCTGGGCGAGCGCCGCACAAGCGCATGCAATTTACGGTGTTTGGATTTGGTCTATTGGTGTTTTTCGATGGCTTGGCGAACACGATGTTAATTGGCCGACTATTGCGCTCGGCGGCAGATCGCTGCGGTGTTTCGCGGCAGAAATTGGCCTATCTCGCGGATACGACGGGGTCTGCGGTGGCGTGCTTGGCGTTTATATCCACGTGGATTGCCTTTCAGCTATCGATGATCCACGAGGGCTTTGCCTTGGTCGGCCGTGAGGTCAGTGCCTATGCCTATTTCTTTAAATCCCTGCCCTTTAATTACTATTGCTGGTTCGCACTGATACTAGCCTTGGTCTCTATTACGCGAGAGTTCAACCCAGGCCCAATGGCTAAGGCCGAACGCGTGGCCCGAGACATGCCGCTTCGCGATCCAGAAACGTCACCCATTCATGCCAACCATTGGGGCTTAGCGATTGTGCCAATCTTAGTGCTCACATTCTCAATCCCCCTAATGACTTATGTGATCGGCGCGGATTCGCTGTTGCCGTTCAGCCTGAGCAAATTCGCGCAGGCCTACGGACGCGCTGAGACTTATGTGCCACAGATTCTCGTGGCCGCCAGTGTCCTGGCTTCGTTAGTCGCTGCCGCTGCGCTGATGTCGACTGCGAAGACCGCAAAAACACGCGCGCAATCCTCAGCTGGCAGGGTCTTCCTGTCGGGCGTGCGGGAAATCGCAAGGCCAACGGTGGTACTGATTGCAGCGTGGATGTTGGGCGCGGCAATTAGTCAACTAGGGACAGCGGATCATCTAAGTGCCTTACTTGAAGGACGCATATCGGCGGGATTCCTGCCGGCGATGATCTTTTTGTTGGGCGCGGTAATTTCATTCTCAACCGGCACCTCGTGGGGCACGATGGGCGTGCTCATGCCGTTGGCGATTCCAGTAATTTTTGCCGTAAGTGGTGAGAGTTCAGACGCAGAGCGAGATCGTTATGTCGCCGCCGCGATTGGCGCAGTCTTCAGTGGTGCGGTCTTCGGCGATCACTGTAGTCCCTTTAGCGATACCACAATTGTCGCATCGATCGCCTCAGGCGTTGATCCTTTGGATCATGTGCGCACGCAGATGCCGTTCGCACTGATTGCAGCATTGGTCGCATTAGTGCTCGGATTCTTGCCGACGGGGTTTGGTTTGCCCGCTTGGGCCGGCATCGGACTCGGCGGAGCTTGCTTGGTATTGCTCCCTAACTGTTTCTCGCAAACGCGATGAGATCACTCACCGTTACCATCAAGGACACAGGAATCAGAATAATGTGCGCGTCTCGTTCTTAAGCGACGCCGCCGAAAGCTTGCGCTCACCCTGCAAACTCCATTAAATCATTCGCTATGACATCGTCCTACCGAGGCCGCATCGCACCGACCCCCACAGGTTATTTACACCTTGGACACGCGCGCACCTT
>DBBT01000015.1 GCA_002292345.1 Opitutia bacterium UBA977 | reverse complement strand
CAGGTTGTCCATGACGGCGCTCAGGCGATTGAGCTGATGCAAAGCGGGGTTTTTGATGTTATTTTAATGGATGTTCGACTCCCAGGGCAAAGTGGACTCGAGATTACGCAGGCTATTCGTAGTGGGGAATTTGTGGATCAGGATCCTCAGCAGTATATCATTGCAGTGACTGCGTTTGCGATGAACGAAGATCGCGCCAAGTGCCTCGCTGCTGGCATGAACGACTACCTGAGCAAGCCTGTAGAAGTTGCTAGATTAAAGGATGCGTTGATTCGGGCGCATCGTACTTTAATTAGCTGAGCTTGCCGCGCCTTAATGCTCTCAGAAGGTGCTATCTGGTATGAAAATTGCACTCGCACAATTCGAAGTTATTAGAGGTGCACCCTCGACCAATATCACTAAAATTCGTGAGTTGGTCGCACAATCAAAAGCTCGGGGAGGAAGAGTCGTTTTTTTGCCAGAAATGTGTACCACAGGTTTTGATTGGAGCCGCAATCTTGAATTACTTAATAAAGCGGCGGAACACCGTGCTCAAATTGCAGCATTTGCGGTTGAATTTAATGTCGCCATTTGTGGTTCGTTTTTAGAGCAAACAGAATCGGGGCGACCGGCCAATACCTTGTATTTTTTTGAACGAACTGGAGCGATCTCCGCGCAATATCGAAAGGTGCATTTATTCACACTTTTCGGTGAAGAGAAGCAGGTACAGCGAGGGGAGGCTATTGTCACTGCAGACACGGAACTTGGGCGGATCGGTTGCAGTATATGCTACGATCTAAGATTCCCGGAGCTATTCCGCAAGTGCGCGCTCGACGGAGCAGTAGTGCAAGTCTTAGCCGCAGCATTCCCGCATCCGCGTTTAGGGCATTGGCGCAGCTTAATTCAAGCCCGCGCAATTGAGAATCAATCGTACTTCATTGCTACCAATCAGTGCGGAATCGAGCGACACGGCTCTAGTATTGGAAAATGCGAATATTTTGGGCATTCATTAGTGGTCGATCCGTGGGGGCAGATTTTAATGGAAGCGAGTGAGTCGGAAGGCGTCTACCTTGCCGATATTGATCTGCTCGAAGTCGCGAATGCCCGTGGTCGCTTGACGGCCCTCAAAGACCGGCGCCCCGAATTATACTATAACGCCTAGCCTAAGCGGTGACAGTTGCGTTAAACGCCTTACGATCTTCGGCGTTGAAAAATGCAGTGCCCGCCACTAGTGTATCTACACCACGTGCGGTGCAACTTCCTGCAGTTTTGAGATCGACGCCACCATCCACTTCGAGTCGATAGTTCAGGCCGAATTCGTTGCGCCATTTAGCCAAGGTCTCCATCTTTGGTAGAATGTCCTCGCGGAAGCTTTGTCCGCCAAAGCCAGGTTGCACTGTCATTAACAAAACGATGTTGCACTCTTCCAGAAACGGTTTTGCTGCATCGACTGGAGTGTCCGGATTTAAGACCACGCCACATTTGCAACCACGTTTGCGAATGTGCTTCAAGGTATCAGTGATCGGGTAGTCTGGTTCCACGTGAATAGTAACTTGATCGGCACCCGCATCAATAAATGCATCAACGAACTTGTCTGGATTATCGAGCATTAGATGGACATCGAAGAACAAGTCCGATGTAGAACGCATGGCCTTCACCGTTTGCGGACCAAAGGTCAGGTTCGGCACAAAGTGTCCGTCCATGATATCGAGATGCACCCAACTCAATCCAGCAGCTTCAATTTCTTTTAGACTGCTCTTAAGGTCTGCGTGATCGCCTGCGAGAATGGACGGGGCCAAGATCTTTTCGTGTGGACTTTGCATGGATGCTATATTGGCGCTGTTTGTATCTGTGGCAAGAACCGCATCCTGCTTTAACTCCTTTTTCTTGAAGAAATACCATATTGACCAATTAAACAATGAATCGTATCCGAAACCAGTGGAGCCTGAAAATGAATGCAGCACACCACAACGGACAATGCCGCGGCCACAGATAGATTCCTGGATGCCGTAGCGAGCAGCTGCTACGAGCAAAAAGTCGATCGATGAGGTGATACAATTCGAGGGAGGGGAGTATATTTAACGCCTGGTGCTCACTTGCGGCTATAAACGAGCACTGTGCTGGAATCGTGCTGATACAACAGACCAGTGAAACTGCGCTCAGGCTGTTGGTAGTATTGTACAAATGCTTGGTAAAATTCATCAGGAATAAAAGCTGGGATGCTACCGCCTGGCACCCCCTGATTGTCTGTCTGAAGAATGACTGCCTTAAAGCTAGCTGGGGCTGCTTGATTCGATCGGACGACTGCGGATACAATAACGGTGACGTTTGTATTCAGATAAGTTTCGATGTCTGCCAAGTAGAATGCTGCAGTTTTGGGCGGTGGAGGTGGCTCACTTATTATCACTTGTCCGCGAAACGAGTTGATTTTTGGAAGTGTGATACCAGGTATTTCGAGCAAGTCATCGACGGCTGCAATGGGCCGGGCGGCGATGATATAGCTAGCGAGAGCAGGACCAATGCCGGGCAATATTTCGAGTTCATTTGCGCTTACGGTATTTAGATTAAGCTTGGTAGTCTGGCTAGCTGCAGTTGCTGATGCGTTGGCAGAAGATGTTTGGGTTGTGCGAGTGCCTTCGACACCTGAATCGAGTTGATTCATTCCAGCAAGCTGGAGAGATTTGGTCGCGTTGCCCCAAATACCAATCATGTTGGCTTGGGCAGTTCGTTCGTATTGCTTGAGTTGGCCGAGGTAAGACTGTGGCGTGACGCCGCTTGGCCAGTTGCCTTTAGTCGGCATACCGTAAATACGGGCAAAGCCATTGCGAATCAACTCAGAGCTAAGCATCTGATCATTCTTTCTAACTAATGCAAAAAAGCGGGGTTCTTTACCGCCGCGTGCGTCTGCCCATTTTGTGATCAAGGTAAATTCGCCGCGTAAGAATTTTTTTGTAAAAATGGTCGACTGTTTACCAGCGGCCATGACGTCTGAATCTGTGATTGAAAAATAGTACGCTTGGTCGCGTATACGATCCATATAGGCGCCATGCGTCTCTGGGCAGTCAACAAAGTACAGCCTAGCAATGAATGTCAGATCCTTGTGCTGCACTTTAAAGCTGTCCCCGTCATTGATCGAAGATTTAACAAGCCGACAGCCCTCCAGCACTTCCCAAGCTCTTGATGTCTCGCCATTTGCCTGTATCGACAAGTTTAGTATCATACTGCAGGCAAAATAGATATAAAAATACAAACGCATGATTAGTTTCTGACGTGAATAGTGGGATTGGCAAGGTTTCACAGTATCATAAATTGTTTTTTCCGAAAGCTTGCGAATATGTTGTTGTCCTCTTTGCTTCCATGCCTGTGCCGAATATAAATCAAACTAATGAGCTTCAAGCCGCCTTGCAGACGTTACTCCCAGTGTCAGCCAGCTGCGGAGTGCAGCAGGTTGCCAGTGAAGCTGAGGCCTTTGAATACGAGGAAGAGGGCAGACACTTGGCTAATTCGGTAATTAAGCGCCGCAATGAGTTCATTTCCGGCCGCCGTTGCGCGCGCATGGCTTTGAACCATATAGGCCAAGTTTCGTGCGCATTGCCAACCGACTCAAACGGACTTCCCGTTTGGCCATCTGCCACCATTGGGTCGATTACGCATTCGCGCGGCTTATGTTGTGCTGTTGCGGCCTCTGCTGAGAAAATGATATATCTTGGGATCGACCTCGAGAAAACAAATCGACTTAGCCCGCGGGCAATGGAGCGGGTGGTGCATCCGCTTGAGAGCGCAGTTATTGGCGACGATCAGGCTCTTGCCAGCTTACTATTCAGTGCAAAAGAGGCATACTTTAAAGCTCAGTTCCCCATCTGGGGCGCACAGCCCAATTTTAAAGATATTGCCCTGCAGATCGAATCCGACACGCAGCAACTTTCTGTGCTAGAAATTTCCATGAATTTGCCTGCTCAACTACGTGAAGTGACGCTTCGCATGAAGTTCAGTTATAAATTTGTACGCGATTATGTGGTCACGCTGTGTTGGTTGGAATTATAGCCAAGGGCGTGGCAAGGCTATCATCCATTGAGCCCGCTACGTAGAAACATTTTGAAATGACTGGATACAATCGCAATTCAATCTACGTTTCGCAGCCAAGTAAGTCGCTTGAGGCTATCAATATCTCCACGGGCTAATGACTTCCACAGCCGCAATGCCTCGGCTCTGAGTATACCTGTCATGAAACGCGGGTGATCATCGTCATCTTCTAAATTCTCAAAAGTCACAATACCGCGGGGATAGAGTGTGAGTGTCCATCCACTCGAATCATGTACTAATGAGAGGTCGGGATGATCCGCCTCTTCAAAGCCTGGCGTATCGAGCTGCGCAATAATTTGCTCCATCCGTACTGCATTTGGATTCAACTCCGAAACGCCGTCCATGTCGGTGGTATGATACAGGTCCATGGGTGACGCTTTATCTATAAATCCTTATAGAGGATTTTAGAGTTTCGCCCGTTTGCCTCGTAGTGTGCTTTTCGTGTAGCAGGCAGTACTTCGGCACAGCCTTCTTGAAACCCGCAGAGCTTGGTAAAGAAATTTGTTGCTTGAGTGGTCATTGCGATCATACGTATCGCGCCACGTTGCTTTGCATCGAATTCAGCGTATTCGACCATCTGCCGGCCCACTCCTTTGTTTTGATAGAATGGTTGCACATATACGCTACCGATTTCGACCACGCTACTGTCTTCGTAGACCTGCAGATGTATACACGCAACGATGCTACCATCAATTTCGTATACCAAAAAGTCTTCGATTGCCGCTTCGATCTCTACTTGCGAACGATCTAGTAGTGTTTCGGAGCGCACGCCATTTTGAGTAATATTATAAATCGAATATGCATCGACTTTCATAGCACGCCGAATTGATTGGTATTCATTGCTGTAAACCATCGTGCCGATGCCGACTTTATCAAAAATCTCATTGAGTAGCGCTCCAAACAGGCGACCGTCCAAGATGTGTGCCCGCGGAACACCGGCTCCAATTGCTTGCACGGCATGCTTTGCTTTACTGTGCAAAGGGCTGGAGATCCCAGACTGTTCATCTTTCAGCAATGCACTGAGCTCCGCGACTGGTAGGTTAGTCTGAGGTTGCCCGTTGACTAGTAGACCATCCTGTGCGGTTAAATAGACCAATTTAGATGCGTCGAGTTGTGAAGCCAGTTCGGCAGCCAGAAGATCCGAGTTTATGCGCAGTGAGGTACCTTCGCGGTTAAATGCGACCGGGTTCACAATCGGAATCGTATTTGCTTCCAACAGGCTGTTGAAAAGTGCGGCGTCGAGCTTATCGACTCGACCGCTGAAGAGCTGGTCTTCGCCTTTGACGATGCCAATCTCTTTGCTGCGCACACCATTACTTAATGCGCAACGCAGGCCATTGCGTGTGAGGCCCTGCATAATACACAAGCTCACCTGCGCCGAAGCTTCGGTTGCTAATTCGAGTGTTTGCGCATTAGTTGTTCCTTCGCCATTTGCGTTGGTGATTGTAATTTCCCGCAAGTCTGCCAGGGCGGTGAGTTGCTGACCCACACCATGTACCAGCACCACTTTGATGTTCAGCGAACGCAATACCGCGATATCTAGCAGGACATTTTCAAAGTTCTCATGCGCGACGAGGCTACCATCCAACGCGATCACAAATACGTGATCGCGAAACATCGGGACATACTTCAGAATGCCACGAAGATCCGTTGGTTTGATTGTGCTTTCGCCTGCGTTTTGTGCCGTCATGGAATAATCGAATGAGTTTACAGCAGTGAATTGTTAAGGATATATCTCTAAAATGGAATATTATAATTGGTGCCACTGCAGCTTGCGGAAGGGAAGCTTGCAAGATATAGCTACACCACGCCATTCTTTTGCTAAGCATGGCAACCGATCCAGTATCCGCTATTCCCAAAGCATTTGTCGAACCCGTCGAGAGCTTTCTCGCTTGGCTGGAGTTGGAACGTGGGCTTTCTAGTCATACCATATCGGCCTATGCACGCGACCTCGCTCAATACACTCAACATCTAAAGAAGCAAGGCGTTGCCGATTGGGCCACCGTAGGTGAAAGCGACGTGAGTGCATGGACTGCTCATCTAAGCGAAGCCGAATATGCTCGCAGCAGCCAAGCGCGTAAACTCTCTGCCATTCGAATGCTGGCTCGCCATCTCGTGCGCGAAGGTATTCGAATGGACGATTTTACCGAATTAGTACCCACGCCAAAGCTCTCTCTTAAACTTCCCGAAGTGCTTACGCATAATGAGTTAAAGCGCCTGCTCGAAGCGCCAGCAACCAACACGCCACACGGCTTACGGGATCGCGCAATACTCGAATTATTCTATAGTAGCGGGCTGCGTGTCTCCGAGCTTTGTGGTATCTTATTGCAAGCAATCAACCTCGACGACGGTTACGTGCGCGTATTGGGCAAAGGCTTCAAAGAACGCATTGCTCCGATCGGCAGCGCAGCGGTCATCGCGGTGCGTAATTATCTAACGGGAGCGCGCCCTCACTTCGTCAAGAACAAGACTGGCAGTGAACTTTTCCTTAGCCAGCAGGGCAAAGCGATATCGCGTAAAATGGTCTGGGTGCTGATTAAGCAATACGCACTCAAGGCAGGCATAAAAAAACCGATCAAGCCGCACTTATTGCGCCACTCATTTGCGACACATCTACTCGAAGGTGGAGCTGATCTACGCGCGATTCAAGAGATGCTCGGACATTCGGATATTTCGACTACGCAGATTTATACTTCCGTACAGTCGGCTCGACTCGCTGACGAACACGCGCTTTATCATCCACGATCGAAAGACGGTAGGGCTGATGTATGATTAAATCATGCACATGAATTCGTTTGGACCTTCTTCTAGGCTTGTTGAAATTGAGGGCTATTATTGTATAAAATTGCTAAATTCGAGCGCAGGTTATAGCGCCTATAAGCAGGCACAAAAAAAGCCGAACATAAGTTCGGCTTTTTTCTTTCACTACTCGGGGAGGGACTTGAACCCTCACGCCCTAAGGCACCAGAACCTAAATCTGGCGTGTCTGCCAATTTCACCACCCGAGCAGAAAAAAAGCATTAAAGTATGTATGTGATCTCTACGGACCATGATGTCAATTCTACTGCCTGATTAAGTTGGCATGGATGCTCAATAACTTGGTCTACTCGCTAGAGAGAAACACAATCCCATCATATCGTAAAAAAATCAAAAGCTGTTAGTGGCTTCTAGTTTGATACTTGTCAATATCTGCTTGAAAAGAATGTTTTTTGCAGAGTTCATCAATTGTCACATCAGGACAGACGCCAAGAGTGCGAGGCGTGGAATGCGCCAAAGCATGAATGTACTAAGGCATACACTTCGGTCAGCACGACCGTGGGCTAAAACTTCACAAGAGCTCACTAATTATCAATCGCTGTGATCACATCCTCGATTCGCTGTGCGGCCTTAATCTGCATGCGGCGGCGTTTAGAGCGACAACTTTTGGCGATTTCTGCTAATGTGGAGAGGTGTCCCTCAGAATCGCCAGACGGACTGAGAAGAAAGAAAACAGAATCGATCGCTTCCAAATGGCCAGGTATTTCAAGACCATTTGGTAATCTAGCTACATAGCAGATACGATGGTTCAGCTCAGCGCAATAGACGTGCGGTATTGCGATGCCGTGGCCAAGGAAGGCGGGGAAGAGCTGACCTTGCGTACTTAGGTCCTCTAGGATTTTTTCTACTGAGATCTCTTCGGTGGCTTCGGTCGCCAGATGCGCCAGCTTTTCATAAAGTTCCTCTATAGTCTCACACTCGATTGAGAGATGGTCACCACGTTGAAGCGCTCGCAATAGAAATCCTTCAGCCCGACGCAGGCAGATCACCTCATCATCTGGCTTCACCATTTCCTTGAGGGCGGTGTCTTGCGGCACAGCCTTGAGTTGCTTGCCACGACGAATAAATAGCGGATGCCAATCGCCTGATGGAAGAGTCATTCCATCCTCCCAGACGACAGATTCAAAACTACTTTCGTCCTGTAGCAATTCGCTGCCGATTACAGCAGGACGAGACAGGTCGCCGAACACCGATAGACCAGTAAGATGGTCTTCATTGGTTGGACTATCAGTTGGAATCCAGCCGAAGACTTTCTCATTGTCTAGCTCGTGCGCCCAACGCTGCATGAGCAGCTGATTCAGCTCAACATTATCAGTTAAGGCCAATACATAGCCAGTACCAAACAGTGCTTGTTCCTGTTCATATAATTTTTCGGCTTCCATACCATCGCCATGCAACGCAGGTATGCCTTCCTTTCTAGCGAGAGTTATATTCCGCGCATTAGTATCTAGTAGGATGACATCCTGTTCATTTTCACGGATCAGTTGACGCGCAAGTTCGCGGCCAAAGTGATGTGCCCCAATAATAACCCAGTCATTTGGTGCGGGGCGTTGCACGCGGAGTATTTTCGCCACGAGTCCGGCTGAAAGCCCCTGGATTAGGACGGTCGCACAAATAATGGAATAGACGAACGACTCCATCAGTGCCGCGTCTTCGGTTTCGCCCTTCGCCTGCAGCGACAAAGCAAATAAGGAGGCCATCGACGCGGCCACGACGCCACGTGGTGCCACCCAGCTCAGTAGTGCTTTCTCACGAATATTCAGCGTTGTACCCCAAGAAGAGAGAGTGATGCTAATTGGGCGAATCAATAAGATCACGGAGCATAGCACCCAGCCGCCTCCGTCGGTAAAGAAATCGGCGAACTGTTGTAGCTCGAGTCGTGCGACTAATAATAAGAAAAGTAGCCCAATGAGTAGGTCTACGATCTCAGCCTTGAAGGCTTTGACTTCGCGCAACTGCCGCGGCTTGTTTAGACCCACAATCAGTCCAGCGATGGTGACGGCAAGCAAGCCTGCTTCTGGCTTAATCAACTCGGTTGCGCCGAAGATGAGTATTGCACTGGCCAGAGCAAATGCATTGACAATGTTATCCGGCACCCAGTCGTGTTTCATGAACCAATAAATCAGGTAGCCCCCAAGAAGACCGATACCCATACCACTGACGATGCGTATCAAGAAATTTGGCAATGCCACGGTGCCGCCGCCTTCGACAACCCATTCAAAGCAAAGAATGGCGATGAAGACTCCAATTGAATCAATCAAAACCGCTTCCCAGTGCAGAATGCTGCCGATCTTTTGATCGACTCGTATTCTACGCAATAAAGGCACGATCACAGTCGGACCAGTCACGATTATCAGACTGCCCATCAGCAATGCGAAAGAGGGGGAGATATCGAAAACCAGAAATGCTGTGAGCGCAGATCCGAGCCAAGTGATGAGCACTCCAATCGTGAGTAATCGCTTAATGACAGTCGAAGTATGAGAAAAATCTTTAATCTCGAGGGTGAGTCCGCCCTCAAATAAAATTAGCCCGACAGCTAGCGAAACAATCATTGGCAAGAATTCGCCCAGTTCATTTGGGTGAAGCACATTCAAACCTTCGGCTCCAAGTGCAAATCCGCCAAGTAATAAGAGCACAATTGTCGGCAGATGGAGCCGACGCGACAGGACGGTGAGTAAGCAGCCCGCACCCACTGCTAGACAGAGTGCCCAGAGTGCATGTTGTGTGTTAGCTAATGCGAGATAGGGTATCATCATATCATGTTTTAATTGCAACTCCTACTACTTCTCTAATTCCTAAACATCTCTAACTCAGTGAAACGCCTAACAAGTGACTCGCGTCAACTGGCAGCAATACGTCGCGTACTTAATGCTCGAAATCCTGGCACATACCCAATGCTGGCGACACTTCAGAAGCCTTACCAATTACTTCGGCTGGCACGCCAGCTACACTGGTGTGCGGCGGTACATTCTTGAGGACTACGCTACCAGCGCCGACTTTCGCACCTTCACCGATTTCCACATTGCCGAGGATTTTGGCACCTGCGCCAAGCAGCACGCCAGAACGTACCTTCGGGTGACGATCGCCGCGGTCTTTGCCGGTTCCACCGAGGGTCACTTCGTGCAGAATCGATACGTTGCTTTCGATTACAGTGGTTTCGCCTGCGACGAAGCCAGTTGCGTGGTCTAGCAAAATCCCGCAGCCGATTTTAGCCGCTGGATGTATATCCACCGCGAAGGTCTCGGAGATAAGACTTTGTAAGTAGAGTGCGAGCTCCTTGCGATTGTGTTGCCATAAATGATTGCCAACTCGATAGCAGACCAGTGCCTGAAATCCTTTAAAATAGAGCAGGGGGGTGAGCGCATCTGGGCAGGCTGGGTCACGCTCATAGAAAGCGATCATATCGCTAGCGACGTGCTGTAAAATTATTGGTTCTTGCGCGAACGCGTCGACAAACACCTCGTGCAGTACCTTGATCGAGGTCGAGCGATTAACCAACTTGCGGGCAAGTCGATAAGTGAGGCACTCCGCAAACGAGCTACGATCTAAAACTGTCTCGTCTAGCAACGGCTTGAGCGCTGGTTCCCGTGCAACGATTTGGCTGGCTTCGTGGCGGATATCAACCCAGTGGGCGTCGAGGTCTATTGGTTGCATAAATTATATTAGGTAGCGTTTCTTAGGGCGAATACCATGCGGAACCGTTGTTACTATCTAGTCTTCAGATACACATGGCAAAAAATACATACTAAACAGACTTCCTTTGCATCAGGAAATTGCAACTCATAGTCTCGGAAATGGCACAATATTTGGTTGGGTAAAGATCTCAGTGCCCTCGATCAGTCAGAGTTGTTTGGCGATTTTATATGTAAAAGTTGTGTGCGCGAGCAGTTGCAGCGTGTCAGGGCGAAGCGTCTCACAATGACCATAGAACTTGCTATCCGGAAGCCTCGCTACTGGCATAGCTGAAAGACTTGCCTCAATTCGTCCCAATTCGGGTCATGCTCGACGGTTAAGTCGATAGGCAATTGCGGAATGGTTGAGAGGGCTTTGTTGATTCGGATACCGACTTCACTGACGTCTGAGAGATAAAAATTCCATTCCCTTGTCCCAGAGCTAGTGAAAACGAAAGCGAGGATCGCTAGACGATTTGGATCGAGTGTATCAATTAGCATATTTTCGAAGTCCTTCATGTCGGCACTCTGCGTGTCGGAGGGCATGCCAGTATCATCCACTGGATCAAATTGCCAGATAATCACTAGCCTCATCGGGTAATCTGTGTTGCCCAAATGTTCATTTAAACTGGGTCTGAAGCGCAAAACCGTTGGCTGCTCCGGATTCTTGCCCTTGGCTATATTCCAAGCGTCTGTGTTGGCGGCTTCTATTTTCATTTTTTTTATTCAGGCAGATTTTAAAGGCCACTGAAAGCCGAATCAGTTAAGTTGTAACTGTTGTAATTTTATTGAATATATTATTCGCCTGAAGTTGATGTTTTGAATTGATAGAGCCACTCCCAGTTATGATTAGACGTATTGATTAATTAGATCGTACAATGTCTTTGAAGTGACTGGTTTGCTAATGCAGTGCTGTACGCCATCTGCCAGGCAGGCTGCTTCGACCTGCGGAGTTATATCTGCCGCGACTGCGATGATCGGAGTAGATTGATTTTTAGCGCTGGAATTGCGTATCAGTTTGGTAGCTTCTTTGCCATCGATCAGAGCGATCGCCAAATCCATTAAGATCACATCAAATTTATTTTGCTTACACAACTCGATCGCAACTCCAGCATCAATCGCTTCGGTTACTTGGCAGCCGTAGGACTCGAGTAAGGAACGCGCGATAAATCGATGATCTATTTGTTCATCTACAACCAGAGCATGGCAAGGTCCTGTCAGTTTACGTGGCTGGGGAAGGGGAGCTGGACTAGATGCTTCAACGGGACGCTCTGTTATTTCTTTAAATGACAACTCCAAGGAGAAGGTTGAGCCCACGCCAATCTCACTTTCGACTGTAATGTCGCTGTCTAAAATAGTGAGTAACTTTTTGCAAATAGCCAAACCTAGACCTAAGCCCTCGTGCTGGCGCGTGTAGGAGCTATCAGCTTGGGTGAATGCATCAAAGAGCTTTTGCTGATTTTGAGCATCGATGCCAATGCCAGTGTCTGTGACTGCAACAATGAAACAGTCGCGCTTTGATGTGGATCGCTTGAGGCTCACTTTGATACTGCCATCGCTGGTGTATTTACAGGCATTGTTGATCAGATTGTCGAGAATACGGCGTAACATTATTCGGTCGCCTTCAACCCAACAATCACCAGCAGCATCTAGTACGGTCGAGTCCGCTTCGAAGCTTAGATTGAGTGAACCTGCAAACACTTGAGCATCACTCACTGTAAGCTGACAAAGCTTTACCAGACTAAATGCCTCAATGCTTGGCTTGATCTCCCCCCGATTGATGCGCAAATATTCCAAGATATCTTCAATAAGGCGCAATTGTCGGTTGGCTGCCGTGATGATCGTTTTAATGTAATCTGACTCCGGCTTGGTAGTGATATTCTGCCGTAAAATTTCAGAAAAGCCCAGTATAGGATTAAGTGGCGTGCGCATTTCATGCCCCATAACTGAGAGGAACTCATCCTTGGCTCTACTGGCAGCTTCGGCCCCTTCTTTTGCCTTAATGAGGTCTGCTTGGGTCTGTTTTGCCGTCGTGATGTCTTCCTGTTTTTTCAACAAGTACAGAGCAATTCCAAGTAGTGGAAAAGCGAATGCTGCGCAGATCAGCATGGCGTGGAAGGCGTTTAAATATGGTTTTCCCCGATTGATCTCGCCTCCATAAGTCCAGAATTCAGTCAAACCTACGAGGACGATCGCTAAGCATATTAATGACCCAAGCGTGAGTAGGTGACGTTTACTGGAAGGATTCATATTTCGTTTTGGTTAACGAATTGGAGTGGTCGCGCATTAAAGTGGGACTGTTTCGTGCCATTGATTAAAGCTATAGTTAAGATAGGCAGATAGCCTGCTTGATCAATCGTTAATAACTCCCAGTGGGATTCTAGATTTCTCTCGAACCGATATAGATACGTACCACTCGTTTTGTAATGGAACAGAGCGACTCCCAAGGGATTGTTCCCGCAAGGTCACTGAATTCACTAGTCGTTATTTCGGCCGCTTGATTCGTGCCGATTAGAACCACGTGATCGCCAGGGTTAATTGCTCGATCCAGATCGCTGACATCGATGATGGTTTGATCCATGGTGACACGCCCGAGAATTGGACAGTGCTGACCGTGCAACAGTACAGTTCCAGTATTACTTAATTGAAGTGGAATACCATCTGCATAACCAGCAGTGAGCACGGCGATACGTGTGTCGCGTTTCAGCGAGCATGTACGCCCGTAGCTGATGTCTGTGCCTGCAGGTAGGTCTTTGACGATGCCAACCCGAGTATGGAAACTAAAGACAGGATCAACTTCAACACTTCCGAGTAAAGAGTCTGGATAGGGGCGGACACCAAACTGGAGCAATCCAATGCGAACCGCATTAAACGGGCTATCGCCGCTTAATGTACTGAGGCTGGCTGAATTGTCTGCATGTATCAGTAAACCAGTAATATCGGCTTGGTCGAGTATCGTCAGGAAACGTTGGCGTTGGATACGTGTGAATTTGCGTTCGCTGTCGGCGCTAGAAAAATGCGTGTAGATTCCCTCGAGTTTGAGGTTCGGCAACTCACGAATCGTGTGAAGTAGGGCGAGGGCATTGTCGTGCCAAATGCCTAGTCGCCCCATTCCAGTGTCTATTTTTAAATGTACCTTAATCTGCACATCGCGAGACGCACCTAGTGTATTAAATCGCGCGGCTTCTTCTGGTGTACTCACTGTGCCGACTAGATCGTAATCGACTAAGAAATCGTCTTCTTCTGGAAGTACGGGACTAAGAACGAGGATTGGCCAACCCTTGCCCATGTGTCGGATATCTGCGGCTTCGTGCACGTTGGCGACGGCAAAATAATCAACTCCGCTCTGCATTAAGCGCCGCACCATTTGCGGCATCCCGTGACCATAGGCATCTGCCTTCACTACCGCGACATAGCGCACGTGTGAAGGCAGCGCAGCTTGAATGCGCTTCAAATTACGTTCAAATGCAGCGAGATTTATCTCAGCCCAACAGCGTTGTATGGAATTAGGAATGTGATTTAAGGATGATGAGTTAAAACAATAGCCTATTGGCGATGGTGGAGCAGATCGGAATGTCAACTTGGAGTCGGAGCACGGTGACGCTCGGGTGTCCATTTTTGAAATACGTTTACTCCCGAAGCGTACAGTTCGACAGTTGCGGTTGGTCGCGGCAGGTGGAAGACTTCCGTCAGGCGGTCGGGGCGATACTCGACGGTAGTCGCATTGGCGGGAGGCTGTTGCCAACCCTTGCGTTGAGGTAAGTGGTAAAGTGGTTCGGTCCAATCCGCGATGGCGGCATCGTCAGCGACTTCTGTTACTGAAGGTTGACCATTGCGGATCTTCACCGCATTCCAAATGCCTTTTTTCCAGTCAGAGATAAGCAGCGCTTGATCAAGACCTGGCGTATCTAAACAAATGAGTGCGGCGGCCAATTGTAGGCTATTGTACACGTAATAGTGCGCCGATTGTGGGTGCAATCGACTCCAAGTCTCAATCGCCATTGCGCACAGCCGTAAGCCCAGCACTGAGCCAGGGCCTTCGCAATAGATGAAGGTGCGGATGTCCGCCAAGGTCAACCGAGCCGTATCGAGTGCCGCTTCAATTGCGGGAAATAGGCTCTCCAGTGGGGCACCGGCTTGCTCCGAACGAGCAAGCCAATTGCCATTTGACCCTAGCACACCCGCAAATAGCACTGAACCACTACCATCGATGACGAGTGTAGGTGAAGCGGGTGGGGTCGTTGAAGGATCGATTTCCATAACAAATAGAGGAACTGAAACCAACTCCACTGGCAAGTTGAGAGTTCGTGCCTAGATCGCAATCTGCTTTGTGACGAGGCGGATAATCCCTACGATTGATCTGCTAACTCACTGTTGGTTGAAACAAAAAAAGCCACTGGCATAATACCAGCAGCTTTCAGTTGTAAAGGTGACTGCTAAAAATTATTTACGGAAGAATGTAGCCACTGCTTCGACCGCAGCGTCCCTGGCTCGCTGTTCTTTTTCTGCGGGTGTGAGGTAGTCGAGCACTTCACGCTTTGCGAAGTCACGATAAATGACTTCACCCGATTTTTTATCAATGATATCAACCACAATAGCACCTGCTTCATAGCCACCCGGCAGGTTTTTCTTACCCATACGGCGGTGCGCCTCGCTGAGGATGTCCGAGCCAGAGGTGATATAGTAATCACTGATGGCAGTCGTAACAGCGGTGTCTTGCACGATCAAAAGAAAGGCTACGATGAGCTCAGCATCTTGCTCTGATTCCTTCAAGCCATGCGACTCAAATTCCTCTTTAAGAGCAGCTTGTAAGTAAGTATTGACGCGATCTTCACGGTTAGTGAAGTCTGGGACATGAGAAGCCTGATGCTGATATAGACGAAAACTGGAATAGCCTGCGCTCTTCCCTTTTGGAAGGTCGATTGTAGAGCACCCGCTGATTAGAACGATCCCGAGGCTGAGGGATAATATTGAGTATAGTTTATTCATATGCGTGTTTTAAATGAGATCTGTAGATTGATAGGTAATTAACCAGACTGTAAAGGCAGAGTCAGTCGTTTCACAGTTGGGATCAATTGATCGGGAAGGAAGATTGACTCATAATCAATAATATAAGGAGGCTGAATCCATTAAAGCAGGCGTGAAAGCACATCGAAACTAGTATGCTCCCTGAACGTTCGTACACACGCGCGAGGATAATGCCTACGGCAACTAGTGGTAGGAATGACATTAGGTTGCCGTGCATGACAGCAAAGAAAACGCCACTAATTATTTGAGCAGTCAGGAGAGATGCCTGACTCTTTAAGAAACGATAGATCCCCGCGCGGAAAATCAGTTCTTCAACGATTGGCGCGAGCACCACAGCGCAGGCCGCGAGCAATGTAATTGCCACAGGATCGCCACCATAGGTGAACAGTTTGATGAGTTCTTGAGGAGGGAACTCGTCAATGATGCTGAGTTGCTGCAGTTTAGTGAGTAGTTGTGACCATGCAAAACTGACGATCCAAATGATTGGCAAATAGCGGATGAATTGCGGTATCGCTTGCGTGAATGACTGCCAGAGCGTTAAATGCTGGCTATTGATTCGACTGGAAAAATGATTTGGGTAAAATCGACGCAGAGCGCAGAAGGTCCCTAGCAGTGGGAGTTGTAGTAACAAGACCGCCAGCACCGCCATCCGGGGCGTCAATGACGGGTGTTCAGTTGTCAGTGGGCATTGGCTGCTAACCAGATCGGCAGCTGCATCTAATTCTATCTCATTGTCGATCGTCGTCGCTTCAATAGGGGGCTTCAATTGAATCAATCCACCCGCGAATAGTTGAACGACAAAAACACTGGTGATTAAAGCACAGAGGAAAATTCCGAAGTTAATCCAGCCAATCGGCCATGCTGACACTCCCGCTTCGCAGGCGAACTTGCGCTGATTTCGCTGCAAATGCACAATCCAGAGCACTGCACTAGCAACTAGGATAGCTACAAAAATTGACCCCGCGAGTATCGCGGCTGAGTCTATATCTACAGGCATTTAACTGATGATCGATTCGCCGTCAAAAACAGCACGCCCCGCGACGTAGGTCGCCTTAACTTTACCTTTGAGCGATTGGCCATGCCAAGGGCAATTACGCGACTTGCTGTAGAACTGATCGGCATTAACCGTCCAAGATTCATCGGGATCAAGTAGACACATGTCGGCTGATGCACCTACGCTTAATGTGCCAGCATCGAGCTTACAGATCTCCGCAGCCTTATGCGTCATGAGTGCTACCACTTCACTCAAGCTCAGTCTTTCGCTGTGGTAGAGTGCGTGCAATGAAGCAGCCAGTGAGGTTTCTAAGCCAATTATCCCAGGTGGTGCATAATCAAATTCACTATCTTTCTCGGTTGGCGTGTGTGGCGCATGATCAGAAGCAATACAGTCCAGCGTGCCGTCTTTAAGTGCATCGATAATCGATTCACGATCAGCATCCGTGCGTAGCGGTGGGTTGACTTTGAGATTCGTGTCGTAGTCTTTTAGGTCTGCATCGGTGAACTCGAAGTGATGTGGGCATGCTTCGGCAGTCACGGGTATGTTTCGACCTTTCGCACGACGAATAATGTCGATTGAGGTCGCCGAACTGACGTGCTGCATGTGAATATGGGCGCCAGTTAATTCTGCGAGTAAGACGTTACGGGCGACCATTATATCCTCAGCAAACTTAGGCCACCCGCGTAGGCCCAGTCGCAGGGACCACTCTCCCTCATTCATCACTGCGTCTTCAGTTTGCGTCTCGTCTTGGCAGTGATCCATAATCGTAAGATCAAACATCTTCGCGTATTCGACTGCGCGGCGCATAATTTCATTACTCTGCACACATTTACCGTTGTCTGTCATCGCGACGACCCCCGCAGTTTTTAACTGTCCCGTCGGAGCCAGTCGTTTACCTTTCATTTCAAGGGTAAGGCAGCCAGTTGGGTAGACGTTAACGACGGCCTCGCGCGCTACCTTATCCATAATGCGCTGAATCGTACCAGCGTTGTCGCAGACAGGGCTCGTATTGGGCATGCAGATGACAGAGGTAAAGCCCCCAGCCGCGGCCGCCTCGGTTCCAGTGCGAATGCTTTCCTTGTGCGTTTGCCCAGGATCGCGAAAATGGACGTGAATATCGACCAATCCAGGTGCGACTACCAGCCCCGTGGCATCTATCTTGTTTGCTAATCGCTTTTGATCTTCAGTAAGAGTATCTGAGATCTTGCCATCGATGACGCAGATGTCGCCGATTGCATCGCGATTGTTTGCTGGGTCGATCACTCGACCGCCAGTTATCCAAAGTATGTTAGGCATATGGAGTTGTAATTTTAATGACGTAGTCAGCTAGTGCAGGTTACGCTGGGAGTTCGATAGGCTGATTTTTATAGGCACAACGACAGAGGTGCAGGACGGCCATGCGCACCACGATACCATTGGTGACTTGTTGCAAGATTACGGACTGTTTCGAGTCGGCGACTTCCGAGTCGATCTCTACGCCGCGATTGATCGGCCCAGGGTGCATGATGATCGCTTCTGGCTTCAGCCATTTAACACGTTCTTTGTTGAGGCCAAACATGCTAGTGTATTCGCCAAGCGAAGGGAAGTGCGTCGAGCTTTGGCGTTCGTGCTGGATACGTAGCAGCATTACGGCATCTGCATCCTCCAAGGCTTCGCGTAAATCATGGCAAACCTTCACACCCATTGCTTCGAAGGCTTTCGGGACCAAAGTGCTGGGGCCTGCAATTGTGACTTCAGCTCCGAGTTTTTGCAGGCAAATGATATTGGAGCGCGCGACTCGGCTAAACAGTATGTCGCCTAGAATCGTGATCTTCTTACCGTCCAAGCTGCCAAACTTCTCTAGCAATGTGAAAGAATCAAGCAGCGCCTGAGTAGGGTGGGAGTGCGATCCGTCACCGGCGTTGATCACTGGTATGTCGACCACTTTACTCAAATAATTGGGAGCCCCAGAGGCAGGGTGGCGCATGATGATCATGTCAGCCTTCAACGCTGCGATGTTTTGCGCGGTATCACGCAGCGTCTCACCCTTAGTCAAGCTACTGGCATTACTGGTCATGGTGATGATATCAGCGCCGAGTCGGCTTGCGGCAACTTCGAAGGCCAAGCGCGTACGTGTGCTTGGCTCGAGGAACAGGTTTACGATTGTGCAGCCATCGAGATAGGGCTGCTTTTTATCATCGGCCTCCATTGCACGTTTAAACGCGGTGGCTGCAGTGAAGATCGTTTCAACTTCCCCTCGCGAGAGAGGTTCGATGCCGATCAGGTCTTTTCGGTTCCAGGTAAGGCTAGTGCTCATGTGTAGTCTGGCTGGCACTCTTATATGAGGTGCTTCGCTCCGAAAACGGAAATTTGAACGGCAAATTAAAAAGGGCAACGAGAAATATAAAAAAACTGCATCCTATTTAATCACAAGGCAGGGGCCTTGGGGAGGGCTAGTTTGCAAGACCCAGTTTGTGAACCTTGGAGTGATTGTTCATATAACTCGGATTTTTTATAGAAAACGAATTGTTTTAAAGGCGTCTTGACATTGATCGAGTCGCCTTGCTTATTGCCCATCTTCTCAGGTATGGGCGCGTAACTCAGTTGGTTAGAGTGCCACCATGACATGGTGGAAGTCGTGGGTTCGAGTCCCTCCGCGCCTACCATGAGAAGCAAATAAGCCCATCTCCTTTATTGGAGTTGGGTTTTTGTTTTCTTCGCGATGCAATCAGAGCTTGGGCGACTCGCCCACGTTGTTGAAAATGAGGGCGTATATCTCCCAGTCCAGAGGACTTAGCGTACGAATAACTTTGAAGAATATGCTAACTGCTTAACAGTACAGTTTATGGAGATTGTACGTGTCGAAACTGTGGAGGGTGAAATTTGCTATGGCTGTGAGGTCGGCAATCAAGTGTTTCGCTTGGAAGGTGACTTATACGGCACGTTTAGCCAGTCGGATGTATTGCTGCAGTCAGTGCGTCGTTTAGCACCCGTAGTGCCGACTGCAATTTATGGCATCGGATTAAATTACCGCGAACATGCCGCTGAGGTCGGAGCCAAATTACCCGACCATCCTGTGGTCTTCATGAANNAATTGTCCGATTATTTTGCCGCGGCACTTGCATAGTGACCAAGTGGACTATGAATGTGAACTCGCGGTGGTGATCGGTCGTGATTGCAAAAATGTATCGGTCGCAGATGCACTGGACTTCGTTCTCGGCTATACCTGTGGCAACGATGTTAGTGCGCGCGATTGGCAAAAATTCAATGGCGGCGGACAATGGGTGAAAGCGAAGAGCTTTGATAGCTTTTGTCCACTCGGCCCGGTCCTGGTGACCGCGGATCGCNNTCAAATACATCAAGAATCCTACACCGGGGATATGATTTTCAGCGTTGCCGAAATTATTGCGTTTCTAAGTGGTAGTACGACTTTACTGGCTGGTACGGTTATTTTAACTGGTACACCGCCTGGGGTTGGAATGGCAAGTGAACCGCCACACTTTCTGAATCCAGGCGACGAGGTAGTAGTCGAAATTACAGGTATCGGCAGCCTGAAAAATCCAGTTAAAGCGGAGCAATGATAATCGCCGATGCTTTAGACTTGTCATCGCCGATGCGCTGCGACATTGCATGACGTTTTTTAGCAAAAGACTTATGGAAGAAACACTTATTATTCTCAAACCCGACTGCATGGAGAAACGCATTGCAGGCGAGGTCATTACTCGCTTCGAAAATGCTGGCTTCGACATCGTCGCCTCTAAAGTGACTCAGTTGGATGGCCCAATCCTGCGTGAGCACTATGCCCACGTGGCGGATTT